>JAQTPL010000039.1 GCA_028712895.1 bacterium | reverse complement strand
TAAAGGCATTGCTAAGTCTAAACCATCCCAGTACCCGATCAGCTTGATCTCGCCAATAATAGACGGCAAAATCACAAACTATTATGAATGGCAAAATGCCGGCCTCTACGATGTATCCAAAACCGGCGGCACCATGTATCGGGCAAATACCATAGTAAACCTGATTTATTATGGGTTTGACCTTAAAAATATGTATTTACGGCTGGACTTGAATACAATCTTTAATAGCACGGAAACAGATAATTTAAGCCTGGAATTCAATATTTTAGAACCTAAGCCGTATACGATAGTACTAAATCTTTCTTCCAGCGGTCCAAAAGTGCTAACCATAAGCGAAGTGCATAATTCTGCAAACACCAAGGTAGGGGACTTTACCACGGTGGCTATAGATAAGTTTATAGAGCTCGCCATACCTTTCAGCACTTTTAATTTCAAGCCAGAAGACATTGTTTCTCTGAATGTGATCGTAAAAAGGAACTCTTTTGAGATCGAACGCTGGCCAGCCAGGGGTCTAATATCCTTTAAAGTACCCGGTGAAGACTATATTTTGGACTTTTGGGAAGTTTAACCAGCCGGCTAAGGTACAAGTACCCTAAGAAACCATATAAACCGCTTAAAATCGCCTTTGCAAGCTTTAAAATACCTCAAAATACACAAGCTACACTCTCATAAACAGCCTTCAAATATCCCTGAATGACCCCTTTTTCTGCCAAAAATACTACGTCTGATAAGATATATTATGTTTACTTCTATATAGTATCGCCGTCCATTGGTTTATTTAAAGCCCTTTATTAGATTTATTCATATTCCCCTTTATTATCATATGAAATAATATTATATTTATAAATAAAATATCATATTATAAATTAGCGCTCTTTCTCAAAAAAATAGCCAGGAATTTCCCGGCCTTTTATAAAACCGGCTAACCCCGGGCAACCCCCGGATATTTGCTACTGGTTTGTTTTTATAGCCAAACCCAAAATCAGGCCTAAGTTTGGCTGGCAACCCCCAAAACCGCGCCAACCGGTTAAATCAGGGCTATACCAAACCATTACCCCGGGAAAATAAGGGCCTAAAATCGCCTTTGCTGTTGGTTTATCGTCGAGAAATTGGCATATCTTGCGGGAGGAAGCTGGTGGCCGGGCTCAGGCGGGAATAAAAAAGAGCCGGAAAGGGTGATTTTTTTTGAATCCCCCTACCGGCTACTTTGAGCAATCGAAAATCGAGAATCGAGATATGATTGCGGTCTACTTTCGATTTTCTATTTTCCAGCTAAACGAATTTTACTTCTTTAACCATATTGGAAATAATAAAAACTTTTTCATTGTTGTCATTAGGATCAATGGGAAACAGCCAAAAACCGATTTTTTTAGGGTCAAAAGTAAAAATCACGCCATAAATCTTTTCGCCATCCATAAATTCGACTTCTGCCTTACGGCCCGGCTGTAATTGGATACCCGCATCCTGGAAGCATTTTTTTTCTTTGTAATCCGGGTTACCGGGAAAACTCTTAACAATAAAAATGGCTTTTAACGTCGAGATCCTTATTTCCACTGATTTGGCATCGCTGGCGGCTGGATCTACCTGCTCTAAATGGAAAGCGATATTGACATATGGGGAAAAATTGTAGGAAATCCCCTTAACGATAGTGCCATCTGCTTTGTGCACGACCATTTTTTGCATCGTCTTCGACGTGCTATCAACCATAACATCCCCCTTCTAAAAATATGGTCAAGAAAATCCAAATCTTTAAAATAAAAAAGCGACTATACTAGTTTAAAAATATTTATTATAGCATACTATAACCGTATCTTTTTCTGCACGAAAACTATAACGATAATGCCCCTTATTGATTTCATTTGCTGTATAATGAGCTTCAAACATACTCACAACACTGGTCAATATTCCAGAAATTATTAATATCCTTCCGCCAAATCCATATTTAAAACTATCCCATTCATGAGAATTGCGTTCATTATTTAGCTCATTGAAACCTGCAATATAAGCGGTACCGCCTACAACAAGAAAAAATATACCTTTGGTGATCTCTTGTTGTTGATGATCAACTAGTGCGGCACTATTATAAAACTGCCCTATTCCTGGCAATAATAACGACAAAAAAGCGGCATTGACCGGTATTCTATATTCTTTCTGCCCAGGTTCTATTTTATTTCTATATTCTGCCTTCTTAGGTTCTATTTGTTCGGTGTATACTTTTTTCATATCATAATCATTAACATCCGGATTATCTTTTTTTAAAAGTGTTACATTTATGTTTTGCGGTTTTAATTTGTACCTAGAGCCATTATTAGTGTCAATAATAATAGAAGGCACCCAAGCCAGAGCTCCGTAGACACTGAAATGTGGCCAATTAGTTAAAAAGAGTGAATAATTACCCCAGATCCAGCCAGTTTCAGCCCTGCTGAGTGTAGTCTTATAGGTAATATAATTTCCCATTTCTATTTCGACACTATGATCTTTTTTTCTCGCTAATTTTAAAGCAACAGGAGTTTTTCCGCAGTCAGAACCGTCAACCATAACTTTAGCCCCTACTGGTTCGCTATTAATGCTTACCAATTGTTTTGTCCCATTCACTATTGTACAACATCCGGACAAATATAGAGGCGATACTAGCAGCAAAATTATACTTAATATTGTATTGTTTTTAACGCCCACTCCAAGCATAAAGTTAATACTCCTGAAAACATTTTCATCAGAAACTGGCACCCAGATTAAAATACCAGACCCCTTTATTTTTTACATCAGTCCGCCGGGCATAGTCAAGCCTTAAAATGATCGGAAATCTTTGCATGATAAAAGAATTAAGCCGCAATCCGGTGCCAATACTATTGTGGATATTGCCTACCTTATGCGATTGTTGTTCAAAATCCTGCCACGAAGATCCAGCTAATCCATTGTCGGTAAAAAAAACTGCCTGCAGGCTTTTAAAATACAGGTCCGGGACCATAAACCAAAGGTCATAGTCTATATTCCTAAACAGGTAAAACCTTGATTCTAAATTGGCCAAGCCGACAACCGTGCCGGTAATATCATCTTCAGAACTATAGCCGCGCAAATAATTACGGTTACCAATGGTAAAAGTCTGGTAATCGCGTCCCGTAGAATGGACACCAACCAGCCTGGTGCCGATGATCAGGTTTTGCCGCGCCAGCCAATAGTTTTGCCAATCAAACTGGACCGTATCATACTTGATATCACTATGGAACAGGTTGCGTCCAAGGCTGGCATTAATGCTGAGCCTGTGCCCGTGCCTGATGTCAAAAAGCTCTCCGGTGGTATAATCACGGGTAAATGACGTAAAAATAACATTAGCCCGGTCATGGCCGGAAAGATCATTCTGGTCGCGGTTACGCGTATATTCGTCAACATTGGCCAAGCCAGCTTCAACTTGATGAAAACGGTCCAGTGGATACGTGATATAAAAACTCTCCTGGTAGCTTCTGATCCTTAATAACTCATCGTCATCGTTTATATCATACCCTGTGGCTCCAGAACCGCCAATGCCGAATTGCGGTCGCCAGCGGGCATATTGGTATACCAGTGAATAGTTTAAATAATTATCTTCGCTGGAATACGTCAATCCGGTATTAAAGATGTGATTGCCCAGATAATCGCTCACTTGCCAATAAGTAGCACCGGCAAATCCAGCGCCTTCTGTGCCGGCATATAAGACAAAGATCGGTAAAATATAATCAGTGCTGGCTTTAAAATGATACGGATACCTGCTCAGGATCAGGTCGGATGCAGCTATTGTTGTCGTCGATGATCGCACCTCTACTGCCAGCGGCACCGAGACAGAAGCGGAACTTGCTGTGAACTGGTAGCCGATTGTATACGGCAGGACCGACGGCGCTACCGCTCCTTCTGCCATGCTGCCCAGGTAGAGATTGGTCCTGCCTTCAGCATAGCCGGATAGCAGCCAGCTGCTTCTATCCTGGGACACACCGACAGAAACAATACCCGTATTTACATCCGTTAGTTGCTGTTTTTGACCGGTAGAAAGATCTGTCTTATAGACATTGAAAATGCCGTTATCACCACTAATGTGATAAAGAATTTGGCCGGTTGTGTCCAGGAACGGAGCAAATTCTTCTTTGCCGGCAGCAGTGATCCGCCTGGTTTCCCCGGTAGCCAGATCCAACTGGTACAGGTATCGTACTTTTTCCCGTTCACTGACATAGATAACGCCCTTCCCGTCGATAGTAAACATCGGGTAGGTGTCATCATAGGCATCAGCGTTAAGCCTGGTCAAATTACGGCCTTTACTGTCTATTACATAAAGATCACTTTCACCTTTTTTTAATCCGCTGAAAATAATTTTCTGCCCGTCAGGGGAATAACTGGGAGACGTGACCTCATCCAGGTCTACTTTGATGCGGGTCAACCGGCGCCGGGGAAAATTATAGATAAAGAAATACTGCCGCTGCAGCTTTTCCGCGCTGAAGACAATATTCTGCGCATCCGGGGAAAAGGAAAATATATTGCCTTCAGTGCTGATCGTATCATATTTTTTGCGCTGGAGCCAATTCAAGATGGTGCGCGGTTTACTGCCGTCAGGCGCGGCTTGATAAAACTCATACTGGTCGCGGCGGTCAGTCAGGTATACGATCCTTTTCCCGTCGGGAGAAAGACGGCCATGCAAATTAGAATAACCGCGGTTGGTAATCTTGGAGCCATAGGCGCTAACTGTTTTTTTATCCTTAACCGGATCGGCATACTTGGCCTTTAAATACGCTTCCCATTCTTTATTAAGCTTAAAAATATCCTTTTTCAACACAGTATTCAAGACCCCGGAAATATCATAGGAATCTTTCAATAAATAGAGCAAGTCGCTAAGCTTGCCGTGCCCGTATTTTTCGGCGATATAAGAAATGGCGCTATGCCCTTCATTATAGGCGAGACGTACCTGGTTAGATTGCAAATGGTCAAAACTGCCCAGTTTATGCAGCGGTATTATACCCTTGTTGATAACCGCGTCCCGGAGGATCATTATATCGCTTATATCATCAGGCGATGACTGGTATTCACTCATACCTTCTATGAACCAAAGCGGATAAAAAAGGCTCTTTAGCAGGTAAATGGACCGCCAGAAGCGCCCGCCAAAAAAGAATTCAAAAACCAGAGCATGGGTCATTTCATGCTCAATAACATGAGTCGCCCATTTTTCACTGCCGTTCAACGGTACGACAAAGCGGTTTTTATACAGTTCGGTAAAACCACCTACCCCTTCCCCGACAGCACTAATATTATTCTGTTCAAAATCATTGTGCGTGGCAAAGAGGAAAAAAGGAATCTTTGCCGACGGTTCGATATTAAGATCTTTAGTGACTTTTTGATAGCCGTTTTCGAGAATGCGGACAATAGATTCGACCATGAATTCATTGTCCAGATAGTAATGTAAAATAAAGTGCGGGGTTTCTATGACCTGCCATTTAAAATCAGAAACAACAGTTTTATTCTGGCTAAAAACCTGGTCAGCACCAGGCCACCAGGCTAATATAAAAAGCAACATCAGCAACAGCAGTATTTTTTTAAACATAATATATGCTCTTATCTCTAATCTGTGCGAAGTCCCCCCTGCTAGTTATGCATTTGCAGAACTAGGGGGGATAATCATTTCTACCCTGTCTTCCTGAACTTCGCCAGTTGGTCTCCCAGCACATCGCCAAAAGTTACTTTCTGTTCAGTAGTTTTAGTGTATTTTGCGACTGTTTCTTTTTTTACGCCCTTGTCATATTCCTTGATGCTTAAGCTGAGCTTGGCTTCGTCCGCATCCACCTTGCTGATCTTAGCGGTGACCTTTTGCCCTACTTTAAATGTGGCTGTTGGTTTTTCTGTAAATTCACTGGTAATCTGCGAAATATGGATAAAACCGTGTATATTTTGCCCTACGGTAACAACCAGCCCCTGGGCCACGATTTCCGTGATCTCTGCTTCGACATTCTCCCCGGCCCGGTAACCGGCTACCGGATTCTCCTGGAGCTGCTTAAAACCAAGCGAAAGCTTTTCTTCCTTAGCCTCTACTTTTAAGACTAGAGCCTCGACCCGGTCATTGACTTTTAACACCTGCTGGGGGTGGCTTATTTTTTCCTGCCAGGAAAGATCACTGACGTGGATCAATCCTTCGATCCCGTCTTCCATCCTGATGAAGGCGCCAAACGGCGCAAGATGGGAAACAACACCCGTCACCCGGGAGCCAATTTTATATTTAGCCGCGGCAGTCGCCCAGGGATTGGGCTGGACTTGCTTTAAGCCAAGCGATAATTTCCGTTTTTCCTCGTCAATAGCCAGCACTTTTGCCTGGACCACATCTCCCACCTTCATTATTTTAGAAGGATGCTTCACAAATTCAACCCAGGACATTTCAGATACATGGATCAAGCCTTCGATCCCTTCTTCCAGTTCCACAAAAGCCCCGAAATCCGCCAGCGACACTACTTTGCCGGAAACTACGGAATCCACCGGATATTTTTGTTTTATGCTCACCCAGGGATCCTGACTCAGTTGTTTCAAACCTAATGAGATCTTCTGGTTGATCCGGTCCAGCTGGAGAACTTTAATATCAATTTCTTCACCTATTTTCAAGATATCGCTGACCTTTTTTATCTTGCCCCAGCTGATATCATTTATATGCAATAGCCCCTCGCTGCCGCCCAGGTCAATAAAAGCCCCGAAATCAGTAATATTCTTAATTAAGCCTTTCCGGATCTGCCCTTCCTGCAATTCAGCCCAGAGTTTTTCTTTTTTCTGAACCAGCTCTTCTTCCAGGATCACTCTCTGGGACACAACTACGTTCATTTTAGACCGGTCGAATTTTATGATCTTTACGCGTACCGCCTGGTCCAACATAGTATCCAGGTCCTTGATATAGGATAACCCTACCTGGCTGGCCGGCATAAAAACTTCATTATCAAAAACCTCCACATTAACGCCGCCTTTTACTTTTCTCTTGATCACCCCGTCTATAATGGCGTTTTGCTTAAACGATTGCTCCAGCTTTTCCCAGTGCCTGATCTCCTGGGCCTGCTGAAATGAAAGAAGTACCTGCCCGGTCTTAGACTCTTTCCTGAGCAGGAGCACTTCAATAGGGTCGCCAATTTTAAAATCCTGCTCATCCTTATCAAAATCGCTGAGCGGGATCAAGCCTTCGCTTTTTATCCCGATATCCACGATTAAGCCGTCATTGGTGACGCCCACGACCTTTCCGGTGACAATATCACCGTCCTGGTACCGCTCTTTGCCTGTTTTCAAGGCTTCTTCCATCCAATCATTCTGCATTTCCATAATACCTATGATTCCTCCGTTTGTTTTATTCGTGCGATCACATTATTTATGATCCAGTCAGGGGTAGATGCCCCGGCCAAAATACCGACGCTGTTTGTGTTTTTTAAAAAAGCCGGGTCTAAGTCTTTTGCCTGCTCTATATGCCTGGTTGGACGACCCAACTCAAGGCAGAGCTTAGCTAAGCGTTTTGTGTTGGCGCTGTTATATCCTCCTATGACGATCATTTTTTCTACTTCCCGTGACAGGCATACCGCTTCCTCTTGCCGTTTCTGCGTAGCGTCACAAATAGTATTAAATATTTTTAAATGTTTGGTTTTCTTCTTAAGTTCGCGGCAAATTAATTTGTATTTTTCTACAGATTGAGTGGTTTGGGCCACTACACCGATCTTTTTTAATCCGCTTAATTTCCTGGCGGCTTCAACACTTTCGATCAGGATCACTTTTTTACCGGCATAGCCGGTGATCGCTTTGACTTCCGGATGTTCCTGGTCGCCAATAATAACGATAGCATAATCCTCTTTTTTAAGTTTTTTGACTATCTTTTCGATTTTTCTGACAAAGGGACAGGTGGCATCGACAATAGTAATTTTCTTTTTCTTTAATTTATTCAGGACCAGGGGATGCATGCCGTGAGAACAGACGATCACAATGCCTGAACGCACTTTTTGCGGATTGGCTATGTCGATAATACCTTTACCAGCTAACTCCCGGGTGACCTGCGGATTATGGATCAACGGGCCTAGAGTAGCAATTTTTTTGGTTTTATTTTCAGAGGCAGTTTTCAGGGCCAGGTTCACGGCCCGCTTTACCCCAAAACAAAAACCAGCATGTTTGGCAAGCTTAATTTTTATCATTTGCTTGTGCTTTCAGGTTAGCTATCTCCTGCATTATCCTGGCACTCATTTCCCGGTATAAGTCTTTGGATCTTTCTTTTTGATAATAAGCGCTAAAATCTATCGGTTTACCGAAAATTACTTTTAACCGATGATAATGCAGGAACTTGCTGCCCCTGGGTAATACTTCTCTTGAGCCATCGACATAGCAGGGTATAACCGGAATGTCCTTGGCCTGATAAACGATCAATCCTGCTCCCGGCAAAGGTTTTTGCAGATACCCGTCACGGCTGCGGGTCCCTTCCGGAAAAAGCAAGACAATTTCCTTTCCTTCCAGTAAGCGCTGAATATTCTTGAACGCGCCAGGGTCACCCACGCCCGATCGTTTTACGGGGAAAGCTTTTACCCGTGAAATAAGCCAGCCCAGAACCGGCACGGTAAAAAGGTCATGGCGGGCCATATAGTGGACTGGACGTTTGACCGCGGAACCAACTAGCGGCGGGTCAATAAAACTCTGATGGTTCGCACAGATCAAAGCAGGTCCATCAGCTGGGATATTTTCCGCTCCTTTGATCTTGAGCCGAAAGATCCCGGTGAATAACAGCTTAAAAAAACTATGTCCCAAAAAATACAGCATTTTCTTTTTCCTATCCGCTATACGCTACCCGCTATACGCCCCATCATTATACTAACTACTTGTTCCGGGGTCAATTTGCTGGAATCGATAACGATACTGCCCTTGGCTTTTTTCAGCGGGCTTACCATCCTGGTTTTATCCTTATGATCCCTGATCCTGATATCCTGCAGAATATCCTGTATCTTAACCTTTACCCCGCGGGCTTTGAATTCCCGGTATCTTCTCCTGGCTCGTTCCTGTGCTGAAGCATCCAGATAAAATTTAAAATCAGCTCCGGGAAATACTTTGGTTCCGATATCCCGGCCCTCCATTACTATTCCACCGGCCTGCCCGATCTTCTGCTGCAGCTTGACCATGAGGCGCCGGATCTGGAGATTATCAGCGATATAACAGATATTAGCAGTAACTTTAGGAGTGCGGATTGCTTTGGTCACTGGTTTGCCGTTCATGAAAAGCTTCATCTGGTGGTCGTGTTTTTTAAAACATAGCCTGGTTTCTTTAGCCAACGCCACCAGTTTTTTATCATCCTGTAAAGAGAAACCTGCGCGCATCGCCGCCCAGGTAATGGACCGGTACATTGCGCCGGAATCAATATATACATAGCCCAATTTTCCTGCCAGCATCCTGGCGATAGTGCTTTTCCCTGCCCCGGCAGGGCCGTCTATGGCTATAATAAAAGCTTTTTTTACCACGCGGAGATCTTTCTGAGAAGTTTTTCAAAACCGGGAAAAGATGTATTGATACACGCCGTGTCTTTGATCACCGTCTGGCCCTCAGCCGTCATAGCAGCTATAGCCAGGCTCATAGCTGTCCGGTGATCACCAAAACTATCTACTATCGCGCCTTGCAGTATAGCTGACCCGTAAATAGCCAGTCCGTCTTTTCGCTCTTCTATTTTTGCGCCCATTTTTTTTAACTGCGAAGCCATGGACTTGATCCGGTCAGTCTCTTTGACACGCAGTTCTTTAGCTCCCCGAATAACAGTTTTTCCCCGGGCTAGCGCTGCCGCTACCGCCAGGACTGGTATCTCGTCTATAATATTGGGAATAATCTTTCCAGTAACAGTTATGCCGCGTAACGCAGCGTAACGTACTTCCAGGTCAGCGACCGGCTCAGCGCCAAAATTTCTTTTATTTTTGACCTTGATCCTGGCGCCCATTTTTTGCAGTATGGTTATGATCCCGTTCCTGGTTGGATTAATGCCTACTTTCCGGATCAGTATCCGGGAACCAGGGATGATACTGGCAGCTACCAGCAGGAATGCGGCCGAAGAAATATCTCCCGGTACGATGATCTTCTTACCTTGCAACCCTATGTTCCCCTGAACAGTAGCTTTCCGTCCCTGCTTCTTAATATTAGCTCCGAGATAGGCTAACATTTTTTCGGTATGATCCCTTGTAGACACCGGTTCAATTACGCTGGTTTTCCCGTCAGCGTATAAACCTGCCAGAAGAATACATGATTTTACCTGGGCACTGGCTACTGGTAAGGTATATTCAATTCCCTGTAAATATCCACCGTAGATCTTAAGCGGTGCCAATTCATCATGCACAGCCTCGATCTTTGCACCCATGGAGCGTAATGGAGTGATTACCCGTTTCATCGGCCGGCGGCGTAGATATTTATCCCCGGTCAGGATAGAGGTAAATTCCTGTCCAGCCAGGATACCGCTTATTAAACGCATGGTTGTACCTGAATTGCCGCAGTCGATCGGCTTTACAGACGCTTTCAGACCATGCAGTCCTTTTCCATAAACAATTAAAGCTTTTCCGCGACTGGTGAATTTTATCCCCATTTGCAGAAAAGCTTTTTTTGTATTAAGGCAATCTTCGCTTTCCAGGAAATTTAAAATAGTGCTACGGCCTTCGCTGAGAGCGGTAAACATTATTGCCCGGTGTGATATTGACTTATCTCCAGGGACAGTCACCACGCCTTTTAACTTTTTAACTTTGTTCATTACTAACATTACTTGAATATCCGATCCCGTGTTTGCTTGGCTTGTGCAAAGAGGCTGAACACTTGTTTTTTCTTGTTAGCCTTAAGCGCGCTGATCATTTTACTGGTCAAGCGGTTAAACTCGGTTAAAGCTTTAATGATCTCTTGCTTATTCATCAGGGAAATATCCGTCCAGATCTCAGGTGGAGAAGAAGCGATACGCGTCATATCCCGGAATCCCCCGGCAGTAAGATTATGAAGCATTTTATGCTTGCGGCTTTGGGCGGCCAGGTAATTAACTAAACTGGCAGCGAGTAAATGCGGCAGGTGGCTGGTGACGGAAACTATCTGGTCATGTTTTTTAGGATCCAGCAATACCACCCTGGCTCCGGTCAAGCTGAGTAAGTGATGCAAGAGAGCTATTTCTTTCAATGAAGTATGGCTTCCCGGCGTCAGGATCCAAGCCGCATTTTTAAATAATCCGCTTTGGGCGTTGCTGATGCCGGCCTGCTCACTGCCAGCCATCGGATGGCCGCCGATAAAATGGATCTTTTTGGCCCGCAGGATCTTTTCTGCGGCAGTCACTACCGGCGCTTTTACGCTGCCGACATCCGTAATAATGCAGCCTTTTTTCAAGGCCGGCAATATTCTTTTGATGGTCGGAGCGATCAACCCTACCGGCGTACAGACTACCACCAAGTCGGCATCTTTGACCCCGCCGGGAAAATCATTAGTAAACTCATCTATAGCCTTAAGCTGCCTGGCTTTTTTTAATTTTTCAGGATGGCGTCCGATACCGATCACTTTTCCCACTGCCCGGCTTTTTTTCAAAGCCATGCCCAGCGATCCGCCGATCAATCCCACCCCGATAATTGCAACTGTTTTAATTTGACTCATACTATTTCTTTCTGGCGTATAGCGGGTAGCGTTTAGCGTATAGGAGTTGCACTTCCTATCCGCTCTACGCTATACGCTTAACGCTATTAGATTGTTCTACCAACTGCCTTAGCTACCGGTTTTAATTCCGCCATCATCTTCGTGAAATCAACCGGCAGGAGCGACTGTGCCCCATCGCTGAAAGCTTTTTCCGGATCCGAATGCACTTCCACCATCAAACCGTCAGCGCCGCAGGCGATAGCTGCTTTGCACATCGGGCTCACATATTTCCTGACCCCGGTGCCATGGCTCGGGTCTACGATCACCGGTAAATGGCTCAATTCCTTGATCACCGGCACGGCATTCAGGTCCATGGTGAACCTGGTCGCATCCTCAAATGTCCTGATGCCTCTTTCGCAGAGCATGACGTTGTAATTGCCGCGTGATAAAATATATTCCGCGCTCATCAACATTTCTTTGATCGTAGAAGACATGCCCCGTTTCAACATGACTGCTTTTTTAGTGTTTCCTACTTCCTTCAATAAATCAAAATTCTGCATATTACGGGCACCGATCTGCAGGATATCAGCATATTTAGCGATCAGGTCTACTTGCCGCGTATCCATTACTTCAGTCACGATCAATAATCCGGTGATTTTCCTGGCCTCAGCCAGGAATTTCAGGCCTTTTTCACCCAGGCCCTGAAAAGCATATGGTGAGGTCCGCGGCTTAAATGCCCCGCCGCGTAAGATCGTGGCGCCGTCTTTCTTCACACTTTTAGCTATCTCGATGAGCAAGGCCTTATTCTCTACCGAACAGGGCCCGGCCATCATTACGATCTTGTTGCCGCCTATCTCTATGTTTCCGATTTTAATAACTGTTTTTTCTTTTTTAAATTCCCGGCTCACCAGCTTAAAAGGCTTGGTGATCGGGGTAATGGATTCCACCATGAACATGGCTTCGAACGCGTCCTTGGTAAGAATGGCATTTTCACCAATTACACCGATGACCGTTCTTTCACTGCCTTTGGAAATATGCGGCGTAAATCCAAGTTCTTTTATTTTTTCTATAACATGGTCAATGCCTTGCTTGGTCGTACCTGGTTTCAATGTAATAAACATTCTTTTCAAGGTCTCTGAATTAAATCTTTTTGCTACTGCGAAATAATCCTTTTGGCTGCACCTGCTTCATTCGTTCCTTACATATCACTCCGTAGATATGCTCGTCACTCATTCATTGTTTCGCTCAAAATAATTATTTCTCGCTACGCAAACGATTTATTCAGAAACCTTTGCCTCCTCTTGATTAAAGTAATTTTCTAAGTGCGCTTACGAACCTGTTGTTTTCCGCCGGCAACCCGATCGTCACCCGAATGCACGTAGGAAGTTTATATTCCCCCATGGGCCGTACGATTACGCCGCTGGCCAGTAGCTTCTTGCTAATCTCCCCTGCTTCCCGTTTCAGGTCTATCAATACAAAATTAGCCGCGCTGGGAATATAGGTTATCGATAATTTGTCCAGTTCCCGGTATAGTTTCTTCTTTTCTTTTTCCACGAGGGCCAGGCTTCTCTTAATTTGCTGTTTATCATCCAGGCTCACTTCAGCTGCTACCTGAGCCAGGGAATTCACATTAAACGGCGGACGTACCCGTTCGAGGTATGAAATAAGTTCTTCGCCAGCCAATCCATAACCTACTCTCAATCCAGCCAGGGCATAGATCTTAGAAAAAGTACGCAGGATAATCACATTCTTACCCTTCCGGAGATAATCCAGGGTCTGGGGATAGTCTTTCTGTGTCGCGTATTCGTAATAAGCCTCGTCGAAAACGACGATGATATCCTCCCGTAGTCCCTGGAAAAACTCAACCAGTTCCCGTTCACTGACATATGTACCGGTAGGATTATTTGGATTAATGATAAAAATAACCTTGGTCTTAGGAGTAATAGCGGCTTTCATCCCGGCCAAGTCGTGTTTATGATCCTTACTGGGAACTGCTATCACCCCGCAACACATGAGGTCACCGGCCATTTTATATCTGATAAAACCGTCGGCAGAAACAATGATCTCATCTCCTGGATCTAGAAAAGTCTTACCGATGATCTCAATTAACTCATCTGACCCATTACCTAAAATTATGTTAGAAGGCCGTAAAGCCAGCTTTTTAGCGATTTTCCGCTTTAAAAGTATTCCACTACCCTCTGGATAGAGAAAAACAGAATTTAGCGCCTTTTTGACCGCCTGGAGCGCTTTTAGGGATGGACCCAAAGGATTTTCATTGGATGCCAGTTTTATAACTCTCTTCAATCCCAGCTCCCGTTTTACCTCAGCGATCGGTTTGCCGGGGATATACGGCTGGAACTGCAAAATGTTTTTCCTGATCAGTTTTTCGATCATAGTATCATCCTTAAAAAATAATCAACGTACAAATGTTATACGTTGAGCGTTGAATGAGCTAGTTTTAGTTTTTGCTATCAACTACCATCTATCAACTATCAACTTCTTGTGCTTTTTCCGCCGTCCGCCATCCGCTATCTGCGAACCGTTCTTACTCTTCCCCAATTGGATATGATCCCAGTACTTTCAGGAACAGGCATTCTTTTTCCAGTTCATTGAGCGCTTTTTTAATATTCGCGTCTTCCCGGTGCCCGATGAGATCAACAAAGAAGACATATTCCCAGGCTTTCTTCTTAGTCGGCCGTGATTCTATCTTGGTCAGGTTAATATGCGCTGCGCGGAACGGCAGCAGCATGTCATACAACGCGCCGACCCGGTCCTTGATGGAAAACAGGATCGAGGTTTTATCTTCATTGCTCTTGGCGCTGTCATTCTTGCCGATCACCAGGAAGCGGGTATAATTATTGGTCAGGTCCTCGATGCGCGAGACCAGGATGTTTAAATTGTACATCTCTGCCGCTACCGTGCTGACGATGGCCGCGCTCTTCGGGTCCTGGGAGGCCAACTGCGCCGCCTTGGAATTAGATTCCACCTCTATGACTTTCACCTGGGACATTTTTTCTTCCAGATAATTACGGCACTGCGCTACGGTTTGCACATGTGAATATATTTTTTCAATTTTATCGATCGTCGTGCGGGAGGCCAGGTTATGATGGACCTCTAGAAGCACCTCAGCGCATATTTTCAGGTCTGAATCCATGAACATGTCCAAGGTGTAATTGACCATTCCCTCGGTCGTATTCTCAACCGGTACCACACCGTAGTCTGCTCTTCCCTTTTCCACTTCGTTAAAAACATCGCCAATACTTTTGGCTGGAACATATTGGGCCTGCCGCCCGAAGTTCTTGATACCCGCCAAATGCGTGAACGAGGCCTCTGGCCCAAGATAAGCTATGGATAATTTCTTTTGCAGTAATAATGAGGTCTTAATGATCTCGCGAAAAATATTTTTCAGCTCGTCGGTTGGTAAAGGGCCTTTATTCTTTTTGATCAGGTTGATCAGTATCTCTTTCTCGCGGTTAGGCGCATATACATCTTCCTTGCGTAATTTCTTGGCCTTACCCACTTGCCTGGCGATTTTCAACCGCTCATTGAGCAGATCTAGGATCTCTACATCTAGTTTATCTATTTTATTTCTTAGTTTCTTTAAATCCATTTTTTTAGCCTCATTTTCAAAAAAACAGTTTTAAGTTAGAAGTTTTGAGTTAAGGACAAAAGCTTTCATCATAAATGATTTAATCAAGACTTGTGACCCGTGACTCGCGACTGTTTAACTCTTATTTAGGTCTTCCAGCATCGGCAGATCGGCCAGGGAAGCTAAACCAAAGTATTGCAGGAATTCATCACTCGTGCCATACAATAACGGGTGCCCCAGGACTTCTTTGCGCCCGGTAATACGGACCAGTCTTTTTTCCAGCAGGTTGTGAATAACACCGCCGGAATCTACACCGCGAATATGTTCTACTTCCGCCCGGGTCAAAGGTTGTTTGTAGGCAATAATAGACAGGGTTTCCAGCGCTGAATTGGAAAGTTTGTAAACATCTTTGTTCTTAGCCAGCTTTTCCAGCCAGACCGCATACTCTTTTTTTGTGCATAGCTGCCAGCCATTCGCAATTTCTACCAGTTGTAAGGCAGTGTTCCTGTTTTGATAATCAGCGGTTAATTCTGCCAGTGCCTCCCGGATCTGTTTTTTATCCAGCTTTTGCCCGCTATACTCGATCCCGACTATTTCTTGTATCTTGTCCAGTTCCAATGGATCACTCGTAATAAATAACAATGCCTCGACCACAGATTTTAACTCCACAACCGGTTTTTGTTCTACTGCTATTTCTGCTTTTACTTCATCTATAATTACTGGTTCACTCGCGCTTACTACTTCTTCTACTGGCTCACTGCCATTCGTATTGATTGTTTCTTCTATTACTTCTTCTACAGTTGGCTCACTGCTATTCGCAGTGACTGTTTCAGTATTTACTTCTCCATCAGCAACAGTCGTCTGGGTAGTTTCATCCTGAATGATGTCTTCCATTTCCTTCTCCCCTTGCACTGTATTTGTTCGCATCGCTCTTTGCTTTCCCTATACTCATGACTCGCGACCCGTGACTCGCGACTATCTTTATTGTACCAGATGCAATTCTTCCTGCACAGTTGGTTGGGCTGAAAGCTCAGTCGCTGCGCTCCGGTTCTTAAAGATCCTGATCTTGTCGAACAATCTGGTCTGCAGGATCCTGATCTCCTTCATCTTGATCAGCTCCAGCATCGCCAGGAAAGTCACCACCATTTCCAGCCGGGTCGATTCTGGAGTGAATATTTCTTCAAAGGACAGGGAATCTTTTTCCATTAATTTTTCCCTGATTATCCGTACACGCTCTTCTATTTTGACTTCTTCCTGGATGATCTCCCTGACTGTAGTCACATTGGATTTAAGCACATTCTTAAAAGCGTCCAGCAGGTCAAAAAGACTGGCGTCCAGGGTATATTCTTCATCGCCCAGTCGCTCTATGATCTGCGCCGGCCGGGTAAATACTTGCTGCTGTTCTACTTCTTTTACCTCCAGGACTTTCGCCACTTCCTTGAACCGTTTGTATTCCAACAACTGCCGCACCAGTTCCTGGTACGGATCCAGTTCTTCTATATTCTCTTCTTCCTTGACCGGCACCGGCAGGAGCTTGCGCGATTTGATCTGCAGCAGCGTTGCTGCCATCACCAGGAATTCCCCGGCAATATCCAGGTTCAGCATTTTCAGCATTTCCAGGTATTGCAGATACTCTTCGGTGATGCGGGATACCGGGATATTGTAGATATCTATTTCTTCTTTCTTGATCAGATGCAGTAATAGGTCCAGCGGCCCTTCAAAAACCTCTAATTTGACTTGATAAGTCACGTTTACTCCCTAAAAGCAATTTTGAGTTATAAGTTTTAAGTTTTGAGTTATGGTTTAAAATCTTACCTAAATTCAAAACTCAAAATTCAAAATTCAAAACTGCATTATTTCAAGCGGACTGCTTTTTTCACTTCAGCCATTGTCGCCCGGGCAAACTCCTGCGCCTTGGCTGTCCCTTCCTGCAAAACTTTATCTATATGCGGCAGGTCCTGTTCGTACATCTTTCTTTTTTCCTGGACCGGGGCCAGGAATTTCAGGACATTTTCCAGCAGTATTTTTTTACATTCCACGCAACCGCGCTGGCCTTTAATACATTTTTCTTTAATTTCCGCCAGCTGGTCCAGCGTGAATATCTTGTGATAGGCAAACACGGAACAGATATCAGGATGGCCCAGATCAGTCGGCCGCAGTCTCTGCGGGTCAGTCACCATAGCCATGATCTTGCGTTTGATCTCGTCCTGGGTATCGGCAATATAAATAGCATTGTTATAACTCTTGCTCATTTTCCGGCCGTCAGTGCCCAGCAACCTCGGCACGTCTGTCAGTAAAGCCTGCGGTTCAGGCAATACATTGCCGAAAAACTGGTCAAATCGCCGGACTATTTCCCTGGTCAGCTCCAAATGCGGTAACTGGTCTTCCCCGATGGGAACTACGGACGCTTTATACAAAGTAATATCAGCTGCCTGCAAAACCGGATAACCTAAAAATCCATAGGTGGAAAGATCTTTGCCTTTGATCTCATGCATTTGTTCTTTATACGTCGGACAGCGCTCCAGCCACGATACCGGCGTGATCATGGAAAGGATCAAATGCAGCTCACTGTGCTCCGGAATACGGGATTGCACCAGTAGCGTAGACTTTGCCGGGTCAATACCGCAGGCCAGCCAGTCGATCACCATTTCGCGGACGTTTTCCTGCATTTTGCCGGTGTCTTCATATTCACTGGTTAATGCGTGCAGGTCAGCGACCATATAATAGCACTGGTATTCATCTTGCAGGCGCACCCAGTTCTTCAGCGCTCCCAGAATATGGCCAATGTGCAGTTTTCCCGTCGGCCTCATCCCGCTTAATATTCTTTTTTTCACCATGTGTCCGTTCTCCTAAATCTCTTTTACACTTGAAAGTCATATTTGAGTCGAATTCAAGGAACGACGACGAAGTCGTATCCACTGCGATACTTCGAGGAGGAGTGACACAGAAGTCGGCCAAAGATGACTTTCCCAAAGGGCTGAGGTCTTTTGCCCACATACTGCGTTGCTCGTCGCTTATGTGCCTAAAGGCACACCGCACTCCTCGCGCCTTGTCTCTGGCCAAAATCCCTTCAG
>JAQTPL010000004.1:73805-77133 GCA_028712895.1 bacterium | reverse complement strand
TTCGCAAAAGAGGTTTTGGATGTTAGATAAATTAGAAAAAATAAAACAAAGATATGAAGAATTGAGCCAATTACTTTCCAATGGGACAGTGAGCGGGCAGGATTTTCAGAAATTAGCCAAAGAACATGCTGGTCTGCAGAAAACTGTGGTCAAGTATAACGAATATACAAAAGTCCTGGCCGAGTTAAAACATGTGCAGGAAATGCTAAGCGGACAGGATGAAGAGATGAAAGCCCTGGCGCAGGAAGAAGTGCCTGAGCTTAACCGGCAAAAAGAGATCCTGGAGCGAGATCTCACCACTATGCTCATACCCCCTGATCCGGATGACCCGAAAGATATTATTATGGAAATAAGGGCTGGCGCCGGGGGGGAAGAGGCAGCCTTATTTGCGGCTGAATTATACCGCATGTACACAAAATATGCAGGGAAAATGGGCTGGAAAGTGGACGTTCTGGATTCCCATGCCACGGACAAAAATGGTTTTAAAGAAGTGATCTTCAATATCAGCGGCACGGATGTGTATAAACATCTCAAATTTGAGAGCGGTGTGCACCGGGTGCAGCGGGTACCAGAAACTGAAGCCAGCGGCCGGGTACATACTTCTACCGTAACAGTCGCTGTACTGCCGGAAGCAGAAGACGTAGATATTAAAATAAATCCTGAAGATTTGCGGATAGATACCTATTGTGCCGGCGGGCCAGGCGGCCAGTGCGTAAACACCACATATTCAGCAGTGCGCATTATCCACATTCCTACTGGGTTGATCGTGCAATGCCAGGATGAGCGTTCCCAGATCAAGAACAGGGCTAAAGCCATGAAAGTGCTGATGGCCAGGCTATTGGAACGGGAACGTGAGGAAAAGGATAAAGCATTATCAGTGAACCGCAAATCACAGATCGGTTCCGGTGACCGCAGCGAGAAAATACGGACCTATAATTTTCCCCAGGACCGGATCACGGACCACAGGATCGGATTATCCTGCCATAATCTTCCGACCATCATGGAAGGCGAGATCGACGAGCTGATAAATGGAATGATGGCGGCGGAAGAAGAAGCGAAATTAAAACAATTGCGGGAACGCAAAGACACATGAGAATTATAAACAGCTCTCGGATAGGAGAATTGCTGGATTGGGGAACTGACCAGCTGAAGCAGGCCAAGGTGCCTGAACCGGCTTTGGAAGCGCAATTGCTGTTATCCCAGATCCTGCGCCTGAAAAAACTTGACCTATTCCTGAAAAAAGAAAAAGAAGTAGCCAAAAAAGACTTAACTTGTTTTAGAAAATATATTGTTTTGCGCCGCCAGAGGATACCTGCAAGTTATATTTTAAAGAACACCCAATTCTATGGTTTGGACCTGTTCGTGGATAAAGGAGCGCTTATCCCCAGGCCGGAAACCGAATTATTGGTAGAGGAAATTATCAATATAGTTGGCGGACGGCGGACGGCAGAAGGCAGAAAAAACATAAAGATATTGGAGATCGGGGTGGGGAGCGGAGCGATAGTTGTTGCGCTGGCCAAAAATCTGAACCAGGCCGCTATAACAGGTACAGATACTTCGGCCAAAGCGCTCCGCATCGCCAGAAAAAATATTAAGAAACACAAGGTAGAAACGCATGTTAAACTGATCCGGGGAAGTTTATTTGCTAAACTGAAAGAAAAATTTGATTATATCGTGTCTAATCCGCCTTATGTTAAGGCCAAAGATTTTTCTTTATTGCAACCAGAAGTGGGGTATGAGCCAAAAGCCGCTCTTTATGGCGGAAAAGACGGATTGGATTTTTATCGCAAGATCATTTCCCAGGCCAGGTACTACCTGCAGCCAGGTGGCTTGTTAGCTTTTGAAATAGGATATGGGCAAGCCAGGAAAATAAGGCAATTGCTGGAAAAAGAGCAGCTTTTCAGCAGTATTGAAATTAAAAAAGACTACTCTGGGATCGAGAGAATAATATTAGCTAAAAGTCACGAATGACTCGAATGATAGCGAATAGCTCTAATAAAAATATTTGCGTAATTAGCATCTTTTAATTCGCTTAATTCGAAGATGAAAGGTTTTTATGGATAAGATGATCATTAACGGCGGGAAAAAGCTAAAAGGCGAGGTCACTATCAGCGGTAGCAAAAATGCTACCCTGCCGATACAAGTAGCGACTTTGCTGACTGATGCCGAGTGTACTTTGCTCAATGTGCCACTGCTCCGTGACATCAATACGATGAATGATGTGCTCAAGGCTATTGGCATGAATGTTAAGGGGAAAAAAGATAATTTTGCTTATCAGGCTAAGGGCACATTGAAAAATATGGCGCCGTATGACCTGGTCAAAACAATGAGGGCTTCTGTTCTGGTAGTGGGTCCCTTGCTGGCCAGGCTGGGTGAAGCGAAGGTAGCATTGCCTGGCGGATGCGCTATCGGCCTGCGGCCGATCAATATTCACCTGGATGGTTTTAAAAAATTAGGCGCTAAAGTAGAGATCAGGAAGGGATATGTTACATTAAAAGCGAAAAAACTGGTCGGCAACCGGATTACCCTGGATTTTCCCAGTGTTGGAGCAACTGAAAACCTGATGATGGCAGCCGTCCTGGCTGAGGGCAGGACCGTGATTGACAACGCAGCCCGGGAACCGGAGATAGTAGACCTGGCCGATTTCCTGAATACCTTGGGAGCACAAGTCACTGGAGCTGGCACCGGAATGATCACTGTCAAGGGAGTAAAAGAACTGGGCGGCGGCACACATGCCGTCATTCCTGACCGTATCGAAACAGGTACATTCATGGTGGCCAGTGCTATAACCGGGGGGGATATCAGGATCAAGAATGCCCGTCTTGACCATTTGACCGCGTTGGCGGAAAAGCTTAAGAGTACCGGAGTGGAGATAGAGGAACAGGACGGCACTATCCTGGTAGACGGATCGCCGAAGATCAAGCCGGTGGAAGTGGAAACCATGCCCTACCCGGGATTTCCAACTGATATGCAAGCCCAAATGATGAGCCTGATGTGCATTACTCCCGGCACCAGTATTTTTAAAGAAACAATCTTTGAAAACCGCTTTATGCATGTCGGTGAACTGCAAAGGATGGGAGCGGACATTGTCCTTAAAGGCAATATTGCCTTTGTCAATGGAGTGAAATCCTTAAGCGGTGCCCAGGTTATGGCGACAGACTTGAGAGCCAGCGCAGCTTTGATACTGGCTGGCTTAGTTGCCAAAGGGGAAACAGAAATATCCCGTATCTACCATCTGGACCGCGGCTATGAGCAGATCGAAACAAAATTGGCTAAATTAGGAGCGAAGATCAAAAGAATAAAAGAGTAATTATTACCTATTTTATGG
>JAQTPL010000004.1:0-73795 GCA_028712895.1 bacterium | reverse complement strand
ATAAACAAACCTGATTTTTTATGGAGCTGCTATGGAAAATATAGAGAAAATGGTGAAAGCCATACTGGATGAAGTACAAAAGGACGGCGATAAGGCGCTCTTGAAATTTACCAGGGTCTTTGACGGATTTTCCCTGACCCCAAAAACACTGCGTATACCTGAAGAGGCTTTAGAAGAAAGCCTTAACCGGGTTTCGGTTGAGTTCAAACAAGCGATCATTAAGATAAAAAAGAATATTGAGACTTTCCAACGCAGAGTGTTGCCTAAATCCTGGTCAACTACAAGTAGAGGCGTGACCCTGGGTGAAAAATACACTCCTGTGGATAGCGCCGGTTTGTATATCCCTGGCGGTAAATTCCCGTATCCTTCTACTGTACTAATGACTGCGGTACCGGCGCAGGTGGCGGGCGTGAAACGGATAGCCATGGTAACCCCTCCTGGTAATGTGACCCATGATGTGTTGGCGACAGCAGCCATGTGCGGGATTAAGGAAGTCTATTCAATCGGCGGTGCGCAAGCTATAGCTGCCTTAGCTTATGGCACGGAAAGTATTCCTAAGGTGGATATGATTATTGGACCGGGCAACACGTATGTGGCCATGGCTAAAAAACTGGTGTTCGGAACAGTAGGCATTGATTCTATTGCCGGTCCGAGCGAAGTGATCATTATTGCCGATGATTCGGTCCGGTCGGAGTACGTGGTTTCTGACCTGATGGCCCAGGCAGAACATGCCAGCGGGGCAGAGGCCTTGTTGCTCACCTGTTCTAAAAAACTGGCTGATGTGGTCAAGCACAAGATCGGTAAGTTCCCCAATGTGACAATCCAAGTACTTAAAACCATGGAGGAAATAATCTCATTTACCAATGCCCGGGCTCCTGAGCATGTCGAACTGCTGACCCGGGATGCTCGTTCCTTAAGCAAGAAGATCACTCATGCCGGCGCGATTTTTGTCGGTTATTATTCCCCGACGGCAGTAGGTGATTATTATGCTGGTCCGAGCCATGTACTGCCGACCGGCGGCACTGCCCGTTTTTCCAACGGCTTATCCAGCGCTAATTTTATGAAACGTTCCAGTATCATCGAATATACGCAGAAAGCATTAGGAAAAGCGGCCCAGGATATCATTACCCTGGCCGAGAGAGAGGGCCTTAAGTTTCATGCTTCCAGCGTGATCCAAAGAGGCAAAAAGTGAATCCAGTTAGACCTTTAATAAAGATAAAGAATATTCGGATTATTAAAATATCTAAGCAGATTAGTAATAAGTCCTGTTTTATATATTTTTATGGAGGTCTAACAGGGTGAAAATGAATATCCAAGGATTGGTGCGGCCGGAGATCAGGACACTTGAGCCGTATTTTGTGCCGGAAGTAAGCTATGATCTTAAACTGGACGCTATGGAGAATCCCTATGACCTGCCGGGAGACCTGAAAAAGAAAATTTTGCAAAGGATCAAGCAAATATCTTTTAATCGGTATCCGGATGCCAAGGGTATGGCTTTGCGCAAAGCTATTGCGGGATACTTGAAAGTATCGCCGGAAGAAGTGCTGCTGGGCAATGGTTCGGATGAGTTGATCCTGGCGATATTATTGACGTTCGGGGGTTGGGGCAAGCGGATAGTGTATCCGGTCCCAACCTTTACTGTTTATGGCCTACTGGCGCAAATAACCGGCGGTATTAAGAGGGAAGTGTTCCTGGAAGAGGACTTCCAGTTGAACGCGCGGAAGATCCTGAAAGAATATCCTGATGTAATATTTATTGCCAATCCTAATAATCCTACCAGTAATTGTTTTAACAAGGATGAGATTCTTGAGATAGCGGAAAAATCCAGGGGCATCGTAGTGATTGATGAGGCTTATTTTGAATTTTCCAACCGTTCTTTTATCAACCAGATCGCGGAATATGAAAATATAATTGTGCTCAGGACTTTGTCCAAAGCTTTTGGCCTGGCTGGTTTGCGGGTAGGGTACATGGTAGGCAGCCGGGAAGTCATCAAAGAAGTATCCAAAGTAAAACTGCCATACAATGTAAATGCCCTGAGCCAGGCAGCTGCTGAGATCATCGTGAAAAACAGCAAGAGGATCAATAAAACCGTGGATATTATCAAGGCGGAACGCGCAGCTTTGATGGAAGAGTTGAAAAAGATGGTTACTCCATATCCCAGTGAAACTAATTTCATCTTATTCTCGTGCACCCAGGCGCAGGAACTGTATAAGTACCTGTTGAAAAAGAAGATCCTGGTTAAAGTCTTTAGCGAGAGCTACCTGCGGGATTATTTAAGGGTAACTGTGGGTACTCCGCCGGAAAATAAGAAGTTCCTGGCTGAAGTTAAAAACTTTATGAGAGGGAAAAAATGATTAAACGCACTGCGGCAATAAAGCGCGATACCAAGGAAACTAAGATACGGCTTAAGTTGAACATTGATGGCCAAGGTAACTATGATATCAAAACCGGTATCGCTTTCCTGGATCATATGCTCAGTTTATTTGCTAAGCATGGTTTATTTGACCTGGAGATCAGGGCTAAAGGAGATTTAGAAGTAGATATCCATCATACTAATGAAGATGTAGGTATTTGCCTGGGACAGGCTTTTGACCGGGCCTTGTCTGATAAAAAAGGAATTAAGCGGTTTGCCGGGGCAGGGGTACCGATGGATGAAGCTTTAGCCAGGATAACGCTGGATATCAGTGGACGGCCATCGCTCTATGTCAGTGTTGATAAAACAGTTAAATTACCTTTACGAGATAAAAAAGGTTATAGTTTAGAAGATGCCAAGCATTTCCTGCGTTCATTCTGCCAGCATGCCGGTGTAAACGCGCATA
The DNA here is from genome assembly GCA_028712895.1 of bacterium. Lineage (GTDB taxonomy): Bacteria > CAYTYR01 > UBA6262 > UBA6262 > UBA6262 > UBA6262. The sequence goes on along the minus strand of JAQTPL010000004.1, from coordinate 70,976 downwards.
TTGATATTTTAGCCGGCGAGGATCTGCATCATATTTTGGAAGCGCTGTTCAAGGCCCTGGCCAGGGCCTTGGATACGGCAACTAAGATCGATCCGAGGATTAAAGGAATACCGAGTACGAAAGGGAAAATCTAGATGGCGGATGACAGATAGCGGATGGCGGTAAAATCAATTTACTGCTTTTAACTGCCGTCTGCCATCTGCGAACTGCCATCTGTTTGTGGGTGTTCAAATGATTGCCATAATCGATTACGGAATGGGGAACTTGCGCAGTGTAGCCAAAGCTTTGGAAAGCTTGGGAGCTACAGTTAAGATCACTGCCAGTCCCGACATAATAGAAAACGCCTCTGGTGTGGTACTGCCTGGTGTGGGAGCCATGCCTGACGCGATGAAAGCTTTGCAAAAAGCCAAAGTGATCAGCAATATTAAAAAAGCTATCGCGGAAGATAAGCCTTTCCTGGGGATATGTCTTGGATTGCAGCTGCTGTTTGAAAACAGTGAAGAAGGCGGCGGCTGCAAGGGATTAGGTATCTTCAAAGGGTCTGTCCCTAAATTTGCTTTCTCTAAGCTTTTAACTAGCGACCAGCGACCAGCGACTGCCTTAAAGATACCCCACATGGGTTGGAACCAAATCAAAATCAAGATGGCAGACGGCGGACCCGCCACTAAAGCATCGGCGGGCAGGCAGCGGACGGCGGTTAAAAATAAAGGAATTCTAGCGGGCTTAAAAGACGATAGCTATGTTTATTTTGTGCATTCGTATTATGTAAAGCCAAAAGACAAAAATATTATTGCTACGACCACGAATTATGGTTTTGAATTTTGTTCTTCAATTGCCGAGGGGAATCTTTTTGCCTGTCAGTTCCACCCTGAGAAGAGCCAAAAAGTCGGCCTGAAAATATTGCAGAATTTTGTGAATATGTGTAATTAGGAGAATATTATGATGATAATTCCTGCTATAGATCTCCGTGGCGGACAATGTGTCAGGTTAGAGCAAGGCAAGCTTGAACAGGAGACGATATATTCCAAGGACCCGGTGTTTATCGCTAAGCTTTTTCAGGCTAAGGGGGCCAAGCGGCTGCACATCATAGATTTAGACGGCGCTTTTGCCGGTGCTGTCCAAAACCTGGAAATTATTGAGAAGATCTGTAAGGAAGTAACTATGCCTGTCCAGGTGGGCGGCGGGATGCGTAAAATGGAAATGATCGATAAGGTAATTACTGCCGGGGCCAGCAAAGTAATACTAGGGACCATTGCCATTACCGACGCGCCACTGCTGGATGAGGCTCTTAAAAAATACAGCGATAAGATTATCGTAGCCATAGACGCCAAAAAAGGAAAAGTATCGATCGGCGGCTGGAAAGATGATACCGAAGTAAATGCCGTTGATTTGGCAAAAAAGATGAAAGCAGCCGGGGTCAAAGAGATCCTTTATACTGACATTACGCGTGACGGAATGATGGAAGGGCCAAATATTAAAGGTATTAAATCGATTGCCCAAAAAGGCGGGATAGCAGTCATCGCTGCCGGCGGGATTTCCACGATCAAGGATGTGGAAAAGATCATTGAGATTGAAAAGTACGGGGTAGAGGGTATGGTTATCGGCAAGGCTTTATATACTGAAACCATAAAACTGGAAGATGCGGTTAAGCTAGCAGGTTAAAAGACAAACAAAGGGGTAGAGTATGGCAAAAAAGAAAAGCGGGTTCCTGCGTATTCTTCTTTTGATTTGCTTAGGCGTATTTGTAGTGTACCTACTGAATGGGTTTATGTTTGAGTTCTTTAGTAAGCAGAAGTCTACGATCATGAAATATTACAAGATCATGCCCGGTATAGTGGCTTATTTCCTAGGCGGGCTTTTCGTCGGCTATATAGCCAATGAAAAAGGGATCCTGATGGGCTTGCTGGTCGGTATGGCTTTTATTTTCTGGGGTGAGTACTCTAGTTTTACCCAGACGCTAAAAGTTGGCGAAAGTATTTTTAATAATTATGATAAGATTATTCCTTATCTAAAGAACCAAAGCTTTGATTACCTGCACTGGTTCCTAATGGTAGTGTTTAGTACCCTGGGAGGTTACCTGGGAGAGAAAATGCATAGTTAAGAACAGTCGCTAGTCGCTAGTGATCAGTCGCTAGTAAAAATCTTTTAAACTAGCAACCAGCGACCAGAAACCAGCGACAGAGGTGTTTATGCTAGCTAAAAGAATAATCCCTTGCCTCGACGTTGATGCAGGACGTGTGGTCAAGGGTACAAAATTTATAAATATCCGTGATGCCGGCGATCCGGTGGAAGTAGCCAAGCGCTACGACGCAGAAGGTGCCGATGAGATAGTCTTCTTGGATATTACTGCCAGCTACCAAAAGCGCAATATCATGCTGGAAGTAGTCAAGAAAACAGCGGAGCAGGTCTTTATGCCCTTGACTGTCGGTGGCGGGATCAGGAACATTGACGATATCAGGACTTTACTGATAAGCGGGGCAGACAAGGTTTCTATGAATACCGCGGCTGTAGAAAATCCAAAACTGGTCCAGGAAGCAAGTGAACGTTTTGGCAGCCAATGTATCGTTGTAGCGATCGATGCCAAGCGTAAAGATCCTGGTTGGCAAGTTTATACGCATGGGGGGCGGACTCCTATAGATATTGATGCGATAGAATGGGCTAAAACTGCGGAGAGATTAGGAGCCGGGGAGATATTGCTGACTAGTATGGATTGTGACGGGACCAAGGATGGCTATGATTTGGCTTTGACGCGGGCAATTTCCGAAGCAGTCAGTATCCCGGTGATCGCTTCCGGCGGCGCAGGCAAGCTGGAACATTTCTATGACGCTTTTGCCGAGGGCAAAGCAGATGCAGCATTAGCCGCGTCCTTGTTCCACTTTAAAGAGCTGACGATCAAACAAGTGAAAGAATATTTAAAAAAGAAGAAAGTGACGGTAAGAATATGACCTTGGAGATTTTAAGACAAGTGAAATTTGACAAAAATGGTTTAGTGCCGGCAGTATTACAGGATTACAAAACAGATGAGATCCTGATGCTGGCTTATATGGATAAAGAAGCGCTCAAGCGCACCTTGCGGGATAAGCAGTGCTGGTATTGGTCACGCTCACGGCATAAATACTGGTTGAAAGGCGAGACCAGCGGCAATATCCAGAAGGTGAAGCAAGTTTGCCTTGATTGCGACGGTGATGCGCTGGTGATTAAGATCGAGCAAGTGGGCGGGGCAGCCTGCCACACCGGCTTTAAGAGCTGTTTTTACCGGGTACTGGACAAAGGAAGATTGATAGTAAAAGGTAAAAGGGTCTTTGATCCGGAAAAAGTATATAAGAAATAAGGTATATAGGCTCGCTGTCACGCTGCGTCGTTGCGAAAAGCGTGTCGTTTTCCCCGGCGAGGAAAACGCACTCAATTCTCGCTTGAGTTCCCCAAAGTACGGGGATAAAGAGTCCGTGCCAACTCAAGCTCCGAACGTTTTCTACACGACATCAGCGGCCGCGCTCGCCTATTATCAAATGTATAGATCAGGGAACTCGGTTGTTTTTTGAGCGAGCTTGTCGATTTTAGTCAAAGCATGCTTGCAAGCAACGAGGGTATCTTCTGGTTGCTGGATGCCGAGCTTGTCTGAGCCCAAGGGGCGAGTTGCTCGGCACCGAGTTGACGCAAGACCTTTGACGCTAAAAATCGACACTAGAGCGAACAAAAATAACCAGTTACCTGATACACGGAAGATAATTAAAAATTAAGAGGTTGAAATGTATTATCCAAATTTTAGCGAGTTTAAAAAGCTAGCGAAAAAATATAATTTAATACCGGTTTACAAAGAGATCCTGGCAGATATGGAGACACCGGTATCAGCGTTTTACAAGATATCCCAGGACGCCAAATATGCTTATCTGCTGGAAAGCGTGGAAGGGGGCGAGAAATTAGGGCGATATTCCTTTATTTCTGCCAGCCCTTCTATTATCCTCGAGTCCAAAGGCGACCAGGCCAGGATTATCTGTAAGGGTACAAATGTAAATATTGACCTGAAAGGCAATGATCCGCTCTATATCCTGCAGCAGTTAATGAAGGATTACCGGCCGGTGCATCACCGCGGATTGCCGCGTTTTTATGGCGGAGCAGTCGGTTATATGGGTTATGATATGGTGCGTTTCTTTGAGCCGTGCCTTAAAAAAACCGACCAGAACCCGGATGATTTAAACCTGGCTGACAGCGTTTTTATGTTCACTGATACGATCCTCATCTTTGACCACGTCAATCATACCATCAAAGTCGTATCCTGTGCCCACGTGGACAGAAATGAACAGAAAGTTTACCAAGAAGCCTGCGCCAAGATAGACAAATTGATCGCTCTGTTGCGCAAACCAGCAGAAATCCCTCTGCACAAACCGCGCCAAAAACCAGCTCTAAAAATGGAATCCAATTTTACCTTAGCAGCTTTCAAAAAAATGATCGTCAAAGCCAAAGAATATATCAAAGCCGGCGATATTATACAGGTGGTGTTGTCACAGCGTTTCAAAATAAAGATAAAATCCAGCCCGTTTGATATTTACCGCTCTTTGCGGCGTATAAACCCGTCCAGTTATATGTATTTCCTGAAATGCAGCGGGGAATACCTGGTCGGCACGTCTCCGGAGATCCTGGTACGTGAAGAAGAGGGGACGGTGGAAGTAAGACCCATTGCCGGTACGCGTCCACGCGGGAAAACCGAGGCTGAAGACCTCATGCTGGAAAAACAACTTTTGGCTGACCCGAAAGAACGTGCTGAGCATATCATGCTGGTTGACTTAGGCCGCAATGATATTGGCCGGGTATGTGATTATCGTTCAGTCAAAGTGCCGGAATTAATGGTGATCGAAAAATATTCGCATGTGCAGCATATAGTCTCAGATGTGGTCGGTAAATTGAGCCGCGGGAAAAACTCTTTTGATGTCTTACGGGCTTGTTTCCCGGCTGGCACTGTTTCCGGCGCGCCGAAGATCAGGGCTATGGAGATCATTGATGAACTTGAGCCGGTAAAACGCGGTCCTTATGCCGGATGCGTCGGATATTTTTCATTCAGTGGCAACCTGGATGCCTGTATTACTATCCGGACAATAATCATCAAGGGTGATAGCGCGTACGTACAGGCTGGGGCCGGTATTGTAGCTGATAGTGATTCGGCAACAGAATACCAGGAGACAGTGAATAAAGCCAAGGCGATGGTAAAGGCAGTGGAAATGGCAGAAGAGGGTTTAGAATGAGCTCGCTGTCACGCTGCGCCGTTTCGAAAAGCGTGTCGTTTTCCCCTGCGAGGAAAACGCACTCAATTCTCGCTTGAGTTCCCCACAGTACGGGGATAAAGAGTCCGTGCCAACTCAAGCTCCGAACGTTTTCTACACTGGCATCAGCGGCCGCGCTCGCTTAATTGAAATCAAATATAGATTGAGGTTTGAATATGATTCTTATGATCGATAATTATGATTCGTTTACGTATAATCTCGTGCAGTACCTGGGAGAGCTTGGCCAGGAACTGAAGGTCGTGCGTAATGATGAGATTACAGTTGCTGATATTAAAAAATACAAGCCTAGTAAGATAGTGATCTCTCCCGGGCCAGGATCACCTGAAGAAGCTGGTATTTCCGTACGAGTTATCCAGGAATATGCCGGCAAGATCCCGATCTTAGGGGTATGTCTTGGACATCAGGCGATCGGTTATGCTTTTGGGGGCAAGATCGTCAGGGCTGGCCGGTTGATGCATGGCAAAACTTCGTTGATCTACCACAAGGGTAAGGGAATATTCAGCGGACTAACCAATCCTTTTGAAGCTACCAGGTATCATTCCTTGTTGGTGGAGCGCAAAAGCCTGCCAGCGTGCCTGGAGATCACAGCTGAAACCAAAGAAAAAGAGATCATGGGCCTGCGGCATAAGAAACATGCTATTTATGGAGTCCAATTTCACCCTGAATCTATTTTGACCAAAGAAGGCAAGAAGATCCTGGAAAATTTTATACGTTGCGAATAAAAGCCGAATGAAAGCGCTCCGGAGGAGCCAATGATTAAAGAAGCGATCGGGAAAATTGTGGAAAAGAAGGACCTGACCGAGCAGGAAGCAATAGATGTAATGAATGAGATAATGAACGGGGAAGCGACAGAAGCGCAGATCGGCGCTTTTATCGCTGCTTTACGCATGAAAGGCGAAAGCGTGGAGGAGATCACCGGCTGTGCCAGAGTGATGCGTGAACATGCTACCCCGATCAGAGTCAAGAATAATGGCGTAGTGGATCTGGACCGTGATGATATTAATATTGACCGCGAAACGATCATTGACACCTGCGGTACCGGCGGGGACAGGACCAATACTTTTAATATTTCTACGGCCAGCGCTTTTGTCGTCGCCGGGGCAGGATTAAAAGTAGCTAAACACGGTAACCGGTCAGTTTCTTCCCTGTGCGGCAGCGCTGATGTGATCGAAACTCTTGGCGTTAATCTTAATATACCACCGTCTGAAGTGGAAAAATGCCTTATCGAAATTGGCATTGGTTTCCTTTTTGCGCCTTTATTACATGGGGCGATGAAATTTGCGGCTGGACCGCGCAAGCAGATCGGGATCCGTACTATTTTCAATATCCTGGGCCCGCTATCCAATCCAGCCAAAGCTACTGCCCAGGTATTGGGAGTCTACAGTGAACATCTCTGTGAAATAATGGCGAAAGTTCTGGGAAACCTGGGAGTGAAAAGGGCAATGGTGGTACATGGTAAAGACGCTATTGACGAGATTTCCATTACCGGGCCGACCAGGGTAGCAGAATTAAAAGACGGCCAGGTCAGAAGTTATGATATTAGTCCGGAACAGTTCGGCATGAAGGCCGTGTCATTGGCTGAGATCCGCGGCGGCAATGCTCAGGACAATGCCCAGATCATCTTGAATATCCTAAAGGGTGAAAAAGGACCAAAACGGAATATTGTCCTCCTAAATGCGGCAGCGGCCATCTACGTGGGTGATAAAGCTTCTACTATGGAAAGCGGCATTAAAATTGCGGCAGATAGCATCGATTCAGGAAAAGCCATGGGAAAACTGGAACTGCTAAAAAAATACACCAATACTAAAATAAGCGAATAGAAACCGAATGAAAAAATGTGAGGTTATATGGGCTTAATGCAGAAATTCATCGATTCTAAAAAGAAGTCAATAGCTTTAGCCAAACAGTCAGTATCGCTTTGGGAGCTGCAAGGCAAATTGATCAATAAGCACACCCCGACCAGGAACTTTAAGACTGCTATAGCAGTACCTAAAGATACATTGCATGTGATAGCTGAGGTTAAAAAAGCTTCTCCCAGCGCTGGGATCATCGTTGATAATTATAATCCCGGGAAGATAGCCCGGACCTATGAAACGTATGATGCCGACGCTATTTCCATAATAACTGAAGAGAAGTATTTCCTGGGTGATATTTATCATCTTTCAGTAGTCAAGGAAGTCACTTCCCTGCCGGTCTTGCGCAAGGATTTTATTATTGATGAATACCAGATCTATGAATCCAGGTTTTACGGGGCTGACGCGATCTTACTCATCGCCAGTCTTTTATTTACCAGCGAGTTACAGCGGTTTCTGGATATAGCCAAAGGCCTGGGATTAGATTGCCTGGTTGAAGTGCATACCGACCATGATCTTAAAAAAGTCCTGGATACAGATGCCCAGATCATTGGTATTAATAACCGGAGTCTGGCTACTTTGAAAGTGGATATTAATAATACGGTGAAATTGCGGCCGAAAATACCTAAAGGGAAGATCGTTGTCAGCGAGAGCGGGATACGGTCAAAAGCAGACATAAAACTGTTGAAAGAAATGGATATAAATGCTATACTAATAGGACATTATTTGTTGGAGAAAAAAGACAATATTGGCAAGGCTTTAAAAGAGCTGATGAGTAAATAGAAACACTATTATTTGAGAGGAGTATCGTCTATGACTGATACCAAGATCTTGCTAAATGAAAGCGAAATGCCGAAAGCTTGGTACAATGTGGCGCCGGATCTCCCGGAGGCTTTAGCACCGCCGTTGAATCCTAAAACCGGAAAACCGGCTGAAGCAGCTGATTTTACACCTATTTTTCCTATGGAATTGATCAAGCAGGAAATGTCCCAGGAACCCTGGATAGAAATACCTCAGGAAGTTACTGATATTTTGAAAATATGGCGACCGACTCCCCTGGTCCGGGCACATCGCCTGGAAAGGGCATTAGGTACACCGGCCAGGATATATTACAAGAACGAGAGCGTGAGCCCGGCTGGCAGCCACAAACCAAACACTGCTATAGCCCAGGCTTATTACAATAAAAAAGAAGGGGTTAAGAGGCTCTGTACAGAGACTGGCGCTGGTCAATGGGGCAGCGCGTTGTCTTTTGCTACTGCTTTGTTTGATCTTAAATGCACTGTTTATATGGTAAAAGTCAGTTTTGACCAGAAACCATATCGTAAATTGATGATGCAGACCTGGGGTGGGGAAGCTTTTGCCTCACCCTCTGATAAGACTAATTCGGGAAGGGCGTTTTTGAAAGAAGATCCGAATTCTAATGGTTCACTAGGGATGGCCATCAGTGAAGCAGTGGAAGATGCTGCCACGCATGATGATGCCAAATATGCTTTAGGCAGTGTATTAAACCACGTGATGTTACATCAGACCATTATTGGATTAGAAACCAGGGAACAGCTTAAAAAAGCCGGTGAGAAAGCCGATGTACTAATAGGTTGTGTCGGTGGCGGCAGTAATTTCGCCGGATTTGCTTTCCCGTTCATTCCGGATAAGAAAAAGGGACAGAACATCAAGATGATCGCTGTTGAACCGCATAGCTGCCCAACCTTGACCAAAGGGCCGTTCACCTATGATTTCGGTGATACAGTCGGTTTAACCCCGTTGCTGAAAATGTATACTCTGGGACATACTTTCATGCCGCCGGGAATACATGCCGGCGGATTGAGATATCACGGTTGTTCCCCGCTGGTAAGTTTGGCCGTGAAGACCGGTCTGGTAGAGGCCAGGGCTGTGCACCAGAACCCGTGTTTTGAAGCAGCGGTACAGTTTGCCCGGACCGAAGGCATTATCCCGGCTCCGGAATCATCACATGCTATCAGGGTGGCGATCGATGAAGCGTTGCTGTGCAAGAAGAACAATGAATCCAAGTGCATCGTCTTTAACCTGAGCGGACATGGTCACTTTGATATGACCAGTTATGATAAGTATTTCAGCAAACAGCTGGAAGACTATGAATATCCGACGGAAAAAGTGAAAGAGGCGCTAAAACATCTCCCAAAAGTAGGGTGACGCGATTACCCGCCACTAAGGCTTCGGCGGGCGCAGCACAGATTAAAGAAATAACTAAATCATAGGATGGTATATTGGTAAAAATAAAAATTTGCGGAATAACCTGTGCGCAAGATGCGACCTGGGCAGCTAATTTAGGGGCGGATTTCATTGGATTAAACTTTTTTAAGGATAGTCCAAGAAAGATTTCGCCCCAAAATGCTTTAGAAATACTGAAGGAGATCCCTCCTTTTGTTTCCAGCGTTGGTGTTTTTGTCAATGAAGATATTAAGAACATAGTTAAACTGGTTAAAAAATTGAGTTTATCCCTGGTCCAATTGCACGGGGAAGAAACAGTGGAATATTGCCGGCAAATTAAAGAAGCGGTCCCCGGTATAAAAATTATCAAAGCTTTTAGAATCAAGGACGAAACAGTGTTTGATTCGATGAGACCTTACTTGGAAATAGCTGATTATTTTTTACTGGATGTGTATGTTGAAGGTATCGCCGGTGGGACAGGCGCGACATTTAACTGGGATTTGGCATTAAAGGCCAAGGAACTAGGGAAACCAATATTTCTGGCTGGCGGGCTGACCCCGGAAAACGTGCAAGAGGCAGTGGACAAGGCAAAACCATTTGCTGCAGATGTGGCCAGCGGGATAGAACGTTCGCCCAAGCGTAAAGATTATGACAAGATGAAAGACTTCATTAATAAAGCAAAGTCACGAATATAGCGAATGATAGCGAATACCTCGAATAAAAATTCGAGTAATTAGCATCTTTTAATTCGCGTAATTCGATAGAGGTTTTGAAATGTTACCAGACAGGAATGGATATTTTGGTCCTTTCGGCGGAAAGTACGTGCCGGAAACATTGATGCCGGCACTGGAAGAATTGGAAACAATTTACCGCCAGGTGAGGAATAATGCCGCCTTTAAAAAGGAATTGGCTTATTACCTGACTGAATATGCCGGCCGGCCTACGCCATTGTATTTTGCCAGGAATCTGACCAACCTATATGGCGGTGCGAAGATCTATATGAAACGGGAGGACCTGGCTCACACTGGTGCTCATAAAATAAATAATACTATCGGGCAAGCCCTGCTGGCAGTGCGTATGGGGAAGAAAAGAATAATTGCCGAGACCGGCGCCGGGCAGCATGGCGTAGCCGTGGCTACTGTCGCGGCATTGTTTAAACTGCAATGCGAAGTATATATGGGTGCTGAAGATATAGAGCGGCAGAAACTGAATGTGTACCGGATGCAAAAACTGGGCACGAAAGTCATCTCCGTGACCAGCGGCACCCAGACCCTGAAAGACGCGATGAATGAGGCTTTGAGAGATTGGGTGACCAATGTGCGCACTACGCATTATATGCTGGGATCCTGTGCCGGACCGCATCCATTTCCGCTGATCGTCAGGGATTTTCAAACTGTGATCGGCCGGGAAGCGAAAAAGCAGATCTTAAAAGCGGAAAAACGTTTACCTGATTATTTATTAGCTTGCGTTAATGGCGGCAGTAACGCTATTGGCCTGTTTTATCCGTTTTATAACGATAAAAAAGTGAAATTTATCGGTGTTGAAGCAGCCGGGGCAGGGGTGAACAAGCCGCATACTGCCGCGACCATGGCTAAAGGCACCGTTGGTATCCTGCATGGTTCAAAGTCATATTTATTGCAGGATAAGAACGGGCAGGTTTCCCCAACACATTCTATCGCTGCCGGGCTGGATTATCCCGGAGTAGGCCCGGAGCACAGTTATTATAAATACACTGGCCGGGCAGAGTATGTCAATGCTACGGACCAGGAAGCGCTGGCTGCTTTTGACCTGCTGGCCAGGCAAGAAGGTATTTTACCGGCTTTAGAAAGTTCTCACGCTTTGGCTTATTTAAGAAAAATCGCACCCCCGCTGGATAAGAACAAAATTATCATTGTTTGTCTTTCAGGGCGTGGGGATAAAGATATGGAACAAATAATGAGGCGGGAGGCTTAAAACGTCGGGAGTTCTGAGTGATGCGTATTACGCAATCAAAAAAGCGCACGACGCACGACGCACGACGAACATGAATCGCATCGAAGCTAAATTCAAAGAATTGAAAAAGCAGCATAAAAAGGCGCTGATCACCTATATTTGCGCCGGTGACCCGAACCTGCGTACTACCGGTGAACTGGTTTTGGAACTGGAAAAGAATGGGGCAGATATTATCGAATTGGGAGTCCCTTTCAGTGACCCGATCGCTGATGGTCCGACTATCCAGCGGGCTGCTTTACGTTCATTAAAAAATAGAACTTCCCTGGCCGATATACTTCGCCTAGTACGTAAGATCAGGCAAAAAAGCCAGATTCCGATATTGTTGATGACCTACTTTAATCCCGTATACCAGTTCGGCCTGGAAAACCTGGCCCGGGAGGCAGAGAAATCAGGGGTAGATGGGTTTATTATTCCTGACCTGTTGCCGGAAAGCGGTAAAAAAGCCAGCAGGATACTAAAGAAACATAAGCTTGATCCAGTTTTTTTAGTATCACCGCTTACCAGTGGAAAAAGGTTAGGCTTGATCAATAAAGAGTCTTCCGGATTTGTGTATTATGTGTCAGTTACCGGCATCACCGGGGCCAGGACCGGCCTGCCGCAGGATATCGCCAGGCATGCCCAGATACTACGGCGTTATATTAATCAGCCGGTTGCTGTCGGATTTGGCGTTTCCAATGCCCGGCAGGTGAAACAGCTATCCGCCTGGTTTGACGGGGTAATAGTCGGCAGCGCAATAGTCACTATCATTGAAAAAAATATCGGGAAAAAGGATTTAGTCGAGAAAGTTGGCAAGTTTGTTAGAAATCTAAAGAAGTTTTGAATTTTGAGTTTTGAGTTTTGAATTAAGGTAAAAGCTTTTCACCTAAACTTATAACTTAAAACTTCTAACTCAAAACTGTATTTCCTGAGGTGAACATGGCGGTCAAAAATCCAAAGAAAAAGAAAAATGTGCCTGAAGGTTTGTGGACCAAATGCCCAGGCTGCACTCAGATTATTTTTAATAAGGACTTGGAGAAAAACCTGAAAGTTTGCCCTAAATGCGATTATCATTTTACCTTGTCGGCCAGGGAGCGGTTGGCGCAATTATGCCTAAAGAAGACTTTTGTCGAATTAGATGTCCATATGAAACCCTGTGACCCGCTGGAATTCAATGATCTGAAAAAATATAAAGACCGGCTCAAGGATAATACCAGGAAAAGCGGGCTTAATGAAGCGATCATTACCGGTATCGGCGATATTGGCCATCACCGGGTCGGGGTAGGATTGCTGGATTTTAGTTTTTTAGGCGGTAGTATGGGCTCGGTAGTAGGAGAAAAGATCGCCCGGATGGTGGAAAAAGCGATCGCTAAGAGGTTGCCGGTGATCATTGTCTCAGTGAGCGGCGGAGCCAGGATGCAGGAAAGCATTTTATCGCTGATGCAGATGGCTAAGACGTGCGCCGCCCTGGCCAAACTGGGAGAGAATAAATTACCCTATATATCGATCATGGCTAATCCGACTACCGGCGGGGTAACTGCCAGTTTTTCCATGATGGGGGATGTGAATTTGGCTGAACCAAAAGCTTTGATCGGTTTTGCCGGTCCCCGGGTAATTGAGCAGACTATCCGCCAGCAGTTGCCGCCGGGTTTCCAGCGTTCTGAATTCCTGGTAACTCATGGCATGGTAGATATGGTGGTAGAACGAAGAAACCTGAAAGATACTATCGATAAACTTTTGGACTACCTTTATAAAGGGTGAACACGAATAGAAGCCGAATGATAGCTAATAACACGAATAGTGCAAATTCGAGTAATTCGAAAACGAAAGAGATTGTAGTTGAGTAGTTTGATGTGTTATAATAAAAAAATTGGTTCTTTTAAAGACGCTATTCGCTACCTGGAAAGCTTGGCTTTGCTCGGGATGAAATTTGATCTGAATAGGATAGGGAAAATACTGGCTTTTTTTAACTATCCCCAAGATCAGGTACCGGTGATTCATGTGGCTGGAACTAACGGCAAAGGTTCAGTTTGCGCTTTCCTGTCCAGTATCCTGCAGGCAAGCGGATTCAGGGTTGGTCTATATACCTCCCCCCATTTAGCGGAGGTGACCGAGCGCATACAGATAAACCGTCAGGATATTGACCAGGCCATATTTACCAGCTTGATTTGTGAAGTAAAATCAGTGTGCGATTCCCTGCGGCTAAAACTGACCTATTTTGAAATGCTAACCGCAGTCGCTTATATTTATTTTGACCGGGAAAAGATTGACTTGGCGGTCATTGAAACAGGCATGGGCGGCAGGCTTGATGCGACCAATGTGGTTGAGAGTCCGCTGGTGGCAGTGATCACTAATGTGGATTATGACCATACCGAATATCTGGGTAGCACTTTAAGGAAAATTGCCCGCGAAAAAGCGGCTATCATAAAAAAGAACAGTTTCGTTGTGACTGCGGCAACGCAACCTGAAGTATTGGCAGTGCTCAAGGAACAATGCAGGAAGAAACATGCCCGGCTGGTCAGGGCAGATAAAAGTATCAAGATCCCGGCAGGCTGGAGTATCGGCCTTAAGGGATTACATCAAAGAATAAATGCCGCTTGCACTGTAGCTGTGATCAAGGAATTACAACAGCAAGGCGTCAAAATATCAGAACAGGCAATTAAACAAGGTTTGGCAAAAGCTTTTTGGCCCGGTCGCTTGGAGCTCTTTAAGGTTTTTACCACGAACCACGAACTACGAACCGTTCTTTTAGACGGCGCCCATAATCCGGCAGGTATGAGATCCCTGGCAGAGAATCTGCAAGCCTTGAGATCCGGTGGGACTAAGATCGTTTCGATCTTTGGTGTTTTGAAGGATAAAGATTATCGCCGGATGGTTGAGATCATAGCTCCATTGGTTGAGCGGAGCATCCTGGTGCGGCCTGGCTCGGATAGGGCTCTGGATCCGCAAAGAATCAGGGAATTATGGCCGGCTAATAAGCAGGTTTCAGTAGCTGGTTCTATCCCGCAAGCTATAAGACAGGCGCTGAAACTGGCCGGGAAAAAAGACCTGGTGACTATCTCGGGTTCATTATATACTGTCGGTGAAGCAAGAAAATACTTAATTAAGCTGAATAACGGAGGAGAGCAAAATGGCTGATGTGGTGTTAAAACACGTAGGCAAACTATTTAAGAGCAAGAAAAGCGGCGAAGATGTTTGGGCGGTAAAAGATTTTAACCTGGAGATCAAGGATAAGGAATTTTGCATCTTTGTCGGTCCTTCAGGCTGCGGCAAGACCACGACACTGCGTATGGTAGCAGGCTTAGAAGAGTCTACAGAAGGGGAGATCTGGATTGGCGATACTATGGTCAATAATATGCAGCCTAAAGACAGGAATATTGCCATGGTTTTCCAGAATTATGCCCTGTATCCGCATATGACTGTGTTTAATAATATGGCTTTTGGCCTGAAATTGCGTAAATTGCCTAAAAAAGAGATCAAAGAAAGAGTTGAAGAAGCGGCCGAAATATTGAGTATTACTCATCTCTTGAACCGGAAACCGAAGGCGCTGTCCGGAGGGCAAAGACAGAGAGTGGCGGTTGGGCGGGCTATTGTCAGAAGGCCGAAAGTATTTCTGTTTGATGAACCGCTCAGCAACCTGGACGCTAAACTGCGGGTGCAAATGAGGACGGAAATCAAGAAAATACACCGGAAACTGGAAGCCACGATCATTTATGTGACCCATGACCAGATCGAGGCCATGACTATGGGTGATAAGATCGTGGTCATGAAGGATGGTTTGATCCAGCAGATTGCCGATCCGCTGACGCTCTACGATAAACCAGTAAATAAATTCGTGGCTGGATTTATCGGCAGCCCGCCGATGAACTTCATCGAATGTACCGTAGTCAAGAAAAGTGACGGTTTATACCTGGAAGATGGTAAGCTCACCTTGAAGATCAATAGCCCGATCTCAGACCTGCTGGCACATTGTGTGGATAAGAAAATAGTATTCGGGATAAGGCCGGAAGATATTTATGATAAGTTCTTTGCCCGCAGTATACCGGGGTGCTGCCCGGTCAAAATGAAAGTCGATGTGATCGAGCCGATGGGCAGCGAGATCTATGTCCATTTGTCTTCTGGTAATAAACTGTTCCTGGCCAAGCTTGACTCGCATGTGAAAGCAGAAGTGGAAAAAGACTTGGAAGTTGTTTTTAATATGAACAAGATCCATATTTTTGATGCGGAAACAGAAAAAACCATCATTTGAAACGATTACCCGCCACTAAATCTTCGGCGGGCGCGGCACAGAATAAAAAGATGATTACACCGATTAAAAATTGAGATTTGAAATTTGAGATTATTTTGGGGTGGCTGATGTCTAAATATTGTATCGGAGTTGATCTGGGCGGAACGAACATCACTATCGCCCTGGTTGACCTTAAAGGCCAGATCAAGGAAAAAATAAAGATCTCTACGCAAGCCGATAAAGATGCCAGTTTTGTTATTAAGACCATCATCGAGAACATCAAAGTGTTGGTCAGGAATATCAGCTGCAGCCAAATTGTGGGGGCTGGTATCGGTGCAGCCGGGCAGATCGATCATGTCAGGGGTGTGATCCAGTTTTCTCCCAATCTGCGCTGGCGTAATATCGCTATTGTAAAAGAACTTAAAAAAGAATGCAATGTGCCGGTTTTAATAGATAATGACGCTAATGTAGCCTGTTACGGCGAATATTTATTCGGTGCTGGTAAGGGCGCGAAAAGTATTATTTGTGTGACCCTGGGTACAGGCGTGGGCGGGGGCATAATTATTGACGGCAAGATCTACCGCGGTGCCGGTGGCGGAGCCGGAGAGATTGGCCATATTACAGTCGAATCCAAAGGCCGGAAGTGTAATTGCGGTAATCATGGCTGCATGGAAGCATATGTGGGTGCTCCGCATATTAGGGATCGCTGCATTGAAAAATTAAAAGCCGGCCGGAAAAGTATTATTACTAAGATCGTAGAAGGAAGCCTCTCTAAAATTACTCCTAAGGTCCTGGAAGAAGCAGCGTTCTATAAAGACGCCTTAGCGCTGGAGCTGTGGCAGGAAACAGGCGTGTATCTGGGGATAGGTTTGGCCAGTTTGATCAATATTTTTAATCCGGAAAAGATCATTATCGGAGGAGGAGTAGCCAACGCCGGCAAGTTGATCTCAGATCCTATGATGAAAACCATAAAAGAGCGGGCTCTGGCAGTATCACTGCATGATGTCAAGATCGTGCGGGCAAAACTGGGTGAAGAGGCTGGAGTAATTGGGGCGGCAATGCTGGCGTTAAGCGAATGAGCAATGGCTAATAAAGTAAGAGGCATAATTGCCTTTTTAATAATCCTCAGTCCTTTTTTTTTAGTAGAAGCAACTGTTGCAGAAGCAGAGGATACTGTTGACATCAAAGCTGATTACCTGGAATACCAGAAGCAAAAAGACCTGGTCTACGGTTCCGGCCATGCCCAGGTAACCTCCGGGGATATGTATTTAGAGGCAGATGAGATCTTTTATAATTTAAAAGAAGAAACTGTGACTGCGGTTGGGCACGTTGTAGGCAAAGATAAAGACCAGGATTTAAGCGGGCATGAAGTAACTTATAACCTGAAAACAAAACAGGGTGTTCTTTCTTACGGGAAATTATATGCCTATAAATGGTACATTACCGGGCCGAAAATGGAACGCCAGGGACCGGAGAAAATGTATCTGCCTACTGGCTATATGACTACCTGTGACTTGGAAAAACCGCATTTCCAGATCAAGGCTAGCCGGATCGCGGTGTACCCCAAGAAATATTTGATCTGCCATCATGCCCGATTCTATATCGGGGATCTGCCGGTCTTGTATTTTCCGGTCTATTACCAATCTTTGAAAAAAAAGAAATACACCTTGAATGTTTATGTCGGCCACAATAGCACGGAAGGTGATTTTGCCAAGATAGTGTACGGTTATCCTTTGACTGATAATATATACGGGAAACTATACCTTGATTATATGGAATATCTGGGCTGGGGCAAGGGCGCACAGGTTGAATATAATTATCCTGACCGGATGAATGGCTCCTGGTACTATTACCATATTCGCCAGAAAGAACGGCTGGAACCGCCGGTCTTGCCGGAAGCATCCCGCTGGAATGCTGTGGTGTCACACTGGCAGCGTCTGGATCCGACCTGGATTGCCCAGGCTAATGTAAAAGTACAAAGCGACCAGACTTTTCAGAAGCGCTATGAAGAAGAAGCCTGGCGCCAGGTAAATAATGATATTACTTCTTTTTTAGCCTTGAGCAAACTGGAAAAAACCTATACCTTCAGGGTACTAGGTGAAAGACGGGATCTTTGGAATGAAACAGCGCAGGCTTATAAGCCAGACTATGTCTATGCGCCTCGGGTAAGCTTCAATACCAACCAGTTACGCTTGCCTTGGAGCTATTCGCGCAAAGCGCCCTTATATTTTACGTATAACCTGGAGACTAAACGGGGATATACCCAGAGCCAGGGGTATTATCTCTGGGATGGAAATACTAATGTGACCCTGATCAACAGGCTAGGGCTTACCCGCAACATGTCTTTGACGCCGCAAATCGGTTTGCGCGAACTATGGCAGGACAGGGTTGACCTGCTGGATACCAGGAACGTGTTACGCACCCAGTATTTTACCAACTTGAACCTGCGTACCCGGGTGACTGATAATCTGGATTGGGATTTGGGCCACAGTTATACCGAAGAATTTAAGGCCCGGCCGAATGAGGTACGGGGCGTGATTTCCAACCTGGCTTCGACTGCTTTTGAATTCAGGTTTGCCAGGAAAATTAAGACTGCCAAAACCTTACCAGAAGTTCCGGGAAAATATCCCTGGCAAATCCAAGCTTCAAGGTTAGGTCCAAGAAAGGCGCTGCCAGTCAGGATGACTGGCCCGCACCTGGACATTTTGAACCAGGAACTAAGCCGGTATGTGCCGGGTTACAACGTTGATCTAGTGTTGCAAAAGTATTCGACGGCTGATCCGTTGGTCGTTTACTCCCGGAAGCAATTGATTAGGTTCCGTTCCAGTATCAGCTATAACCTGATTCATAATGGTTATTTTCCGGTCAACCGGAAGGAACGGTTCACTAACCTGGTGAATACGTTAACCCTTACTCCGAATGACTGGATCACTCTTAGCGGGACAGAGGAATATAATATAATAGCTCATAATACCCAGCGGGTGAGTATGGATTTGCGTTTGGCCAAGAACCGGTGGAGTGCAGGGCTCCTAACCAGTTATTTAAAAAGTGTGCCAGGCAACCTGGATATCCAAAGTGATGTTGGTTTTTGGCTCTCCGAGAGCTGGAAGCTGAATGTCCATACCAAGTACCAAATGAGTAATGACCAGCTCAGGATTACCGGGACAAGGATAACAGAGCGTAGTGTACAATTATTCCGTGATATGCATTGCTGGGAAATGCTATTATCCTGGACCAAATACCAGCTGGAAGAAGAAATTTGGGTACGTTTCAATCTTAAAGTTTTTCCAGAAAGAAAAGTAGGATTCTATCATTCCCAACGTGTCAACGGTGATGTCATGGAAGAAGAGTGGAATATTAAAAGACAGTAAAAGAGGAGGCATGAATAAGCATGAAGTGTTTAATTACGGGAGTAGCAGGATTTGTCGGCAGCCATCTGGTTGAATTTTTAATGAAACAAAAGGGAGTGGAGATTTTCGGTATTGACCGGTGGTATACCAAGAAAGATAATATAGAGCATTTACTGGGGAAATTTGAATACCTGGAATTTGATATGACTGATTTTAGTTCAGTGCGGAAAGTACTAGAAAAGACCAGGCCTGAAAAAATATTTCACTTGGCCGCCCAAAGTTTTGTCCCCACCAGCTGGAATGCTCCGGCCGAGACCCTGAATACTAATATTCTCGGGCAATTGAATATTTTTGAGGCAGTCCGTCAATTAAAGCTTGATCCCTGGATACAATTAGCCTGTTCCAGCGAGGAATACGGGATGGTCTATCCTGATGAAGTGCCGATCAAAGAGACCAATCAATTACGGCCTCTCTCACCCTATGCAGTAAGTAAGGTAGCCCAGGACCTATTAGGATACCAGTATTGCCAGAGCTATAAACTGAAGACTGTGCGTACCCGGGCCTTTAACCATACTGGTCCACGCCGTGGCGAGAATTTTGTGACCAGTAATTTTGCCAAACAGATCGCGGATATAGAAAAAGGCAAGCGTGAGCCGGTCATCTCTGTTGGTAATCTGGATGCCAAGCGGGACTTCACAGATGTGCGCGATATAGTCCGCGGCTATTGGCTGGCTACAGAAAAGTGCGAGCCAGGGGAAGTCTATAATATTTGCTCCAATACTACTATCAGCATTAAAGACATGCTCACCACTTTGATCGGTTTTTCCAAGATGAAAGACCAGATCAAAGTAAAAGAGGATCCCACCAGGCTGCGGCCGAGCGATGTAATGATACTCTATGGCGATAATTCTAAATTCATGAAACAAACCGGGTGGAAACCAGAGATCCCGTTCAAGCAGACGATGGAAGACCTATTGAACTACTGGCGAGAGAAAGTTTAAGTAAAAGCAGGTTTAAGTTAGAAGTGTTAAGTTTCCCCCTGCTGATTTTCCCAAATAAAGCTTGGAAAAATCAAAGCGCAGAGGACAGGTGAGTTTAGGATAATAAGCTTTTTACCATAATTTAAAACTCAAAATTTAAAACTCAAAATTGTTCTTAGGAGTTAATTGTGAAAGCACTAATACTTAGCGGCGGCAAAGGGACCAGGCTCCGGCCCATTACCCATACTAATGCCAAGCAATTGATCCCGATTGCTAATAAGCCGATACTGTTTTACGGTATTGAAGCGATCAAGGAAGCAGGCATCGTTGATATTGGGATTGTCATCGGTGAGACTAAAAATGAGATCAGGCAGGCAGTCGGCGACGGCAGTAAGTGGGGTGTAAAGATTACCTATATTGTACAAGATGAACCTTTAGGATTAGCTCACGCTGTTAAGATCTCCCGAAAATTTATCGATCAGGATAGTTTTGTCATGTATCTCGGCGATAACCTGATCAAAGACGGAATAAAGTCCCTGGTCGAAGAATTTGAGGCTAAAAAGCCAAATGCCCAGATCTTGCTGGCCCATGTGCCGCATCCGGAGCAGTTCGGGGTGGCTGAGTTGCTTGAAGGCCGGGTAGTACGGTTGGAAGAAAAACCAAAACATCCCCGCAGTGACCTGGCTTTGTGCGGCGTATATATGTTCGACCAGTCGATTTTCGAGGCTGTTGACAATATTAAACCAAGCCTCCGTAATGAATTGGAGATCACGGATGCCATCCAATACCTCATTGATACAAAGATGAAGGTACATCCGCATATTATTACCGGTTGGTGGAAAGACACGGGCAAACTGGAAGACATGCTGGAAGCAAACAGCATTATCCTGGATACATTTACTTTTAAAAACGATGGCCGGGTAGATGATAAATCAAAAATAGAAGGTAAAGTGGTTATAGAAAAGGGCGCAGTCATTGAAAATAGCGTAGTTAGGGGGCCAGCCATAATTGGCGAAAATGCCAAGGTCATTAACTCTTATGTGGGCCCGTATTCGGCAATTTATTTCGGCGCCTGCATTGAATCAAGTGAGATAGAGCATAGCATTGTTCTGGAAAATAGCCATATTATTGATATCAAGAGAATTGAAGACAGCCTGATCGGCCAGAACGTAGAAGTCAAGAAGTCCCATTCCCGGCCGCAAGCCTATCGGATCATGGTTGGGGATAGTTCGAAGATTGAAGTGCTTTAAAAATCGGCGTATAGCGTGTAGCGGATAGCGTATAGAAAGAAAAAAACGAGGTTTTTATTATGATTGATGGGGTGGTACTGAAAGACTTAGTAATGCATAAAGATGAACGCGGGGCCTTGTTTGAGATACTGCGCAGCGATTATCCTGAGTTTAAAGCTTTCGGCCAGACGTATATCACTATTTGCAAGCCAGGATGGGTAAAGGGATGGCATTACCATGTAAAGCAGCAGGATTATTTCTGTGTACTGCGCGGTAAAGCTAAAATTGTCCTGTTCGATAGAAGAGCAGGTTCAGCGACAAAAAACGAGATTAATGAGTTTGAATTGAATGCTGAAAAACCACAAGCTTTGGTTATTCCGGAGGGGGTGGTCCATGGATTTGAGTGCCTTTCAGCGGATGAAGCCTGGATCATGAATGTGCCCAACAAATTGTACAATTATAAGCATCCTGATGAGCATCGTATCGCCCTGGATTCTAAAGAAGTGTCGTATGAACCTTGGCAGGATAAAAAAGGATGGTAAATTAGCTCGAAGCTCGTAGTTCATAGCTGATAGAAAAAAAATGGAGAAAACAAAATTTGGATTTGAGGATCTTAATGTATGGCAGAAAGCGATTGATTTTGGCTCAAAAGTTATTAGATTAACTGAAACATTGGAAACCAATAGGAAACATTATAGATTAGTAGAACAACTGGAAAGCTCAGCAACTTCAATAGCGATGAATATAGCGGAAGGTAAGGGTAGATATTCGAAGAAAGAATTTGTACAATATCTATATATAGCAAGAGGATCATTATTTGAGACAGTAACTTTGTTAATAATATTTAATACCAATAAATGGATAAATGATAAACAACTTGAAGAAATGAAAGTATCAGCAAATGAGATTGGTAAAATGTTATCTGGATTGATCTGTTCTATAAAACAATAAATACCTTAGACTACGAGCTATGAGCAATGAGCTACGAGCTAACAGGAGAGTACTTCCATGAGGATCTTAGTAACTGGCGGAGCAGGTTTTATAGGTTCGAATTTTATCAGGCACATATTAATGAAATATCCTGATTATGAAATTATTAATTTAGATAAACTGACCTATGCGGGTAATCTGGAAAATTTGGCGGAACTGAAAAATAATAAGTGCTATAGATTTGTCAAAGGTGATATTGCTGATCCTAAAATAGTAGCCAAATGTGTAAAAGAAACCCAGATTGTAGTGAATTTTGCCGCGGAAACCCATGTTGACCGTTCTATTGTCAATGCCGGTAATTTTATCAAGACCAATGTGTTCGGGACTTATACCTTATTGGAAGCAGCTAAAAAAAATAATATCAGCAAATATATCCAAGTTTCAACGGATGAAGTCTATGGGTCTATTGAAAAAGGAGCTTTCAAAGAAGCAGACAATCTGAAACCTTCAAGTCCGTATTCAGCTTCTAAGGCGAGCTCTGACCTGCTGGCTTTATCCTACTACACTACCTATCAATTGCCGGTTATCATTACCCGTTCCAGCAATAATTTTGGCCCATACCAGTTCCCGGAAAAAGTAATACCTCTTTTTATTACCAATATCCTGGAAGAAAAGCCGGTGCCTCTTTATGGCGACGGACAGAATGTGCGGGATTGGGTTTATGTGCTGGATAACTGCGAGGCTATCGACCAGGTGATGCACAAGGGAAAGGCCGGAGAGATCTATAATATTGGCGGTAGCAATGAGCTGGCTAATATTGAATTAACCAAAAAAATACTGGAACTGCTGGGCAAAAGCGATGAATTCATCCAACCAGTCACTGACCGGCTGGGCCATGACCGCCGTTATGCTTTGGATTGCTTCAAACTCAGGAGCGAAATGGGTTGGAAACCCCAGCATGATTTCAACCAGGCTCTGCAAAAAACGATTGACTGGTATAAAGCAAATCAACAATGGTGGAAGAAACTTAAAAAGTAACGAAACACGCGAATGATAGCGAATATCGCGAATTAAAGCAAGTGGATTTTATTCGAGTAATTAGCTGTAATTAGCGTCATTCGCAGAGAGGTTCTACATGAGAATTGCCGTTACCGGAGCCAGTGGCATGCTAGGGACTGATTTAATGCAGACGCTGGCAGGAGAACATGAACTTTATGGGCTGGATAATAAGAAACCAGGCCTAGAAGTACAGTCTGCCAAATATCAGCTCATTGATATTACCGACGCTAAAGCAACTTATGAAATTATTACCAAAATAAATCCTGAATTATTGATACACGCAGCTGCGTATACCAATGTGGATGGGGCAGAAAGCTCCCAGGAGCAAGCTTGCCAGGTAAATTCATTGGGGACCAGGAATGTGGCTTTGGCCTGCCAGCGATTTGATTCAGCCTTGATTTACATCAGTACTGATTATGTTTTTAATGGGCAGAAGAAAGATCCCTACCTGGAAATAGACCAGCCTGATCCCAGGGGTGCCTATGCTAAAAGCAAATATTGGGGAGAATTATATACCCAATGGTTGGTTAACCGGTTCATGATCATCCGCTCCAGCTGGCTCTTTGGCCGGCATGGCCAAAACTTTGTGGCGGCAATCCAATCGCAAATACAGAATAAACATGATCTTAAAGTAGTCAATGACCAATTTGGATCTCCAACTTATACCGTAGATTTAGCTTCTGCTATTAAACAACTGCTGACCGCGAACTGCCAAATCGGGACTGGCCTTTATGGTATTTGGCATATTACTAACAGCGGGTCTTGTTCCTGGTTTGATTTTGCCAGGGAAATAGTAAGGCAGCGTGGGGCTAAAGACAATGTTGACCCGGTAAGCACGCAGCAGATCAACCGGCCTGCTCCGCGACCCAAAAACTCGGTATTGGATAATTTTAACTGGAAATTACATAATTTTCCTGTCCTGCCTACCTGGCAGGACGCGCTTAAACGGTATCTAGTGTCCGGTCTCTGAAATCCCTTTTACATTTGCTGAAGGGATTTTGGCCAGAGACAAGGCGCGAGGAGTGTAGCGTGCCTTTAGGCACATAAAGGACGAGCAACACAGTATATGGGCAAAAGACCTCAGCCCTTTGGGAAAGTCATCTTTGGCCGACTTCTGTGTCACTCCTCCTCGAAGTATCGCAGCGGATACGACTTCGTCGTCGTTCCTGGAATTCGACTCAAATATGACTTTCAAATGCAAAGAGATTTCAGAGACAGGACACTGAACAATATGAATATTATAAAGAAAATTCTGCGTTTTATCAGTATTGGCTTGCTCTGTATTATAGTGCTTGCTGTGATCTGGTATATCCGGCCGCAAAAGCAGGAAGATAAATTCATGTTTTTGTCAGGTGATTCACTAGCTTACGGACAGCTGAGCATTGATTGGCAGCAGCCGGGACCCAGCCAGCTTTTCGACGTATTTTGGCAAAAAATGATCACTGCCAATCCCCAGCTAAATAATGCCCTGGTAAAAAAAATAGTATTGGCTATGCTGCCCCGGGATATTTTATTCAGTCTAAAGTATGACCAGGCCTATGTGCACTCAAATAAGCCACCTGATTTCATCATTATTATTGATCTTGGCAAAAAGACGCGCTTAGTTAATCTCGGTTCTAAAATAGCTGCTTCCCGAGTGGGTAACGGCGGAGAAAATAAAGCATTTAAAATAATCAACAACCTCATGATCCTGAAAGCTGCACATATTGATCAGGAATCATTGCCGGCAGCTGAACTGGCTGGTTTGAGAGCATTTTTTAAACCAACTGCGCGGGAAGAACTGAATATCTATATTCCTAATAGGCAAAAAGAACTAAGCGCTTTGGTCAAATTATTGGAAGAGAAGAACAGTTTTGCTTTTTTTCCTTCCATTGATTCAGTCGAATATATCCAGGTAAACGGGAATGTGGTTAGCGCCGACCAGGTCAAAGGAAAGATGTCTTTTGCTGCCAAGTATATTGCTGATGTCGATAAAATAAGCATGGATGCTTTTTTCCTGAATAACCTGTTGATGAGGTCGCTCCTGGCTGATGGCCTGGCTTATGAAGGAGAAATCAGCTCATTGGCCAATTTCGTAGAGATCAATTACCAGGTAAAAGATTTAAATAAAATCTGGCAGCAGGTGCAATGAAAAGAAGTATCTTTTTAATAATTTTATATTGTTTGCTTAGCGCTGCTACGTGCCTGGCCGCGGAGTTGATAACTTATGTACCCAAGAACGCTGATGTAGTCTTTAGTTTAAAGAACCTGGACTCCAGTGATGCCTGGCGGTCATTGATCAAGACTTACCAGGGGAAAATAGCCCAGCACCAGGATGATCCAAATTTCCTTCTGCTGTCATACTTGTTCAAGCAATTTACATTTAAACAGGTTGCCGGGGGAAGCTTCCCTGCCGAAACCGGCTGGAAAAATATGTTGGTGGTGTTCCCTGACCTGGAAGGGGAAAAGGAAAGATTTAATAAATTCCTGATCGATAATTTAGGGAATTTTGTCAGTATTAATTCCGGTTGGGAAAAGAAGGAAAGCAGCCAGCAGGATATATATTTTGACAGCCAAGCTGAGCGCAATGACCGCCTGACGGCTTTTTCTGTACAGGACGGGCGGGTCATTCTCGCCAGTAATAGCGGGCTTGTTTCTACCTGCCTGGCCGCAGGACAGACCGGGAGCAATATTGTACAAACAGCAGCTTTTAAAGAGTTGTCAAGCGCCATACCCAAAGGCTATGAAGGTTATATATTTATAAACAACCAGAGCCGCCGGTTTTCGCAAGAATTGAAAAAATGGGAAACCGATAATAAGATGATAGTACTATTGTCCGGCCAGTGGCTGGAATCACTATTGCTTACCTTCACCCTGGTGACTGATGATGAGGTCAAGGGAAAACTCTTCTTTAAATGCAGTGATCCGGCAAAGATTAAGTTAATGCAGAATGATGCCCAGTTCCTGGGCGAAGCGATCAAGCGTAAATACGCTTATTCCAAACTGGTCTATAATCATACCGTAACGGTACAGGGTCACAAGGTCATACTTGATTTTACAGCCAGGAACTTCAAGGCCATCTTGGATAAAGAGCTTTAAGGAGGAAGAGCAGGATGAAAGTAGTGATTTTAGCAGGCGGCAAAGGCATCAGGATGAGTGAGGAAACACAAACTATACCTAAGCCAATGATAGAGATCGACGGTAAGCCTGTATTATGGCATATCATGAAAACATATTCTCATTTTGGATTCAATGAGTTTGTGATCTGTCTGGGTAATAATGGCTACGCGGTGAAGGAATTTTTCTCCCATTATTTTTTACACCTGAGCGATGTTACCTTTGACCTGGCCAAGAACAGTATGAGCATTCATACCGGTGCTTCTGAGCCTTGGAAAGTGACTATGGTAGATACCGGGCCGGAAACTATGACTGGCGGGCGCTTAAAAAGAGTCGAGAAATACATCGGTAATAACCCGTTTATGATGTCCTATGGCGATGGGATAGGCAATATCGATATCTCCACCCTGGTAAAATTCCACCAGGAGCATAAAACACTGGCGACAGCTACTGCGGTACAGTCCCTGGGCCGCTTTGGAATTATAGATATAGCCGCGGAAGATAAAGTAGCCTCATTCATGGAAAAACCAAAAGGCGATAATGCCTGGATCAATGCGGGATACTTTGTCCTGCAGCCAGAAGTATTCAAATATATTGAAGGTGATGGTACAGCCTGGGAGAAGGAACCAATGGCCAGGCTCGCTCAAGAAGGACAGTTAGCGGCATATCGGCATAATGGATTCTGGCGTTCTACCGATACCCTCAGGGACAAAAATGAACTGGAACAGCTCTGGCAGTCAGGCCAGGCTCCCTGGAAGGTATGGAAATAGTACTTTACATTCAAGGAAGGAAACAGCCTTGGAGTTTAAAGAGTATTCATATGTAATTGTGGGAGCCGGCTTTTTTGGGTCTGTACTGGCTGAAAGAATAGCAGCAGATCTAAAAGAGAAAGTAGCTATAATAGATAAAAGAAGCCATTTAGGAGGTAATAGCTTTTCTTATGGTGATCCTCAGACTGGGATAGAGATCCATAAATATGGTTCTCATATTTTCCATACCTCAAATGAAAAAGTATGGGAATATATTAACAGCTTCTGTGCTTTTAATAATTATCGTCATAAAGTAATAACCCAGTACCAAGACAAAAAATTCCCTCTGCCAATAAACCTGGAAACGATTAATAATTTCTATGGATTAGATCTGGATCCTGCTGCAGCCAAGGCCTTTATCGAAAAACAGATCGCCAAAGAAAAAATAAAGCAGGTCACAAACCTGGAAGAAAAAGCCATTAAAAGCATCGGTCGGAGACTATATGATGCTTTTATAAAAGGTTATACCAGGAAGCAGTGGGGGGCGGATCCAAAATTGCTGCCGATCTCCGTAATTAACCGGTTACCAATAAGATTTAATTACTTAGGCGGTTATTTTAGAGATAATTGGCAAGGTATCCCCATCGGAGGTTATGGGCGAATATTTAGCAGAATGATTTCCAATAAATTAATTACAGTCTTAAAGAATACTAAGTTTAGGGATATTGCCGGCCAGCTTTCTAAAAAATGCAAAATAATCTATTCTGGACCAATTGATGAATATTTTAATTATAAATATGGGAAATTGAATTGGCGGAGCCTGAAATTCGAAACTGATACCAAGAATACCAATGACTACCAGGGGACAGCGGTTATTAATTATCCGGAAATTAAATATAAATTTACCAGGATACATGAGTTTAAACATTATGATTGGGAATTTACGGAAACTACAAACAGGACGGTTATAGCCAGGGAGTATTCCAAGAGCCCGGAAAGAGATGATGAATTTTATTATCCTGTGCAGACCCAAAGAGACAAGTTGCTTCTTTCTCAATACATAAAAGAGTCTAAAAAACATACAAATATTATTTTCGGCGGCAGGCTGGGATCATACCAATATCTGGACATGGACCAGACTATTGCCAGCGCTTTAGCCGTTTATGAAAGCATTAAAAAGCGGAGAAACTATGGCGATATCTCCTGAGCTGAATGTTATAATGCCTGTATACAATGAGGCGGAAGGAGTGACCAGGGTTGTCACTGACTGGGTAAAGGAGTTATCTTCATTAAATATTGATTTTAGGATTAATATTTATAATGACGGTTCAAAAGACCGGACCAGTGAAAAACTGGAATTTCTTGGCCAGACGAACAAAAGAATAAAAGTTTACCATAAAAAAAACAGCGGACATGGGCCGACCATACTGTTAGGTTATAATGAAAACAAGGGATCTGAATGGATATTTCAAGTCGACTCGGATGGGGAGATGCCTCCGGAGTGCTTCAAGGAACTTTGGCGAGAAAGAGATCAGTTTGATTTTATTATCGGAAGAAGGGACGGCAGGAAAAGCAATATATTCCGCTCGATCATGAGCTTTTGTTCACGAATGGTCGTCAGGGTGTGTTACGGCCGGGGGGTCTGGGACGTCAATTCCCCATATCGTTTAATGAGAACGGATAGCTTTAGAGATATATTCACTAATATTCCAAATGATACCTTTGCGCCAAACTTGATCATTTCCGGTATGGCTGGCTATAGAAAAATGCGCGTTCTGGAGAAAAACGTACCGCATAGAAACAGGATATATGGGCAAATTAGTATTAGAAGCTGGAAGCTTATTAAAGTGAGTCTTCAGTCGTTAGTGCAAACAATAAAATACAGAACATCCTTAAGATCAGGAACGAGCAATGATTGAAGGTGTACGGATATTAGAGATCGTCGTATAATATATCTTATTAAATTAAAGGAGAGAACATGAGGATTTGTGTAATCGGCACAGGTTATGTAGGCTTGGTAACAGGAACTTGCCTGGCGGATCTGGGCAATCAGGTGATCTGTGTTGATAATAACCAGGAAAAGATCAATATGCTTAAGAAAGGCAAAATGCCTATCTATGAGCCGGGCCTGGCTGAACTGGTGGTTAAGAACACTAAGGAAAAAAGGCTTGAATTTACGACTAAGATCAAAGAAGGCGTGGAGCAAAGCCAGATAATATTTATTTCCGTCAACACACCCCCCAAGGAAGATGGCGAAGCTGACCTGTCTTTTGTGGAAACAGTAACGGCAGAAATTGCCGTGCATATGAGGGAATATAAAATTATCGTGGAAAAAAGCACCGTGCCCGTGGAAACCGGCGAAAAAATAATGCAAACCATTAAATTATATAATACCCATAAAACGGGTTTTGACGTGGTATCCAACCCGGAATTCCTGAGAGAAGGATCAGCCATCAAAGACACCATGCATCCCGACCGGATAGTGCTGGGAGTGTCGAGTAAGCGGGCGGAAAAAATTATGCGCGAGCTTTATCGTCCTCTCAAGGCGCCGATCATCGTGACGGATATTAAAAGCTCAGAGATCATCAAACACGCTTCAAATTCTTTTTTAGCAATGAAGATATCCTTTGCCAATGCGGTTGCTAATATCTGTGACCGGGTGGGAGCGGACGTAGAAAAGGTGGCAGAGGGGATGGGGTATGACAAAAGGATTGGCCGGGAATTCTTGAATGCCGGGGTTGGCTTTGGCGGCTCTTGTTTTCCCAAGGACCTGGCGGCCTTTATTTATATTGCCAAGAAAAGCGGCTATGACTTTGAATTATTAAGAGCCGTACAGAAGATAAACGAGCAGCAAAAGAAGCTGTTATTGCAGAAAATAGAAGAGTCCCTGTGGGTGTTGAAAAATAAGACCATAGGCGTCCTGGGCCTGGCTTTTAAGCCGGAAACCGATGACTTGCGCTTTGCCCCGGCTATTGATATCATTAAATCATTGCAAGCCGAGGGAGCTAAAATCAAGGCTTATGATCCGATTGCCATGTCTAAAGCCCGGAAGGTTTTGCCTGGGGTAAAATATGGCCAGAATGCTTATGAAGTGGCCAAAGGCAGTGACCTGCTGGTGATAGTTACGGATTGGAACGAATTTAAAGAACTGGATCTGGGCCGGATCAAAAAGTTGCTGAAAACCCCGATTATTGTTGATGGCCGTAATATTTATGATCCAGCCAAAATGAAAAAACTTGGGTTTATATACAAAAGTATCGGCCGAAAATAATTCAGCGGAGGAGTAACGAGATGAAGGTACTGATCACTGGCGGAGCGGGTTTTTTGGGCTCTCACTTATGCGACCTGTTTATCAAGAAGGGCCATACTGTTATCGCTATGGATAACCTGCTCACCGGCAATATGGAAAATATTGCCCATTTGATCGGGAATAAAAAATTCCGGTTCATCCATCATGATGTGACTGAATTCATGTTTGTTCCGGGCAAACTGGATGCTATACTGCATTTTGCTTCACCGGCCAGTCCCATAGATTATCTGAATTTTCCTATACAAACACTGAAAGTCGGGTCATTAGGCACGCATAAAGCCCTGGGCTTGGCGAAAGAAAAAAAGGCCATCTTCCTGCTGGCTTCCACCTCGGAAGTATATGGCGACCCGTTAGTGCATCCGCAGAAAGAGACTTATTGGGGGAATGTCAATCCTATCGGCCCGCGCGGCGTGTATGATGAAGCTAAACGTTTTGCTGAAGCTCTGACAATGGCGTATCATCGTTTTCACGGGGTGGATGTGAAAATAGTGCGGATATTTAATACTTTTGGTCCGCGCATGCGTAAGAATGACGGCCGGGTAGTGCCGAGCTTTATTGATCAGGCGTTAAAAGGCGAACCTTTAACCGTGTTCGGGGACGGCTCGCAGACCCGCAGTTTCTGTTATGTCAGCGACCTGGTGGAGGGGATATACCGGTTAGTACTCAGTAATACCCATGAGCCCATCAATATCGGCAACCAGGAAGAGATGACGGTGCTGGAATTTGCCAAGATCATCAAGAAAATGACTAAGACTAAAAGCCAGATCGTCTTCAAAGACCTGCCGGTAGATGACCCTAAGGTCAGGCAGCCGGATATTGCCCTGGCCAAGAAGTTATTGAAGTGGGAGCCAGAGGTAACGTTGAAACAAGGATTACAGAATACTATCCACTGGTTCTTGAAAAATAAATAGTTTTGCAGGAGAACTTGACTTATACAGTATTAGATTGACATTTAAAAAATATTATGAGAAAATCAAAAATCGTGTATTTTTATCAGGAGTAATTTATGATCAAAGAAAATGAAATTGTCTCTCTAAGGGCAGGACTGTCAGTCATTAAGAAAAGGAGAGGCTTAATAGCGGGTGTGCTTATTTCCTTTTGTGTGTTAGGCTATATAGTTGCACAACTGATGCCGAATTATGCCACCATGACTATGGTTTTAGACTTTGGTGGTACTGAAATTGTACCATCTAAAACTATTGAAAAGATTAAAAGGAATTTTTACCATGATAAGATCCTGAGTAAGCTGAAGCAAAATAGCGCAAAAAAAGCTTTAAATATTAGTGCTGCTTTACTGCCAGATTTACCTGTGGCGAGAATATCAGCTAGGAGCCTGGCCCAGGATAGCAACCTGGGGAAGGAATATTTGCGGCAACTTTATTATGCGCTTCAAGAAGAAAATACAGCAGCCATCGAGATCGCCAAAGAAGGATTGAAAAAGAAACAAGAGCGGGCTCTTAGCAAGATAAAAAGGAATAAGGGAAGGGAAGAGCGAAAAATAAGGCATGAAATTAAAATGATGGAGCTAAACATTAAGGAAACAGAAACACAAATAAATCAGTTAGAAGAAAGAACTAAGGACTTAGAAGAGCGGAAAACAGAGCTGCGGTCAGAATATGATGAGGCGCAAAAAGAATATGAAGAGATAAAAGTGCAGAATAAGAAAAAAACTGCGCTAGGTACTCCTAATTATTTAAATCTGACTCTTAATATACAAAATAAGTATATTCTATATAAAAAGCAAATTCAGGAATTAGATGATGATAAATATGTATTATTAAGTACTATCCAGGAAAAGAAAAACAAAATAGATCGGCAGAAAATAGAGATAAGTTTCTTATCTTCAGTGATTCAGGAAAACAACCTGGAACCTGAACTTGAAGAGATAGATGAAGATAAATATAAAGAGATCATGATTGTTCAGGAAACTGCATCATCGCCAACGAAGAAGGACCAAGATAAAACAGTCATAGCCATATTTGTAGTTTTGGGGGTTCTCGCCGGTTTATTAGTCCCTTTTGCCTTGGAATATTTCAGATCTAAAGGAAAAAGCGTATGACTTATTGGTCAGGAAAAAAAGTAGTAGTCACAGGAGGAGCGGGATTCCTGGGGAAGTATGTTGTACAAAAACTGAAAGCAGCTGCTTGCGGCAATATTTTTGTACCCACAATAGAAGAATTTGATCTGACCAAGGAATCTGATATAGTACGCTTATATGAACAGGCCAAACCAGATGTCGTGATCCATTTAGCGGCGGTAGTCGGGGGCATAGGCGCTAACAGGGAAAATCCTGGCCGATTTTTTTATGATAATCTCATTATGGGAGTACAACTCCTTGAATATGCCCGGCGCTATAAAGTTTCCAAATTTACAGCTCTAGGAACAATCTGCTGCTACCCGAAAATCACTCCTGTGCCTTTTAAGGAAGAAGATCTTTGGAGCGGTTATCCCGAGGAAACTAATGCGCCATACGGCCTGGCCAAAAAGATGCTTTTGGTACAATCGCAGGCTTATCGCCAGCAATATGGGTTTAACTCGATTTTTTTAATGCCGGTTAATTTATATGGCCCCGGGGATAATTTTAATCCGCAATCATCGCATGTAATCCCGGCGCTCATAAGAAAATGTATTGCAGCTATGAAAAACAAGGAAAAAGAGATCGTCGTCTGGGGAACTGGCCAGGCGACCCGGGAGTTTTTATATGTAGCCGATGCTGCCGCAGGGATCATTTTAGCTACAGAAAAATATGATCAAAGCGAGCCGGTAAATTTAGGCGCTGGCTTTGAAATTTCCATTAAAGACCTGACGGAATTGATCGTTAAGTTGACCGGATTTACCGGGCGCATCACCTGGGATAAAACTAAGCCTGACGGGCAACCCAGAAGATGCTTGAATACCGACAAAGCACTGAAAGAATTTGGCTTTAAGGCTAAAACCTCTTTTGAAACAGGCTTGAGAGAAACTATTGCCTGGTATAAAGAGAATCTCAATAATGGTTGCCAGATATGAGACTGTCGTTTGCCATTTCCTTGTCTCCGACAAAGTTCTCTGCCATCAGCTCGGATAACTGGAAGAAATCATTGACTTTGATGAAAAAACTGGGCTTCGCTGGGGTTGAATTGGGCATTAGGGACCCGTTAGCTGTTGATAGCACTGACTTGCAATTAACCCTGCGGAAAAATGATCTGCAATTAGTTGCCATCGGCACGGGTCAGGCCTACGTTGACGAAGGTTTGTCGCTTTCAGACCCGAATCCCGGGATCAGGAAAAAAGCGGTGTCAAGAATGAAAAAACAGGTTGATCTGGCGGCACAATTCAAGTGTTATGTTATTATCGGATTGATCCGCGGCACATTGGCGGGTGCGGCAGCAGAGAGAAAAAGAAGAATAAACTCTTTGGCCGGCAAGATGCAGGAACTTTCTGCCTACGCTAAAAGAAAAAAGGTTAAGTTATTGATAGAACCCTTAAACCGCTATGAAACAAATATTATGAATACAGCAGCTGAAACTGTGGCCTTCATTAAGCGGCATAAATTGGATAATTGCTATTTGTTACTGGATACTTTTCATATGAATATTGAAGAAAAAGACCTGTTTAAGACAGTATCCCTATTTGGTTCCCGGGTTGGCCATATCCATATAGCTGACAGTAACAGGCTATATCCCGGAGCCGGTCATTTGGATTTTATAAAGATCATGAAAGCCATAAAAAAAACCGGGTACAAAGGTTATTTATCTGGAGAATACCAGCCATTACCGGATGCGCAAACAGCCATGAAAAAATATATTAACTATATGAGAGGAGTCTGAGATGGGAAAATATGATCTGCGGCTGACCCTACAACCGGGCCTTAATGAGGCTGATACAGGGGGGGTCTTTAAATATATTAAAGGTTTTGCGATAGTTAATATATCTAGTGCGCAGGAATTGGCCTTTCCGGCAGAAGACGTTGAAACTGGGCTGGTAATCTTAGCCGGCTCATGTTCGGTAATCATTAAGGGAAAAGAATATGCGGATCTTGGCCAGCGCAAGAATGTGTTCAGCGGACTGCCGACCGGGATATACATACCTGCGCAAACGGCATTCATATTGAAGGGAAAGCAGGCTTTAGTCGCGGTCTGTCGTTCAGCCTGCAAAATCCAGACTGAAACTGCTATCTTTACCCCGGATAAAATAAAACCGAATATTGTGGGCAAAGATAACTGGTCCCGCGAAGTGAGAATGATTATCGGCTCTGAATCACCGGCAGTCAATATGCTGGTAGGGGAAACCATTAATTTCCCCGGGAACTGGTCCGGGACTCCGCCTCACAGGCATGAGGTTAGTAATTTGCCGCAGGAATCCTTACATGAGGAATTATATTATTTTAGTACTGATAAACCTCAGGGCTGGGGCTTGGAACGTTTTTATTCCCCGGAGAGAGGGATCAATGAGCTGATCTTCCTGGAGCAGAATTCGATCACTTTTATGCCTTGGGGTTATCATCAGATCGCCGCTGGGCCGGGATATAACCTGCATTATCTTTTTTTCCTTTCGGGAGAGGGTAAAAAACTGGTCGGTGCCGAAGATCCGCAGCATAACTGGATCAAACAACCATAAGGAGCAGATATGAAGGATATTTCACAAAATGATTTGCAGAATAATATCCCGTTGGTGAGCAGAAAAGACTACCAGCGGGAGATTAAAGTCAAGGATATCAACCTGGGCGGAGATAAGATCGTCCTGATGGCCGGACCCTGCACGGTAGAAAGCAGGACGCAAATATTCGAAGTGGCTAAGGGGGTAAAAGAGGCTGGGGCTACCATGCTCCGGGGCGGCATTTTTAAGCCATTGACCTTCCCTTATGGTGATCCTATCGGGGCGGCTGATTCGGATACTACTGAGAAGAGTAAAGACCGCAAAGAAATAATGCCCAAAAAAGAACTCTTCCAAAGGGCAGAGAAACGTTTTGCTTATTTCAAAGAAGCCGGTGAAAAATACGGGTTGCCGATCATCTCAGAGATCGTGTATGCTGATTCATTACCCATGATGTCCAAATATGTTGATATGTTCCAGATCGGTTATCGGCATATGTTCAATATGGATCTTATTGAAGCTTTGTGCGCTACAGACAAGCCAGTGATGATCAAGCGCCACTATGGCGAAAGCTTGCGTTCACTGCTGGGAGTTGGGGAACATTTTGAAGCCAGGGGGAAACATAATTTCGTCTTTTGTGAACGGGGAATAGTGGCCCCGCATACGCATAATGTTGAGTCCAGGGCTATTATCGATATCCAGGCAATTCCCGCGCTAAAGGAATATGCCCCTTCAGTACCGGTTTTTGTGGATCCCAGTCACGCCACCTTCAAACGGTCCTATGTCGCGGCTATTTCCCGTGCCGCTATCGCTGCCGGGGCCAATGGATTGTTGATCGAAGTCCATCCCAATCCTGAAAAAGCCTGGGTTGATCCGCTACAGGCGCTTAATTTTAAAGATTTTGCCATACTCGCTCAACAGCTGGAAGAAATATCAAAAATCATATCTAAACGTTAGCCATAGAGGTTAGTTATGCCAAAAGTTTCCATAATTATCAGGACTAAAAATGAGGAAAGATGGATCTCTTCCTGCCTTGCGGCTGTTTTTAAGCAGGATTTCCAGGATTTCGAAGTTATCCTGGTGGATAATAAAAGCACTGATAAAACTATCGATAAAGCTAAATTATATAATGTAAAGATTGTTTCGATAAACGATTTCAAGCCGGGCAAAGCTATCAACTACGGTATTAATGAGTCAAAGGGTGAATACATTTGCTGCCTTTCCGGGCATTGTATCCCTACTAATAACAAGTGGTTATCTAATCTTGTTAACAGTATTAGCCCTGCTGACGTCGCGGGGGTATATGGCCGTCAGGAACCTTTATCCTATAGCAGTGATTTTGATAAACGGGACCTGCTTATTACTTTTGGGCTTGATCGCAAGGTACAAGTCAAGGATCCTTTCTTTCATAATGCCAATAGCCTGATCAAGCGGTCAGTATGGGAAAAAATACCGTTTGATGAGCAAGTTTCGAATATTGAAGACCGGGTTTGGGGAAAACAGGTCTTAACCCAGGGGTATAAAATAATCTATGACCCTGAAGCCAGTGTTTATCATTATCATGGGATACATCAAAGCTCCGATGAGGAAAGATGCCGTAAAATAGTGGGGATACTGGAAACTTTTGAAAACGGGCAATTAAACAAAAATCTTGATCCGGAGAAGCTGAATTGCGCGGCGGTGATCCCGTTAAAAGGGGAGATAACTAATTTAGGCGGCCGGCCGCTGGTGGACTACACCATTGAACGGGCTTTGGCTTCCCGCTATATAAAGCAGATTATTTTAACCTGCGACAATGATGAATATTGCCAGCTGGCCAAGAAAAATAAGAAAATAATCTGCCTGAAAAGGCCGCCGGAATTTTCACAGGATTATATCGAAATTGAGGAAATACTTAAGTATACAGTGGAAGCTTTGGAGAAACAGGCAATTCTGCCTGACGTAGTCGTATACTTAAGCAGTACTTATCCTTTCCGGCCAAAAAATATTATCGATCAAACTATCAGGATGCTGGTAGAAGAAGGCTTTGACAGTGTCTTGCCGGCTATTCCGGAATATAAATCCTGCTGGCGCGAAGAAGAAGACAAGCTGATACGGCTGGATGAAGGCTTTGTCCCGAGTAAATACAAGAACCCTTTGCATATCGGAATCTCGGGACTATGTACGGCAACATATAGCGAATTTATTCGTCGCGGTGAAAGGCTGGGGCCCAAAGTAGGACTGTTGGAGATTGAAGGGTTGATCCACATGCTTAATGTCAGTAAAGCGAGCGATTTCCAAGTCGCTGAGCAACTTATTTCCAAATGGTGGCAAAATAATGATAAATGAAAAAAAATAAACCTCGCGTAGTAGCTATCATCCCGGCTCGAGGCGGATCAAAAGGATTACCCAGGAAAAATACAATGTACTCTTATCGACCGGGTTATTGTCTCAACCGATGACCAGGAGATCGCACAAACAGCAAAAAACCATGGTGCCGAGGTTTCCTTTATCCGTCCGGCTGAATTGGCTTAGGATGACACCACTGCGTCAAGAGCTGTAGTTGTGAAAATTATTATGACAGGAGAATAACTTGAATACAATAATTAGAGTAATAAAACATTATTGCCTTGTATTACGATTCTTTTGGTATAAAATCGTGTGTACTTCAGACTCCATTAAAATCATGCCAATTGCAGTTGCATCAATGCCCGAGGCTGTTAAATATTATAATTTATTTGGAAGGATATTGCTCGTGGTTCAGCAGTTAATGGCTTTAATTACAAATAATAAGATATTTAAAAAGATAATTTTGTTAGAATATTTCGAAGTGATTGACTATGAAAAGTTATATAGCCGTGGGTGCTCTAATATTATATGGCCGCGTTCCCCATTATTTAATATTCCCAGTATAAATAGCGGAAATTCCCCAGATCTTATCAGTAGATTGCAATTATCATATAAAATAGCGCATGAGTCTGATACAAAAAGATTTCCTCATTCAAAATGGTGGGAAGAAATGTCAAATGAGTTTAGGAAAGTTTATTTTGATGAAAATGGCAATATAAATATTGATGCGTTGAATAATTTTAGGGGAAAATATACATCTAAAGCAGAAATTCTAAGAGACCAGCTTGAAAGGATTTTTCCTGAAAGAGGTTATTTTTATTCATATTTAAAATCATTGCAGTTAGTTTTGCATTATCACAGGATGAGCAAACTTATAGATCATGCAATCATGTTATCTGTAAGTGAAAGTTTTATTGGAAATAATTTGTGTCCTGTTTATCGTGGGCAGAGATTATCAAGGAGTCTATTGAGACACGCTTATTATTTATCTCAGATAATCAGGAATACAGATTTTAAATCAGATGAAAAAATGAATATATTGGAATTAGGAGGGGCATATGGTGGATTAACTAGAATGTTAAGTACATATTACAATAGAAGCAGAGTATTTTTTGTCGACCTTCCAGAAGTATGTGTTTTTGCTGGATATTTTTTATCAAAAGCATTGCCGCATAAAAAAGTAGCTGTTCTGTCTGATTTAAATATTGAGCTTTTTAAAAAAGGCTCAATGGAATGGGACCAATATGACATATTTGTTTTGCCCACATGGGCTATCGAGTTTATTCCCGACAATTTTATAGATTTAGTGGTAAATACCGTATCTTTAGGAGAGATGTCCAAAGAATACGGTAGTTTTTATATACAACAAATAGAGCGTATAAGTTCTAGATATTTCTATTCCAATAACAGGGCTGTTAGTGATAGCAAAGACGGACGATATGATGATTTCGGGTTTTATAATTGGGAATTTAGTAAACAATGGAGATCAATAATTTATAGATATAGTCCAACAGGCCATAATGAATGCCTTGGAAAAGTTATAAAATAGAACAGCAAGTATCCAGATAAAGCTCCACTTTTCAAGGGCTAATATTGGTAAGGCAATAAATACAAATTAATTGATGGGATTTTAACTTGAAGATGACTAAAAATGAAATGAATAAATCTAGGATAGTAGCAATCATCCCGGCTCGGGGTGGATCGAAAGGATTGCCCAGGAAAAATATTAAGCTATTGGATGGTAAACCGCTGATCGCCTATACCATTGAAGCTGCTAAGCAGTGCCAGTTGATCGACCGAATAATCGTTTCGACAGACGATCAGGAAATTGCTAAAGTGGCCAAAGCCAGTGGAGCAGAAGTGCCTTTTATCCGGCCGGCTGAGCTATCGCAAGATGACACTACTACTGAAGCTGTCCTGAAACATTGCGTTGAATGGCTGGAGCAAAATGAGCAGTATCAAGCAGATATCGTAGTATTCCTGCAATTGACAGACGTATTCCGATCCAAGTATATGCTGCAGGAAACAGTGCAGAAGATCTTGTCTGACCCAAGCCTGGATTCAGTCTTTGTAGCTACCAAAACGCATAAGAACTATTGGCGGCGGGTGGATGGGAAAATGACCCGCTTAGCGCCGGACTTGCAGTATGGTCCCCGGCAGAAAAGGGAACCGTTATATCGGGAAGACACAGGATTGGCTTGCGCTACCCGGGTCGCTTTTATCAAACAGGGGAAACGCCTGGGAGAACAAGTTGAAATAGTCATTAACCGGGAAGAATTACCAAGCGTTGATATTCACGACAGTCTGGACCTTTGGCTGGCCGAGATCTTAATAACAGAAAAGGGATATAAGCCTAATCAGTAAGGTAGAAAAGATTGATGGCTGATTATAAAAGTAATTTCATAAAAAACAATATATTGACTATTATATGGTATGCTTTTTCTACTTTGCAAGGCTTGATCTTGCTGCCAGTTTTGGTCAAAAACTATGGCATTACCATTTATGGCGGCTATGTCTTGTTAAAGACCGGAGTAGAATTCCTGTGTGTTGTATCCTCATTGGGGGTGGGATTTAAGTATAAGCGGTTTGTGCCGTCTACTGCTGAACCTCAGGAGCGGAATAGGTTGTTTTACCCGCAGTTTTATTTCCAATTATTTGTGTTAATGCTGGTTTTTGCTTTTTTAATGGGTCTAGATGGATCGATAAAAAAAACAATTTATCATAATGAGATTAATTTCTCTATGGGCCTGATATGCCTGGTGATCCTGGTAAAATTTATGAGTAGCCAGATAGCCCATTTTTTTCGTTTTACGCACCGGATTAATATTTTGATCTATTCGGCTATCGCAAATTCTTTATTGCTGGTTATATTTGTACTGATCGGAATATTCGTTTATAATGAAAAAACTATTAATGTGGTTTTGCAAGCGGAGATTTACTCCAGTTTGCTGGCCTATAGTTATGTCACGATAAAATTATTAAGAGAGATCGGATTCAGTATCCCGGCCTTAAAGGTAAAACAAATAATAGAGGATATAAGACTTGGCATACCCTTGATATTTTCATATATATTGGAATTTATTATGTATTCCAGCGACCGATATATTATTGGGGGATTATTATCGGCAAACGCAGTAGGCCTCTATAGTCCCGCTCATAGTGTGGGTGGGGTTATTGGCGTGGTGCCAAAAGCTTTGAATATGTCCTTGCTGCCAAGCCTGGCTAAAGCTACCGATGAGAAAAAATCTCATGAAGTCAGGAACACTCTGCATTATAGCATCAAGCTATTCCTGGTCATAGCCATCCCCTTTATCGCCGGCAGTTTAGTAGTTGGCAAAGATGTCCTGGCGTTGTTTACAAATTGGCAGGTTGCGGAAGCTTCATTTTGGTGCGTTCCTTTTATTGCTTTAGGAATACTATTCTATGGCATTAATTTGATCCTTACTAATCTTTTGTTGATCCAATTAAGAACAAAAATGCTCTTTTATGTTAACATGATCTCAGGAACAATTAGTTTAACCTTGAATTTGATATTTATCAGTATTTACAAAAGCATTCTGGTGGCGGCGATCACTTCTTTTATCAGTTTTTTTATATCTTTTAGTATCGTTAATATAACGGTAAAGCGTCATTTTGTATTTACATATGGGGCTAAAGAAATAAATAAATTCATATTGTCAGCACTCTTAATGAGTATCGTGATACATTTTACGCATTTATTATATCATCATCTGTTATTGTCTGTTTTGGCCGGTATTATATCCTATGTAATATTTCTCTTTACTACAAGATCGTTCAGCCCAAAAGAATTGCATTATATACGTGCCTTGTTTCGTCTGCACTAGTTGGTTGTAACTTTTATCAATTATTAGTTGTAGGATGGTATTATAAATGATTTATTATTTTCACGCTATCAGGCAAGTGGATATCATTATCTCATTAGGCCTGGCGCAGGTAATGCGTGATTTGGACAAGAATATTAGGTTTGAACTGCTGATCACCCATTATCCTAAACTTTATAAATATGATCAGCTTAGGCTGGAAGATTACTTTGACCGGGTGCATCATCTGCCGTATTGTAATTATGAGAAGAATCTAATTAAAGGCTTAAAACAGGCGATCCGGCATAAACAGGCAATAAAGAAAATAGAGATCCCGGAAGCAGCGGTATTTTTCTTTTTTGATGACTCTGAATTGTCTTGCTTGAATCTTTACCGCCGTATTGATGAACTGAGAAAGAAACATTACCAGATTAAATCCTATCACCTGGTTTATCAGCTGAATCCTTTAAAATATAATCTGCTGGATAATATAAAAACATCCCTCTGGCGAACCCTGGCGCTTTCCTTTTATTCTTTGCTGTTTTATGGCAGGATACTCCGGTACCAATATGTCCCCGGCAGTGTTAATATCGGCAATAGGCTGTTAGGGACTGATATGTTTGCCAAAGAAATATTTTTTAATCGCTCCAGTCCGCCAGGATACAAATCGGAATACGAAAAAATGTCCTTGACCCTGGACCAGATAAAATTCAGTGACCAAGAGCAAGTCTTGTCTCTTCCTGAGGATACGATCCTGTTCATCGGGCATAATCTTATGACGTATATCCCTGAAAGGGAACGGTTCAACTCTATCATGAATGAGGTTTTAGGCCGAATCAGGGCAGCTTATCCCGGTAAACAGCTTTTTATGAAATGGCATCCGCATGACACCCCAGCCGATTACCAGGGTGTTTCCCTGGCCGGCATTACCATGATCGACCAGAAAGAATATCTGGAAAAAGTGATCATTTTTAATGCTCGCAGGATAAAAGCGGTATTTTCATTTTTTTCTTCGGCTAATTTCTGCAGTGCCGCGCTGGGGATACCTTCATATTATTTATATCCCATACTGCAGTTAAAGCACCGGCACGGAGACTATCTGGATGCTTTGTTATTTGACGCCGCACCGACCGGTTTTATCAAGAAGGTCGCAAAATCTGAAGAAATTGGGATTGGCGATAAAATAAAAGATGAACTAGACGCGGACCAGGCCAAAGGGAAATGGCGGCAATTATTAGAGCACATAAAAACTCAATAGAGAGGTAACGGAATGACGATGTCCAAGGAACAAATATTAGCTAAGATCAAAGAAGTCCCTTTTTGGGGGCATTCTATCCCTTTAGGGGAAGGAATTATTACGCCGGGAAAAGTAATGGATAATCTAATTACTATAAACCGGCTTGATTTGACTGATGATTTAAAAGGGCAAAGGGTCCTGGATATAGGCGCCTGGGATGGTTTCTACAGCTTCGAATGCGAAAAAAGAGGGGCCAAAGAAGTAGTGGCTATTGATAATCTGTATCGCATGCAAAGGGCTGATGAAGTACAATATGCTAATTTGGGCACTAAGGGATTTCAGGTAGCTAAGGAGATCCTGCAGTCTAAGGTTAAGTATGTTGACTTGGATGTATATGATATAGACTCGAAGAAGCTGGGCGAATTTGATCTGGTTTTATTTTTAGGAGTATTATATCATTTAAAGTATCCGGTTCTAGCCTTGGAAAAAATTGCCCAGGTTTGTAAAAAAACACTGGTCATAGAAACAGCTTACCTGAAAAATATGACTAATCGGCCGTTGCTGGAATATGTGCAAGGGTCTACTTTTAACCAGGATCCCACTAATTGGCACCTGCCTACTATCAGTGCCATCAAAGCGATGCTGCGGGATGTTGGCTTCACGGGATTTGAGGTCCTCCATAAGACCCCGCTACATTGGAAAGACCTGGCTAAAGGATTGCTCAGGAGGGATATGCCGGTGCACGGGCGAGTTATTATCAGGGCTACAAAATAGTCGCGCTATGCCAAATCCATCTCCGAAAATAGCGACTAACCCCCAGATTATCCAGCAATGGCAGGCTTTCGGCAAATTAAAACCGGAACTGCTGGCTGACGGCATATATGAAGAAGTAAAAAAATATGGTATTACTTCTCTTCAATCATATGTTTATTGGTCAGCAATTGAACCGGTTAAAGATAGCTTTGACTTCACTGTTTATGATGAAGTGGTAGAAAAAATAAAAGCGCATAAGCTAAAATGGGTGCCTTTTATAATTTTAGGGCCAAATTACTCTATCCCTGAATGGTTCAGTGATTCCTCCCAATCAGTGTATGCCAAGTGCATAGAACATGGGCAGGAATGTGATATCCAATCCATCTGGAATCCATATTTAATGGATTATGTTGAGAGATTTATCAGGCTAATAGCAGAAAGATATAATAAAAATGAAGTTATTGAAAGTGTGTTGATAGGGATCAGCGGCGTCTGGGGTGAAGCTATATATCCCTCATCGGATGGGATAAACCGCCGGGGGCATAAACATAGCGGGTGGTGGTGCAATGACCAATATGCCCGGCAGGA
The DNA here is from genome assembly GCA_028712895.1 of bacterium. Lineage (GTDB taxonomy): Bacteria > CAYTYR01 > UBA6262 > UBA6262 > UBA6262 > UBA6262. The sequence continues at coordinate 27,456 of JAQTPL010000004.1, read as the reverse complement.
TTTTATCAGTTATTGCACGGAATTATATGGGACAATAGATAACCTGAATAAAAACTGGGGCACAGAATATTCGTCATTGGCTGATATTGACTGGCCGATCAAACGCATTAACCTGATGAAAGACCTAGGCTGCAAAGGTGTAAGGAAACTTTGGCATAAACTATTAGCGTCTGATCATCCAGTGTCCCAACAATTGGAACAATGGTATGAAACCAGGCTGGCGAACAGGGATCTGAAAAATCCCTTAGTTCGCAACCATCATCTGGCTTTTGTGAAATGGTATATCCAAGCGATGACCTTATATGCCGGGAAATGGCTGCAAGTGGCCAAACAACACTTCCCGGGGACTCCGGTTTATCTGGTTACCGGAGGCTATGGGGATGTGATCACTGGAGCGGATTTTTCCGCCCAAGCCAGGATCTGCGGCAAATTTAAAGCCGGGGTCAGGATTACTAATTTAAACAGTGATTATGCAGCTAGTTTTGCCCACAAAAGCTTGTTATCAACGGCTGCTAAGTACTATGGAGCAGATATCCAAACTGAAGAAACCATAGAAACAGCTCCGGATGAAGTGGCTATGAGGATCTTTGATTATGCTTCCGGAGGAATAAAAGGTTTGTATTTTAAAACATTATTCGGGATAGATTACGGCACCAGAGTTTCCTGCACCGGCAAGAGCGATAACTGTCTCCCTTTAGGGAGGCCAAGCGCAGTAGCCTGTAACCTGGTTAAGAATCTACCACCTGAAGTAGCCGGGGCCAGAAAAGCTGAAACAGCTTTACTGCTTAATAATGATTCCATAGCCTTAAGCCCGCAGTCTTTAGATCTTAATCTAGCTTTGGCTAAGGAATTGAGAAAAAAGATGGATTTAGATATTATTGATGAAAAACTGGTGCAGGATTCTATCCTGCAGCAGTATCGTTTCCTGATTAATTATCAAAATCCTTATGGCCACAGCTTAACGCAGGAGAAGATAGCAGATTGGATAAAATCCGGAGGGATATATCTGGAAGTGGGGAGTCCAGCGGGATTTGAACCGCTGGAAAAGGGGTATAAGATCAAGATTAATCCCGGCACTATTATGGATTTTACAGCGGGATTAGGGATATACGTTTTTAATAAAGGCCGGCGCTATCCCTGGCCGGGTCTTGGTCTTTATGGTGAATCGGAACAGGATATCTATATTATGCAGGCTGGCCGGAAAATATTAATGTTGAATGATTCTAATAAAAAAGGGGAAATAACAATAATGTATCAGGGAAAAAAGTTTAATTGTTTTACTATTGCGCCGAAAAGCTTATTTTCAGTTGCTTTGGAAAGGGATTTAAATGCCTAATTTTATTAGTTATTTTGTTAAAAAGTTCAAAGGAGTAAAAAATTTTTTAGCCAAACATTTAGATGAGATTTTGTATTTCATAGGAAAAGGAAAGTTTAAAAAGGCCTATAATTTGATTTGGAGCCAGCTTTGGGTGCGGGATATAGATGGAGGCAAGTTTGACTGGCTCTTTAGAAGATTTCCGGCTTTAGCCCCGTATCCTAAAGAATTGGAAATAGAGATAACGACCAAATGTTACTTGCGTTGTGTTATGTGCGAACATACATACTGGAAGGATGAAAAGTACCGTCACCAGGATATGACCTTTGAACAGTTTAAGAAAATAATAGACCAATTTCCCAAATTGCGTTACATCAACGTGACCGGAGAGGGTACAGGTTTTTTAAATAAAGAATTCTTCAACATGCTGGACTACTTGAATAAAAAGAATGTAAATACCATGTTTGTGGAAAGTTTTGACCTGTTTAAGGAAGATTTTGTGGAAAAAATAATCGACTTAAACGTGGAGAGGATAGAAGTCTCCTTAGATGCTGCTTCTAAGGCGATATACGAGAAGATACGAGTTGGCGCAAATTGGGACAGGGTCATTACCAATTTAAGAGCGTTAAAAAAGATCAAACAGGAAAAAAAGACACCTTTCCCTTACATCTTCTTCCGGCTGATAGCTATGAAAGATAACGTGGCAGAGATACCCAAATTGCTGGAATTAGTGCATGATCTTGACGTAAATTTAGGTAAGCTTACGGATGTCCAGGTGGTGGGATTATTAAGTTTTCCAGAGATAGACCACCTGAATATCAGCAGTATCCCGCCCGAGATCATCGCCGCAGCCAATCAGTTAGCTAAAAAATACCATATTAACCTGATCTGGTCGCATACCTCAAATAACTGCGCCAGTATCGACTATTGCGCTAAATGGCTGCAGCCTTACATCATGATCGATGGTTCAGCCTTATTAGACTGTGCCTTGTTGATGTCCAACAACCGGGTAAAATTAAAGGAAGATGCTTTGGGTAATTTATATGAAGAGGATTTTAAGCAGATCTGGAATAAACCGCGGTACCAGAAAACCCGGGCCAGTGTTAATAAGAAAAACGGACCAGTCCCATATTTATGCCAGAAATGCCGCGGTTATGATACCAACCTCAGGGAGAAACAGTATGGGGTGCAAGATGATATGAAAAATAACGATAAAGGGGGAAACTAATGAAAGTTTTAGTGACTGGAGGATGCGGGTTCATTGGCTCTCATGTCTGTGAATACTATATTAAAAAGGGTGCCCAGGTCATAGCTTATGATAACATGACTAAGTATGAATTGATGCGCACGGGATACGCCGTAGGAAAAGCCAGGGATTATAACTGGGAACTATTGGAAAAAATGGGTGTAGAAATGCTAAAGCAGGATATCCGGGACTATGATAAACTGGAAAAAGCAGCTAAAGGCTGCGATTTTATCATTCATACCGCGGCCCAGCCGGCGGTCACCATTAGCGTGGAAGATCCACAACTCGATTTTACTTCTAACGTCATCGGGACCTTTAATGTGCTGGAAATAGCCCGCCAGCATAAAATACCGATGGTGTCCTGTGCTACTATTCACGTCTACGGGAATAAAATTAACGAGACTTTAAAAGAGGGGAAAACCCGCTATACCAGGGATCCTGAGACGATAAATGAGGATCATCCTACTGTTGAAGGAATATTAACCCCGCTGCATGCTTCCAAGCGGTCGGCGGACTTGTATATCCAAACTTATATTGACACCTATGGAATTGAAGCTGCCAGTTTCCGTTTGACCGGATTGTATGGACCCAGGCAATTGGGAGGAGAGGACCATGGGTGGGTGGCTAATTTTTCTATCCGGGCTTTGTTGGGCGAACCAATTAATATATATGGGACCGGCAAGCAAATAAGGGATATCCTGTATGCTACCGATCTGTGTGCGGCTTTCGATGCCTTTTATAATAATAGGAAACCGGGTATATACAATGTCGGCGGCAATACGAAAACCGCTATTTCCCTGCTGGAATGCATAGAAGTGTTGCAGGAAATCCTTGGCCGGAAAATACCGGTAAATTACTGTCCTGACCGGGTCGGTGATCTCAGGTATTTTATCTGTGATACGGCCAAAGTTAAGCAAAATTTAAAATGGGAAGCGAAAGTTATGCCCAAAGAAGGAATAACTAATCTGGTAAATTGGGTTAAGGAGAACATTGATCTTTTTAAAAAGGGAGCCAAAGCATGAAAGCGCTTGTTTTAGCCGCTGGACGGGGCAAGCGGTTACAGGAAAATTCAGCTAATCAGAACAAATGCCTGATCAATATCAAAGGGCAGCCACTGATCGAATGCAGTTTTGAAAACGCCTTAGCCGCGGAAGTAAAAGAAATAGTTGTGGTGGTCGGCTATCGGGCGGAGGATATAATTAGCCAGTATGGGAACAGTTATCAGGGCAAACCGGTCAAGTATGCTATACAAAACGAGCAAGCGGGATTGGTTCACGCTATCGCCTGCAGCCAACGGGTATTAGGCGGGAGCGATTTTATGCTTATGCTTGGGGATGAATTGATGTTGAATCCCAGGCATAAAGAATTTATGGCTAAATTCCAAAAAGAAAACCTTTTTGGCCTTTGTGGCGTGGTAAAAGTGAAAGATAAAAGCCTAATTAAAAAAACCTATGCTTTGGCGCAGGATAAAAATGGCGTTATTAGCCGGCTGATAGAAAAGCCGGACCATCCTAAGAATAATATTATGGGCACAGGCAATTGTATTTTTAAGCATAAGATATTTGACTATATAGAGAAAACCCCGCTTAATCAAATAAGAGGCGAGAAAGAACTTCCGGATTTGATCCAGGCAGTTATTGATGACGGCCAACTGGTCAAATCGTTGAGTATTTGCGATGAGTATATTAATGTGAATGTGCCTGAAGAAATCGACCGGGCTAATTCCTATTTCAGACATTATTAACGGTGGTAAAATGAAAGTATGCCTGGTTGCGGATTATATTCCCGGGTTTCACAAGAAATGGAGCGGGGCAGAAATATACTGCTATCGCCTCTATGAAACCTTGAATAGCAATAATGTGGATGCTTGCATCCTGACCAGTCCTTTTGAGTTTTCCCATACAACCTCAGAAAAACTACTGCCAGTACGTTCTATTTTTAAATTAGACGGAAAGATAGCCAGATTATTCCAGCCGCTAATAGATCCCTTGGCCATACTAGACTGTTATGTGAAACTAAGAAAGATAAGGCCGGATATTATTCACTTCCACTCTAAATATTTATTGTTACCGGTAATGATCAGCGCCCGCTTGCTGGGTATTAAGACTGCTTATACTTTTCTGGATTATTTCCTGATTTGCCACCGGAATACTTTTTTGCGGGATGACGGATCTATTTGTTCTAAACACCAGGGAATATGGTGTGCTGAATGCAGTATGCAGATCATTGCCGGTCTGCCGGCTAAAAGCCTGCTCAGGTCAATGCTAAAGCTGATTGCCTGCTACCGGACCGTGTTGCTTAAGGCTATTTTAAGGAGAATCGACCTGTATATTGCTTTGACCGAGGCTTCTAAAAAGAGAGCTATCGAGCACGGCATAGCAGAAGATAAAATCAAGGTAAATTATTACTATGTGCCAAAACCGATCCAACTCGAAGACCGAGCGGCGGTAGCCAAAAAATACAACCTGGACCCTGATCTGCGCTACCTTTTATTCGTGGGATCTGTATCTTACCATAAAGGCTTGGAAGTGCTGATTTCAGCTATGCGCTTGATCGCTGTTAAGCATCAGCAAGTCAGGCTTTTAGTGGGCATCGGAGATGCCGTACCAGCGCATTTAGCGAAAATAAAAAAATCTATTGCGGTTAATGAACTCAATGAAATTGTGATCTTTCTTCCTAAGATGGAAAATGCTGAAGTCAGGAATATGATCAATTTTAGTGAAATCATGATTGTTCCTGAACAATGGCCTAATGAGTTTGGCCCGGTTATCTTAGTTGAAGCCCTTTTTTATGGCCGACCGGTAGTTGCCAGCAAGATTGGCGGCATAGGTGAATTTATAGTAGATGGGAAAAATGGTTATACCTTTACCCACAATGATCCGGCAGATCTGGCGGCAAAAACCAGCCAGATCCTGTCGGATCAGCAATTATACCGGCAATTGCTTGGTTATTCAAAAGCTGATCTGTTGAAACTTCCGGTATTCAATGATGATCTGCTGGCCATCTATCGGAGAACCATAGGGAAAGAGAGCACGGCTTGAAGATCCTTTACGATTATCAGATATTTGTAAGGCAGAAATATGGAGGCATATCCCGGTATTTCTATGAGCTGATCCTTCAGGCCCTACAACAAGAAGGGATTAAGGTGTCATGTTATCAAGGTTGGCATATAAATTACTATAGCCTGGCTGAGCAAAAAAAATATTTTGAATATTATGCCGGCAGTTATCACAAGAAGATCTACAAAACCGGCCCGCTACTGGACCTATACAATAAAACAGTACTCAAGAGATGGCTTGCCGCTAGCCCAAGATCATTTGATATTTATCACCCTACTTACTATAATCCAGTTAAAGTTAAGGCCAAAGCTACGGTGATGACAGTATATGATATGATACACGAAAAATTTCCACAACATTTAAAGGGCGCGAAAAGCTTTACTAATAATAAGCGCAAAGTATTGGCCAGGGTAGATAAAATAATCGCTATATCAAAAAGTACAAAAAACGACCTGATCGACATATTCGGCTTGCCGGCTGATAAAATAGAAGTAGTATATTTGGCTGCCAGTAACCATTTTAAGCCGTCGGGCCAGGAAGAAAACAATATATTCAGGAAGAGCCACGGTCTGGATAAGCCATATATCCTTTATGTCGGAGACCGCGGCGGTTATAAAAATTTTGTTACCTTGCTGAGGGCTTTTGGCCAATGGGCGAACAGGGCTGATTATTATTTGTTCTGCCTGGGCGGCCAAAGCAAGTGGGGACCGGAAGAACTGGCGCTGATAAACAAATACCGGATAGCGGGTAATCTGAAAATATTTAGCGGGATCAATGATCTGGAGCTCAGGTTGTTTTATGCCAACGCCAAAATGCTGGTGGTTACATCATTGTACGAAGGATTTGGCCTGACTCCCCTGGAAGCAATGAAATGTGGAACCCCGGTAATCGTTTCCAATAGTTCCTCTTTGCCCGAGGTCGTGGGGGATGCCGGGTTGTATTTTGAGCCGCTTGATGTTGCCGGTCTAACCGAACAAATAAATAAATTAGCTGGTAATAATAATACCTGGACGGCCCTAAGCAGCCAGGGCTTAACCAGAGGTGCTAATTATAGTTGGGGAAAAACAGCGGTAGAAACCTTCCGGATCTACCGGCAGCTAACTACATAGGACAGGAATGCATAATGCTGACAATATTCAGTATACCTAAATCTTTTAGCACCCAGAATGTATTGGCTCAGCATAATGCTATCCAAAGCTGGCTGTCCCTGGCTGGTGATAATGAGATCATCTTAATGGGTAATGATGCGGGAGTAGCTGAAGCAGCTAAAAAGTATGGTATCATTCATTATCCGGAGATACAAAAAAATGAATTCGGGACTCCTTTAGTAAGTTCTGCTTTTGCTTTGGCCAGGGAGAAAGCCCAGAACCAGATATTGGTTTATGTCAATGCCGATATTATCTTGCTACCAGACTTTGTGACTGCAATAAAGAGTATCAAATTGCCAAAATATTTTATCATTGGCCGAAGATGGGACCTGGATTGGCAGCAGAAAATAGATTATCAACAACAGAATTGGGAAGTAGAGCTTAAACAGGAGCTTGGACGGCAAGGGAAATTGCATGGTTATACAGGTATTGATTATATGGTTTTCCCCAGGGAATTGCCTTGGCAAATGCCGGAATTTGCCGTCGGCAGGCAAGGTTGGGATAATTGGGTATTGTGGAAAATGAAAAAGATGCAAGTCCCGATAATAGATGCCACGGAAATAGCCACCGTTATTCACCAAAATCATGGCTATAGTCATTCTCCATACGCAGAAAAAGACCGGGTTGGAGGTCCGGAAACCAAAAGGAATTACGCCTTAGCTGGTGGCTTCGCCAATATGTTGTCGATCCGGGAAGCAGACTGGGTTCTAACCGAAACAGGTTTAAAAAGGCCAGGTTTTATCAGGATGCTGTCCGGGTGGCTGAATAATATACCTCTCTGGCGTTCTTTATTAGCCGTAAAAAGAAAGATTAATAGCCTATGATGAAAAAGGTCATCGCTCATATGTTCCTGGATATGGATACAAAAAATAAGAGTCTGATGTTTTTAGCGGGACTTACCTTATTAGGAATCTTTTTCTTTCCCCGGATAGAATTGCTTTATGGGGCAAAAATAAGGTTAGAAGATTTGACTTTTATTTTCATTTTCATTATTATTATTTTACGAATAAGCCTGGGCAAAATGCCAGTCTATAATGAGTTTATTTGGCCTCTGGTATATTTTTCTTATCCTTTTTCAATTTCTCTGGCCCGGGCGCTCACTGGCCACGAGTGGGGACTTTTTTTCCTGATCTTCTGGGGTAAGGAATTCCAATACTTTATTTTTTTCGTTCTTTTCTTTTATTTGACCTTAAAAGGGCATATTAAATACTTGTTGTATTTTCTGATTATTCTGGTTTTATTTAACGCGCTTTTCGGTGCTTATTCCATTATCTTTAAGATCAAAGATTATTACGGCATTGGCACGCCGTTCCTTAAAATAGCATCGGCCCTGTCTGGGCAGATATATTTCGGCGGGGCGCTTACCTGCCTTTTTGCTAACTATTTCGATTTCATAAATAACAAGGCCAAACGGTATTTGATATATCTATTAATGATAGTATCTATCATCTGCTGTTTGGCGACCGGTGCGAAATCATCGAGTTTCGCCGTGCTGGCATTTTTTATATTGTTTTATTTGCTGAATGATTTTATGATGGTAAATAAGATCAATAAAATATTCCTGAAGATAATAAAATGGTATACGCTGATGGCGATAATGGCACTGGTAATATTTATAGTAGCCTTTAAATGGGATTATCAGATAGGTGAATATATTAATTTAGGGCGCCTGGCTAATCCGGCGACCTCGGTAATGAAAAGATACAAAGAAGATATCTTGCCTAAATTCGTAATATTTGAGAACCCTTTGGACCGGATAGTGGGGGTTGGTTATCTGGCCGGACAGGAGCCAGGCAGTGAAATTCATTTTACTTCGGGCTATGACAGCCAATATGGCAGAAATTTTATGGTTTTGGGGATTATTGGTACAGGTATCTGGATCTGCATGCTGGCTAAATTCGGATGGTATTTAAGAGAAAACAGGAAACTGCTAATTTATTATTGTGCGCTGGTTGCTGCCTACCTGGTTATGGGCTTTGGATTGGAATCTTTTCAGTCCAGCAAAAGCGGGCCGATATTTTGGATCCTTACCGGGATGCTATTAGGAATGGCTAGGATAAAGCGTATGTCGTTACTACAGAATAAGGAGCCTAATTGTGTTTAAAGACAAATTATCAGTGATCATACCAGTCTATAACGAAGAAAAAAGCATTTATAATACATTGAATACCCTTTATGATGTATTAAATAAAACAGGTATTCGTTTTCAGATCATTGTGGTTAATGATGGATCTACTGATAACACTGCGGCAGAAATAAATAAAATTGTTTTTAAGATAATCACGATACACCATGAGATGAATAAGGGTTATGGCGCAGCCTTAAAAACAGGAATAAAGCATGCCGCCAGCGAGCTGGTTTTAATAACTGATGCCGATAGTACTTATCCCGTGGAAATAATACCGGAATTGATCGGGAAAATGGAAAGTTCAGATATGGTCGTAGGGGCAAGAATAGGAGATAAGGTAAAAATACCTCTGCTGAGAAGGATCCCCAAAACCATTATCAGGAAGCTGGCAGAATATTTATCTGAGCGCAAGATACCGGATCTGAATTCGGGGTTGCGAATAATGAAAAAGGATATTGTCCTGCGGTTCCTGCCTTTATTGCCAAACGGTTTTTCCTTCACCACGACCATAACCTTGGCGATGATCACTAATGATTATCGGGTAAATTACATTCCCATTGATTATCATAAACGGGAAGGCATATCCAAGATCAAGCCGATCAAGGACACGTTGAACTTTATCCAGCTGATCATTAAGACTATCCTGTATTTTGAACCGCTTAAAATATTTATTCCGGCCAGCTTGGCATTTTTTTTACTCAGCATAGCCTTAGTTTTATACCGTATAATTATGAGCAAAGGATTTCTCGTGGTTACAGTTATTGTTTTTGTTACCGCTATCCAGCTATTAGCCATAGGCATGCTGGCAGATCTGATCGATAAGAGGATGCGCTAGATGAAAGTATTGTTGGTCAATCCTCCCAGGGAAAATGAAATAATTGCCAATAATCCTGCTTTCGTTGAAGAGGAGAGAGGCTGTAACCCGCCTTTAGGCTTACTTTATATAGCTGCTTCTCTGGAATCGGACCATCAAGTAATGGTGATTGATGCCCAGGTAGAAAAACTTGATTATGTTTCATTGGAGCAAAAGATCAGGGAATTCAATCCGGCGATAGTTGGCCTTACGACTATGACCATGACTTTAATTGACGTTGTCAAGACAGTTGAAGCTGTAAAAAAAGCCTGCGAGAATGCAAAAATCATGCTGGGCGGTCCCCATGTCCATCTTTTTCCCCTAGAGAGCATGAGACTTAAAAATATAGATTATTTAGTTCTGGGGGAAGGGGAAGAGACGGTAAAAGAACTGCTGCGGCATCTGGATAACAAGGGTAAATTAAGGGAAATCCCAGGCCTAGTCTTTTGGGATGATCAGGAGATCGTCAATACGGGTAATCCGCCTTTTATCAAAAATGTGGACAGCCTTCCTTTCCCGGCTCGTCATCTGGTCCCATATAAGGAATATAGCTCTATCCTGACAGGAAACAATCCGGTAACTACGATGTTTACCAGCAGGGGTTGTCCTTTCCAATGCTCATTTTGCGACCGCCCTCATCTGGGGAAGAATTTCCGGGCGAGATCTCCGGAAAATGTTGTAAATGAACTGACGGCGTGCGTGAAACTGGGTATTAATAATTTTCTTTTCTATGATGATACATTCACTGTTGATAAGGAGAGGGTAATAGCTATTTGCCGCGAAATCGGAAAAAGAGAACTAAAAATTTCCTGGGATATCAGAACCAGGGTTGATACGGTGAATGAAGAGATAATAGCTGCCCTGGCCAAGGCCGGTTGTAGAGGGATTCATTATGGCGTGGAAGCCGGTACTGAAAAAATCTTAAAAATATTGAATAAAGGTATCACCTTTGAACAAATAAAGAAGGCTTTTGCCCTGACCAAGAAATACAAGATACCTATTTTAGCCTATTTTATGATCGGCAATCCTGGTGAAACCCGGGAAGATATCAGAGAAACTTTCCGGTTCATGAAGAAGTTAAAGCCTGATTACGTACATCTGACCATATTTTCCCCTTTCCCCGGGACTAAGCTATATGCCAGAGGCCTGCAAGAAGGCATTATCAGAAGTGACTATTGGCAGGAATTTGCGGCGCATCCGCGAGCAGGGTTCCAGCCACCCCATTGGCCTGAGAACTTTACCCTGGAAGAGCTTAAAGAATTATTAGTGGAAGGGTATAAGAAATTCTATTTTAAGCCTGAAAATATTATTAAGAATATAAGTAAAATAAGAAATGTGCCAGAGCTGATTAATAAGGCCAGGATCGGCCTTAAACTATTCCGCATGAAATGAGGTATTATGAATATCCTGGGTATTAATGACAGCCATGACAGCGGCGTAGCCTTAATTAAGGATGGCCGGATCGTTTATGCTGCTAATGAGGAGAGGTTTACCAGGAAAAAAATGCACTGGGGGTTCCCTTATACCTCTTTAGAAAATATGACCAAACAGTGTGGCGTGGATATCGCTGATATTGATCTGGTTGGATTCGGGTTCAAAGGGATGGTCGAAGTTCCTACTGGAGTGGATTTTTCCGGGAAAGCGGGTTTTAAAAGAAAAGTATTTGAAAAGATTACCAAACACAGCGGAAAGTTCCCTGAATCAAAAGCTTTCGTGGCCTGCAGCCGGCTGGCGGCGCAAATATTAAGAAAGAACAGGGGACTGGTCAGGGATTACTTTGCCAAAAGAGGGATGAAAGGGAAGATTACTTTCTTTGATCATCATGAAAGCCATGCCGCCTCGGCATATTTCACCAGTGGCTGGACCAAAGCAACTGTCGTTACTGTTGATGGCGGCGGTGACGGCCTGGCCGGCAGTGTTTATGCCGGTGAAAACGGGCAATTGAAGAAGATCAGCGAATGTCCTAAAATACATTCAGCCGGCAATTTCTGGGCTTACATTACTTATATCTGCGGCTTTGACCCGCAAAGACATGGCGGCAAAATAACCGGATTGGCAGCTTACCATCCTTCACCCGAGGCGTACGAGAAGCTGAGAACTGTTTATTCCCTGGATCGGGATAAGATGCATTTTCGCAACGATAAGTATTTATTCTGGAAATCAGCAGTTAATTATTTGCAAGAATTGATGAAAGGATTCTCCCGGGAAGAGATAGCTTATGCTGCCCAGCGTGTATTGGAAGAAAATGTGACTGCAGCGGTACGGTTAGCTGTTCTGCGGACAGGCAATCCCCGGGTGGTGCTGTCAGGCGGTGTTTTTGCTAATGTCACTCTGAACAAAAGGATAATGGAATTAGCAGAAGTCGAAGAGGTCTTTATTCATCCCCATATGGGGGATGGGGGGACGAGCCTGGGGGCAGCCCTGCTTTTGGCTTCCCGGCACAATGAACTGCAACCTTTTCCCCTGGAGAATGTTTATTTCGGTGATTCCTTTAAGCCTGAAGAGATCATCAGGGCCATTGAAAAAGAGGGCTTTAGATGTGAAAAGCTTGAACATCCGGAGAGAATAATAGCGGAGCTGATGCATCAGGGAAAAGTGATCGGCCTGTTTCAAGGCAGGATGGAATATGGACCCCGCGCTCTATGCAACCGTTCGATCCTGGCCAGGCCGACTGATCCGGAAATAAAGGATTGGCTCAACAAAAGAATGGACCGGACTGAGTTCATGCCTTTTGCTCCTGTGATCATGGAAGAATTTGCTCCGGTTTATTTTGATAATTATCCTAAAGGCGCATATGCTGCGCGCTTTATGACCATGGCTTTTACGGTGAAGAAGGAGTTAAGAGCCGGCATACCTGGAGTAGTGCATTTGGACGGCACCGCCAGGCCCCAAACTGTCAATAAGAACAGGCAACCGCTGATGCACAGTATCTTAAACGAATATTATAAGATCAGCGGATTGCCTTTATGTATAAATACCAGTTTTAATAAACATGAGGAGCCGATAGTGCATTCCCCGGCTGAAGCGCTCCACGCTCTAAAGACTGGAATGATAGATGCCTTGTTCTTTGGCCCGAACCTGAGAGCCTATAAATAGGAGAAAAGAATGAAAATTAAAAAAGAGCTAATATGGTTATTCGTCATAGCCATCATCTTTAATATTTGTTTTTTGCTTTTTTATGATAAAGGCCCTAAGGCCTCATCTGATTTTTCCAAAATATACGGTCCGGTAGCTGACCAGGTGTCAGATTATGTGAAAGGGACAGGGGATAGTGTAAATTTACCGCACATCCTAAAACAGCATCCGACAATACTGTTTCATCTTGGTTATGTAGCGATCACCGCGCTTATATTTTTAATTTTCGGCTCTGGTAATATATGGGCGCTGATACTTTTCCAGATTATCCTGGCTTCATTGATACCGGTAATTTTATATAAAATTGCTGAGGAATTCTACGCTAACAAAAAAGTGGCGATGATCTTTAGCCTTGTTTCCATAGTATTCATTGATAATGTTATTTGGAATAACTGGGCCTCTCCGGAAGCTGTTTACCGGTTCTTTTTTGTTGTCTATATCTATAGTTTTGTAACCTCATATTATAGCCGTCAAAACAGTACTTGGGCTAAGAACTTATTATTTGTATTAGGATATTTTGTTTTATTGTTTATCAGGATCGACACGGTTATTCTCTGTCTCCCGATCTATGTTTTGCTCGTTGTTTCTTCAGTGAAGAAAAACAAAATGGTTTTAAGATCGGTTGCTCCGGTTATGCTAGTAGGGACTTTGGTAACGTTTTTATTTATTTATTACCTGCCTGTTATGGTCCAGGTCCTGAGGTCGATATATATGAATGGGGATGTAATAATCCAATATACTAAAATTGAACCATTTGATTATAGTAAAGATGGGAACTATTTTTATATACTAACCAGAATGGTCAAGTTGTTTTTTATGAGAGGGTATCAGTTCCTTAATATTTTCCCACCTTTTTGGCAGAAAGCGCACCAATATTATTATGCTGCCCATATGATCCCATTGTATATTTTATTTATCACTGCTCTGGTTAAGGTAATCAGGCAAAAGAATTATAAGTTCATGGTTTACGCTTCTATCTTCATTTGCTCATTGATCCTGCATATAATTACCAGGGTAGATGCTGCTTTGCGAACTAGCTTTACTCATTTGCCGTTCCTGATATTGACTGCTGGTTACGGATTTGACTATCTTTTTGAATTATTTAATAAAAAGAAGAATAAAGAAGCTTATAAGGACCTGATATGCTCTGTTCAATAATCATCCCTTGCCGCAACGAGGAAAAATTCATTGCGCACTGTATTGCCTCCATTATAGCCCAGGAATTTCCAAAAAATGAACTGGAATTATTGATCGTAGATGGAATGAGCCAGGATACGACCCGGGATATTGTGCAGAAATACGCACAGCAGTATCCTTTCATTAAATTATTGGAGAATCCGCAGCGGATCACGCCTTGCGCTCTTAATATCGGAATTAAAGCTGCCTGTGGCGATATAATTATCAGGATGGATGCACATGCTACTTACAGCCCTGACTATATCTCCAGGTGTGTCCAGCACCTGCAGGAAAGTAAGGCTGATAACGTAGGTGGGGCCATGATCACCTTGCCCCGGGAAAATACCTTTATGGGGCAGCTTATCGTGGCAGTGTTGACCAGCAGGTTTGGAGTGGGTAATTCAGACTTTAGGACCGAGACCAAACAGCCAAAAGAAACTGATACGGTATTTGGCGGCTGCTACCGGAAAGAGATTTTTACTCGGATAGGGTTTTTTAATGAAAAGTTACCTAGAAGCCAGGATATGGAATTCAATTTGAGGCTCAAGAAACAGGGTGGCAGGATCATCCTGTTTCCGGATGTGGTATCATACTATTATGCCCGTTCTGACCTAAGATCGTTTTGCCGTACTAATTTCCGTAACGGCGTATGGGTAGTTATGCCTTTAAAATATTCAGAGATCATCCCGGTCTCTCTCCGCCATTTTATACCTTTATTATTTGTGCTCAGCATATTAGCGTTTGGTTTCCTGACCGTTATAGATTACTGTTTTGCCTGGGTCTTAGCGGGCCTCCTGGCTTTATATTTAGCAGCAGCTCTGTATTTCTCCTTTAGGATCGCCGTTAACCGCAAAGATTGGCGATATTTATTGACGCTGCCATTGATGTTCTTGTCCCTGCATGTATTATATGGGCTCGGGTCATTCTGGGCTTTGCTGCAATGCCTGCTATCGGTTGACTTCTGGAAAAACGCCGTAATAATATCCCACCCACAAAAAGTATAGATTTTTTCTTAAATCTAGGGTATAATATTATAATTATACCAGCTGAGGTTTTACATGGTAAAACGCCTAGTAGATTTTTTGTTTTCTTTTTTCGGATTATTAATATTGATCCCTGTATTATTGATCGTTGCTGCCCTGGTAAAAAAGGAAGACGGGGGGCCGGTATTATATAGCGGGACCAGGGTCGGCCAGAATGGCCGGGATTTTAAAATGCATAAGTTCAGGACCATGGTCTTGAATGCCGATAAGATAGGCGGGTCATCCAGTGCTGATGATGACCCTAGGATCACCAGGATCGGGAAAAAACTCAGGAAATATAAATTGGATGAATTGCCCCAGTTATTCAATGTGCTACAAGGGGAGATGAGTTTTGTCGGCCCACGGCCGGAAGTACCGTATTATGTAAATATGTTCACGGCACAGGAGAAACAGATATTGAGCGTAAAACCGGGTATTACTGACTGGGCTTCGCTATGGAATTCGGATGAGGGAGCGATCCTGGCCGGCAGTCCGGATCCGGAAAAAACCTATCAGGAAAAGATCCGGCCAGAGAAAATAAGGCTGCAGCTAAAGTACGTGCAGGAGCATTCCTTGTTTACAGATTTTACCATTATCATCCGGACGCTATTAAAAATAATAGGACATTAAATGTATTCAAAACATTTGCTTAAAAAAATGTATACTGATATGCTGGTGATCCGTTATGCCGAAGAGATCTTAGTGGAGCCGATCATTAAGGGTGAAGTTAAGTGCCCGGTCCATTTATACAGCGGGCAGGAAGCCGTGGCGGTGGGGATAGGCGCTGTTTTAGCCAGGAAAGATTATGTTTTCGGCAACCATCGTTCGCATGGCCATTACTTGGTGCATGGCGGTACGCTAAAAGGACTGATCGCAGAAATTTATGGCAAAGAAACAGGTTGCGCCAAAGGACGGGGCGGTTCCATGCATGTGTGCGCTCCGGAAGCCGGATTCCTGGGAGCTGCCCCAATTGTAGCCGGCACTATTGCTCTAGCTACCGGCGCGGCCTTGGCGGCCAGCATTAGGAAAGATGGCCGGATCGCGGTTAGCTTTTTCGGTGACGGTGCCACCGGGGAAGGAACTTTCTATGAATCTCTTAACTTTGCTTCCTTAAGAAAATTGCCGATAATTTTTGTTTGCGAGAATAACCTTTACGCGACCCATATGCCGCTGCAGGACTGCCGGGCAGCCAATAATATCGTGGCCACAGGCAAGCCATTCTGTATCCCGTCGTTCCGCGAAGACGGCAATGATGTTTTGAAAGTTTATGACCTGGCGGCGAAAGCAGCTGCTTTGTGCCGGGCAGGAAAAGGTCCGGTTTTGCTGGAATTCATGACCTATCGGATGAGGGGACATGTTGGTCCTGATGATAATGTACAAGGGTGCCGGACCGATATCCGGCCGGCCAGGGAAGTAGCTATATGGAAAGGCAAAGACCCGATCGAGGCATTAGAAAAATATCTCCTGCGCCGGAAAATATACCGTCTTATTGAGCTAAAACAAACAAGAAGCTCTGTGGCCAGGACTGTAAAAGAGGCTATGGAATTTGCCAGTGATAGTAAATACCCAGCTCCAGAGGAATTAGGCTATTATGTCAGCAAAAAATAGGATCCTGCAATATAGTTTAGCTATTAATGAAGCCCTGCACCAGATGATGTCCAGGGATAAAAGCGTATTTCTGATCGGCCAGGGAGTCAAAAGCCCGTGGTATGTAGGTAATACCGCCAAAGGCCTGTTGGAAAAATACGGGACAAGCAGGGTAATAGATACCCCGGTTTCTGAAAATGGCATTACCGGGGCGGCAGTGGGAGCAGCGCTAGCCGGGATGAGACCGGTAGTGGTTCATCCCCGGATGGATTTTATGCTGTATGCCCTGGACCCGATAATCAATGAAGCTGCCAATTGGCATTATATGACCGGAGGAAAGTCAACCGTGCCGTTAGTTGTCTGGGGTATCATCAACCGCGGCGGGGAGCAGGCAGCACAGCATTCCCAGGCGATCCATGGTATTTTTGCCCATATTCCCGGGCTTAAAGTAGTGATGCCGTCCACTCCTTATGATGCAAAAGGATTAATGGCCGCAGCTATACAGGATGAGAATCCAGTGGTGTTCATCGATGACCGTTGGCTATACCGGACCGAAGGGCATGTGCCGACAGAGTTATATACTGTGCCTATTGGTAAGGGCGTGATCAGGAAGAAAGGGACAGATATAACTATTGTCGCTATCTCTTATATGGCTCCAGAAGCTTTAAAAGCAGCGCAGGAATTGGAACTAGCAGGTATTTCAGCGGAAGTGTTGGACCTGCGTTCAGCTAAACCGCTTGACCAGGAACTGATCATCCGGTCGGTGAGCAAGACCAAAAGGCTGGTCATAGCCGATGTCGGCTGGAAAACCGGCGGGCTCTCGGCAGAAGTAGCAGCGCTCGTAGCGGAAAAGATCGGGACTGATTTAAGGAAACCGCTGCAGCGGGTAGCGCTTCCAGATGTCCCGGCGCCTTCCAGCAAGACCTTGGAAGCAGTGTATTATCCCAGGAGCAAAGAAATAGTTAAAGCCGTAAAAAAGATACTATCTTAAGGGGGCGTGATGAAGTACAAAGTTCGTTTTGTTGATCCAGCTAAGAACTACCGCTTGATCAAGAAAGAGATTGATGCAGCGTATTTTAAGGCCATGAGCAAAGGTGACCTTATTATGCGTGACCAGCTAAAGAGTTTTGAAAAGAACCTGGCCAGGTTCGTGGGAGCTAAATACGCCATCGGGACTAATAGCGGCTATGATGCTTTGCATATTTCAGTACAGTGCGCCGGTGTGGGCCCTGGTGATGAAGTGATTGTTCCTGCGCATACTTTTGTGGCCACTGCCTCAGCCGTAGTAAATGCCGGGGCCAAACCAGTCATGGTGGATGTAGGTCCTGATTATAACCTGGATGTAACCAAGGTTGAAAAAGCTATAACTAAAAAAACCAAAGCGATCATCCCGGTCCATTTGAATGGCCGGATGAGCGATATGGACGCGATCATGAAGATTGCCGGGAAATATAAACTAAAGGTCATTGAAGACGCTTGCCAATCACTGGGAGCATCTTTCAAAGGCCGGCGGGCCGGGTCTATCGGCATGAGCGGCTGCTGGAGCTTTTATCCTTTCAAAATATTGGGTGGGTATGGCGACGGCGGGGCGATCACGACCAACGATCCGAAAGTAGCGCGCATGGCAACATTATTGCGCTGGAATGGTGAGGACCGCGAAACCGGGGCCTATCATTATCATGGTTATACTTGCCTGCTGGATAATTTGCAGGCCGCCTTCCTCGATATAAAACTGAGGCATTTGCCGAACTGGATCAAACGCCGCCAGCAGATCGCCGCGCTGTACCGGCAAGGGTTGCAGGGCATTAAAGGCCTTGGCCTGCCGCATTTTGCTGATCACCGTTTCCGGGATGTGTTCCAGAATTATGTGATCAGGTATAAAAAGCGTGATGACTTACTGGCCTACCTTAAGGATAATGGGGTAGAATGCCTGGTCCATTGGCGGAAACCTTACTATGCCTATAAAGCCCTGGCTTTAAAAAATACCGGCTTCCCGGAAACTGAGTCCATTTCCAAAGAAGTGATCTCCTTGCCGATGAATGTGGAGATCGATGACCGGCAAGTGCGGTATGTAATCTCGACAATTAAAAAATATTTTAATAAATAAGGATATAGCGTGAAATCTTTATCAAGAATTACCGAAACTTTTACCGAATCCGTGATCCGGGAAATGACCAGGATCTGTGATGCTGCCGGCGGCTACAACCTGTCGCAGGGGTTCCCTGATTTTCCGGCGGAAGAGGAGATCAAGAAAGCCGCCGCCGCTGCCATTATGCAGGATTTTAACCAGTATCCGGTGACTTTTGGCGAACCGGAACTGCGGGTAGCCATCGCGGCCAAGGCAGGGAGGTATAATAAAATAAAAGCCGACCCGGAAACTGAAATAACCGTAACTTGCGGCGCGACCGAAGCCATGATAGCGGCCCTTAAGGCCATTATTAATCCAGGCGATGAAGTAGTAGTATTTGAGCCGTTTTATGAGAATTACGGGCCTGATGCCATATTATCAGGTGCGACGCCTCGTTATGTGACTTTATATGCTCCTGATTGGCGCTATAAACCGGAAGAACTGGCAGCGGCATTTAATAGTAAGACCAAAGCTATCATTATCAATACTCCTAATAATCCTACGGGCAAGGTTTTTTCCAGGGCTGAGCTGACCGAGATCGCTGCTTTATGCCGGAAGTGGGACTGCCTGGCAATTACTGATGAGATCTATGAACACATACTTTATGACGGTTCAGAACATATTTCTATTGCTTCTTTAGAAGGCATGGCTGAGCGGAGCATTACCATTAATTCTGTTTCTAAAACATATTCAGTGACCGGTTGGAGGGTGGGCTGGGCTATTGCCGCACCGGCCATTACTTCCAGGATAAGAAAAGTACATGATTTCCTTACGGTCGGAGCGCCTACCCCGTTGCAGCATGCGGCGGTATTTGCCCTTAACCTGCCGGATACGTATTACCAGAAATTACAATCCAAATACGCAACTTCCCGGGATAGGTTATTTAAGCTGCTTTTAAAGACTGGCTTCAACCCTTTTTTGCCTAAAGGTGCTTATTATATAATTGCAGAATGTGATGACCTGATGAGTAAATTAAAAGCAAAAAATGATTTCGATTTCAGCCGGAAATTGATCGCCGAGACTAAAGTTGCAACTGTCCCGGGTACTTCTTTCTATGCGGATAAAAGTAAAGGAAAGAACCAGGTGCGATTCTGTTTTTGTAAAAAGAAGGAAACGTTGGATCTGGTAGAAAAAGGATTACTGTCGTTATGAGCAACGATTATAGTTCAGTCACAGAAGTAGTCGGCTATAATGTCACTGCCGAACAGATCCAGCGGATGTATACCAGGTACCGTTTCGCCGCAGGGTTTTGCCAGGGGAAAAAAGTATTGGAGGTTGCCTGTGGTTCAGGCCAGGGATTAGGGTATTTGGCTAGAAACGCTGCTACTGTCACAGGTGTGGATATAGATGAAAAATTGTTGGCTATCGCCCGGCATTGTTACCAGGACCGGGCCAGAATAGAATTAAAGCAGGAAGATGCCCAGTCTCTTTCATTTGCTGCTGAAAGTTTTGAGGTAGTTATTCTTTACGAGGCTATTTATTATCTGCCGGAGGCGGTAAAATTTATAAAGGAAGCCGGCCGGGTATTAAAAAAGGGAGGGGTGCTGCTTATTTGTTCCGCTAACCGTGAGTTGCCGGATTTTAATCCCAGTCCTTACAGCTACCGCTATTATTCAGCGGCCGAACTGGCCGCCCTGCTGCAGCAGGAAGGCTATGAACAATGTACTCTTTTTGGCGATTGTCATGTTATACAAGGATCCTGGAAGAGTGTTATGATCTCTGTGATCAAGAAGGTAGTTGTGCGATTAAACCTGATGCCAAAAACCATGAAGGGAAAAGAACTATTTAAAAAGATTTTTTACGGAGCGCTTAAGCCTATGCCTGCTGAAATAACCGATGGCCTGGCTGAATACACGGCGCCGGCAAAACTGGCAGGGAATGAACCTGTACTAGAGTATAAAGTAATCTTTGCCCTGGGGTATAAACCATAATGAAACAGCGAATTAAAAATATAATTCATGATTTCCGCAAGCCCCTGATCGTGCTGCTGCACCTGGGTTTTATTATTTTTGCCTATGCTTTTTCCTTTTACCTTCGTTTTGATTTTACCCTGCATAAAGCGATATATTTCCCGATCATCCTGCGGACGTTGCCGTTATTGATCTTTATCAAGATGTCTATTTTTTTCTATTATGGATTATTTGGCGGTCTCTGGCGTTATCTTAGCATTGATGATCTGTGGCAGATCATCAAAGCCAATACTTTTTCTACTATCCTGTTCACCCTGGGAGTGTTGTTTTATCATAGTTTTACAGGCTATCCCCGGTCAGTAATAATTATTGACTGGTTTATCTGTACCGCATTTGTTTCCGGCGTGCGTTTTATTAGCCGGTACTATAGGGAGAAATACAAACCAGCTTATTTGCAAAAAACGAAAAGAAGCCTGGTTATTGGCGCGGGTCAGGCTGGCATCCTGATCCTGAAAGAATGCCGGAATAATCCTAATACCGGATATGAAGTTGTCGGTTTTATTGATGATGATAAGCTTAAAGTAGGGCAAAAAATATACGGCGTAAAAGTATTAGGTTACAGCAAAGATATCCCGCGCTTAGTAGAACAATACAATATTGAGGAACTGATCCTGGCAATTCCTTCAGCCAAGGGAGAGGCGGTCAGGAAGATCCTGCACTATTGTGAGATTAAGGGTATTAATATTAAGATCGTACCTAAATTTGACCAGATCATTAAAGGCAATCTGGAGCTGAAACCCAGGCAGGTACGGCCGGAAGATTTATTAGGGCGGGAAGTAGTCAGGATAAATGAAACAGAGATCAATTCCTATGTTAAAAATAAAAGAGTGCTCGTAGCCGGGGCAGGCGGCTCGATAGGTTCTGAGCTTTGCCGCCAGATAGTCCGTTTTACTCCTAAAGAAGTCATCTTATTTGACCATAATGAAAATGATGTCTATTTCCTGGTAGTTGAATTCAAGACTAAATATCCGGCTGTTAATTTCAAAACTATAATCGGCGATATCAAGGACATTGGCTTATTGAAACATACGTTTTCCAAATATCAGCCGCAGGTTATTTTTCACGCAGCAGCTCATAAGCACGTACCTTTAATGGAGGAAAATCCGCCAGCTGCGGTTAAAAACAATATTGTCGGTACCCGCAACCTGATCTATGCCGCGGATCATTACAAAGTGGAGAGATTCGTGCTGATCTCCACAGATAAAGCAGTGCACCCAACCAGTGTCATGGGAGCGACTAAAAGGATCGCGGAGATGGTCCTGCAATCCAAAGCCAAAGTAAGCCGGACAAAATATATAGCGGTCAGGTTCGGCAATGTCCTGGGTTCAGATGGCAGCGTTGTACCATTGTTTAAAAAACAGATCGATGATGGCGGTCCGATCACGATCACCCATCCGGAAGCCAGACGGTATTTTATGAGCATCCCGGAAGCTGCCCAATTGGTGATCCAGGCCGGCGCCCTGGGTAATGGCGGGGAAATATTTATCCTGGACATGGGAGAGCAGATAAAAATTGTGGATATTGCCAGGGACCTGATAACCCTGTCAGGTTTAAGTATAGATAAGGATATTGCCATTAAATACATCGGCTTGCGGCCGGGTGAAAAACTGTATGAAGAGATCTTGCTGGATGCCGAAAAAGATAAAGTAACCAAGCATAATAAAATATATATTACCCAGCCCAAAGAATTCGATGCGGGTAAATTGCGCCGGAAGATCAAGGAGCTTGAAAGATTAGCTGAGCTTATGGATGGCGATAAAATAAAGGAAAAGATCAAAGACCTGGTCCCGACCTATAAAAATACAGACTAATGATCATAATAAGCTAAGGAGGCAGTATGGAAGACAAAAAAGAATTAGGATATTATTTTTATATGCTTTGGCACAATAAAATAACCATTATGGCGATAACCCTGGCTTTTATTTTAGTAGGCATAGTCCTAGGAAAAACAGTCTTAAGCCCCGTCTATGAGACAGATTTTAAAATTAGGATAGGCTCATTCAATGACAATAAGGAAGTAACCCGGGATAATATTGTTTTTTTTAAGGTAAACCTGGTGTCTAAAGAAGAATTTGCCAATTCTATTCGCAATCCGGAGATACAGGGGCTTATGCAGCGTGCCACTGGTAAGGATATTAGCCTTAATGAAATAGAACGTATAATTAAAGTGGAGCTTATGGACAAGAGTGATATAGCCAGGATACTCATCAGATATCCACAGAGTAAGGCTGCTCTAAAGATAGCGGAAGATATCGCGGCCAAGATCATTGATGACCATAAGAGTATCTTTGCGAAGAGGATCCAGATCTATGATCAATACCGGACTGACCTGCAGAAATATATTATGGAGAATGAAAAAGAAATGGCTGCACTGCAGAAAAGGATGATCGCCTTGCAAAGTGATTCCCAGGCAGACTCTATACGGCTTATGTTTTTAAGTGATAGTGTCGCTGAAAAGAAGGCCACGATAGTAAAAATGAAAAAAGAATTGAGCCAGGTGGAAATATTGGCAGATCAGGCGGAAAGCACTAAAATTCTGTCTTATCCGGTTAAACCAAGAATACCTGTCAAGTTTAACCGCAGCGCTAATATAACCGTGGCGGCAATAGTAGGATTTTTGTTAGCTGTTATCCTGGTTCTACTTAAGGATTACCTGGTTACCTATTCTAAAAAGTCTTAATGAGCAATGATGATGCTATTTTTGCCGGTTGCGATCATTCAGATAATTGTGTTTCTCATACCTTTTCCGTTCTATTTTAATATTTATCGTAATTTAACCAGTAGTTTGGCGGCAGTTTTAGCCGGGGTAGCTTTATTCTTACTTCCTTTCAATAAGGCCAAAAAGACTTTTAAGCCAGAACTGCTTGATTATGCCATAATTGCTTTCATTGTGATTATGGCTTTTTCTGTTTTAAAGGCGCAAAATATGTCCCATAGCCTGAAGTATCTGGTAAAGTGGTCTTTTTTCCTGTCTCTATATTTTTTAGTAAAATATTCGGTTAAGTCGACGGGCGAGGCGCATAAGGTATTAAAAGCGATAATCGCCTCAGGTATACTATTAAGCTTATTGGGATTATGGCAGCACTTCCAGACCCCGGAAACTATTTTCCGGCTGGCGCATACTAAAATAGCTGATCTATTAATGGACGCGGATACTTTACACGAGCGGCTTAAGGTTGGGCAGTGGGGGGTAAACTGGCTACTGGTAGAAAATAAAGCAGTCCGCAGCTTCGGCACGTTTACGGATGTTATCACTTTTGCCGCTTATTTGGGATTGATCATCCCCTTAATTATACCGTTCACTTTTAAAAAACAAAAGGCCGCTAAACTATGTATTAGAGCAGGAGTTTTATTGCTGATGATGGCCTGTCTGCTTTTTACCTATGTGCGTGGGGCCTGGCTGGGCTGCCTGGCAGCCATAATCGTCATGATGGCAGTATCCAGGGACAAATATACCAGGTATGGGATAGGCTTGGTGCTGGTTTTAACTGCTTTGACTATATTCAGTATCCCTGATTTTCGGATTAGGTTCTTATCTATTATCAATACTGGGTACAGTACCAATACTACCAGGGTTGATTTATGGGGTAAAGCCCTGTCTGATATACAATCCCAGCCATTATTGGGCATAGGGATCGCCAGCCACGGGTATGGTGATCCCGGAGCGATCCCGGTTCATAATAATTTCCTGCAGATCGCTGTAGAAACCGGATTGCTAGGCCTGTCTGCTTTGATACTAATTTGTATTGGAGCTGTTAAAAAAGCCTGGACACTTGCGGTAGCGGCAGAACCAGAGTATCATCCCTTTGGCCTGGGTTTGTTGGGGGGAATAACCTGGTTCATAGTGATCAGCTCTTTCGGTACTTTCTTCCTGGATGATAAATTTACTTTTTTATTTATGATGCTGCTGGGATTGGCAGCAGCGATGGAGCTAAGGTGTGGAAAACAAGAAAGTTGATCTGCTCATACTAATCGTAGCTATCCTGGCAGCTATCATGTGGCAGGTAATTTACGCCCGGATACAGCTATCCTGGCTCCTGGTACTGCTCTTAAGTGTACTGTTGTTTTTATTGTTTATGCTGCGGGCCAAGTGGGGATTATGTCTATTGGCTGTCTCTACTCCTTTGGCCTATGAGGTACAATTAGCCAGTTTTGGCGGCCAGAACATCACTGCCAATACCGATGACCTGTTTATTTTTTTGTTGTTAATATCCTGGCTGGCTAAATTGATAAGTGATAAGAAGACTAGAATAATCAACACTCCTCTCAGAGTACCCTTGCTGGTAGCAACCGGTGTAGGGGTAATTTCACTTATTATGGCCTACTTAAATCTTACTTTTAACCAATTCCTGGTATCAGCTTTGCATTTGCTGAAAATAATGGAATATGGCTTGGTTTTTGTGTTGGTAGTAAGCCTGGTAGAGACCAAGGCAGAAATAAAAATGTACCTGAAACTCATGATCGGCATAGGCATTTTTTTAGCTTTTATCGGTATCCATCAGCATATCTTTAACCTCGTCTATAATCCCAAAGCCTGGAAGGGGATGGTGACCCTGGGATTCGATCCGGCGGGTAATCATAATATAGCTGGAGCCTATTTTCTCATTTTTCTGGGCCTGCTGGCCAGTTTATTTTTTGGCACCAAAGGGGGATGGTCTAAAACCTGGTACGGTTTTTTATTTATTCTGTTCCTTTATCCTTTTATGTATACTTTATCCCGCAGTTCATATTTTGCTTTTGTCATAACCATCCTGGTCCTGGCTGTTATCAGATATCGCGGTTTATTTGCCGTAGCTATTTTGGGATTACTACTGGTGCCGGTGATCTTGCCTAAAACTGTTTGGGAAAGGGCTCTGTCCTCCTTTGCAAACATTTTCAGCGGTGGTGACTTTGCCTCTAACTCTGTAGGGGTCAGACCGCAATTATGGCTGGCCAGCTTAAATATATGGCTTTCCAAACCTTTGTTGGGTTACGGTTTTTATGCCACCCGGTATATCAGCCCATTATTCTTTGGTACTTATAATATGGGTGTTCCTGAGAGTATGTACTTTTCCCTGTTAATAGAAACAGGATTATTGGGATTGGGTGCTTTTGCCTGGCTCCTGATAATAGTGATCAGGACTGTCTGGCAGGCAGCGCGGAATTCTACAGATACTTTTATTAAAGGTTGCGGTATCGGCCTGGTTGGGGTTTTGTGCGGTTTATGCGTCCATGCTGTTTTCGGGGAAACTTTTTACCAATGGCGGCTCATGGGCGTATTATGGTTCATGATCGGCTTATTTACTAAGTATTTGTTATTAGACAGGGAATCCAGGGAAGCAGGACTGTGATGAAGTCGCTTTTTATTTTTATTGATTTTCCGCCTATCAGCGGAGGTATTTGTTCTTACAATACGAATATTATAAAACACCTGCCTCCAGAGGCACTGGTAATCATGGCTCCCACCCATGATGGTTTTCAGGAAGCCACCAAGGGATTGCCTGGGAAATTGTATTTCCGCCCTTATTACCGGGAATTTCCGCCGCTGCATAAGCTGAGAGATCTATGGCGCGTGATCAGGTATACCTGGCCCATTATCCAAAAAGAGCAGGTAGGTATTATTCATTGTTCTGCTCCTTTATTGACCGGCCCGGTAGGATTGTTTTACCGCTTGGTCAAAGGAATACCTTATATCGTTTATACGTATGCCTCAGATGTGACTCGTCCGCAATCTTCACGTTTAAAGAGATATTTGCTACAGCTGGTTTTAAAAAAAGCAGCCAAAATAGTGACGATCAGCGAATTTACCAAAAATGAGATCGTGAAACTGGGCCTGAGGCCAGAGCAGATAGTAAAAATGATCGGTATAGATCAGGCAGAATTTAGCGGGACAGCCGGGGCTGCAGAAAAGACCAGGGCTAAATACAAACTGGCCGGCAAAAAGATCCTTTTGACTGTATCCAGACTGGTAGATGCCAAAGGCATGGATATGGTGATCCGGCTGCTGCCGGAAATTAAAAAAATGCATACTAATATAGTTTACGTTGTGATTGGTACCGGCCCGGACCTGGAGCGCCTTAAAAAATTGTCTCTTGAAATGGGAGTGGCTGATTCAGTAATATTTACCGGGTTCGTGACCTTGGATGACCTGAGGCAATTATACAGTCTTTGTGATGTTTTTATCATGCTGACCAGGCAGACTAATAAGCAAGAAATAGAGGGTTTTGGTTTGGTCTTCCTGGAAGCCAATATGTATAAAAAACCGGTTGTGGCCGGTTATGTTGGCGGAGTGCCTGACGCAGTAGCAGACGGGGTGAGTGGTTTACTGGTTGATCCGCTGGATTTAGCAGCGGCGACATTGGCGATAGAAAAACTGCTGGATAATGAGGATCTGGCCAGGCGACTAGGAGAGCAGGGATACCAGAGGGCAGTTAAAGAATTTGCCTGGCCTCAGCAGATTAAAAAATTAACAAAAGTTATAGCTGAAATTGAGCAGGGGATTACCTAGTGGACCAGCTTTCAATCACCATTATAACCAAGAATGAAGAAGACCATATTACCGGTTGCCTGGAAACAGTGCGTGCTTTAGGCGAGATCATTGTCGTTGATTCCGGCAGTACTGACCAGACTTTGGATATTTGCCGTAAATTCGGGGCCAAGGTATTCTCCAAAGACTGGTCAGGATTCGGCCCGCAAAAGAATTATGCTAT
>JAQTPL010000003.1 GCA_028712895.1 bacterium | reverse complement strand
GACGGTCTTCCGATCTGTTGGATCCCGGGGACAGACCATGGCGGTATTGCTACCCAGAATGTGGTAGAGAAACTGCTCAAACAGGAAGGTAAGACCCGCTTTGACCTGGGTCGGGAAAAGTTTCTGGAAAAAATGTGGAAGTGGCGCCAGGAAACCGGGGATACAATATTAAAGCAGTTACAGATACTTGGCTGTTCCTGCGATTGGGAACGCACCCGTTTTACCATGGATGAGCAATGTTCACTAGCTGTCAGGACTGCTTTCAGCCAACTGTTTGCCAAAGGCTGGATCTATCGCGGCGAGCATATTGTAGACTGGTGCCCGCGATGCGGCACTGCGCTTAATGAAAGTGAAGTGGAACACGAACAAGAAAAAGGCCATCTCTGGTATATAAAGTATTTCTTAAAAACCTCTGACCCGCAGACTCGCGGACCCGAGACTCGCGACTATATAGTTGTCGCCACCACTAGGCCTGAAACAATGCTGGGGGACACGGCTGTCGCAGTCAATCCTCAAGATGAACGATATAAGGATTTGATCGGTAAAGTGCTAGTCTTACCCCTGGTGAACAGGGAAATACCAGTGGTAGCTGACGATGTGGTAGAGATGAGTTTTGGTACTGGCGCAGTCAAGGTGACTCCGGCTCATGATCCCAATGACTGGGAAATAGCCAAGCGCCATAATTTGGCCTCGATCCAAGTCATAGACAAAGAAGGTAAAATTACCCCTCAGGCTGAGGTAGATACGAACGGCCGGGTTATCTCCCAGTCTGAGGTCAAAGAATATATCGGCCAGGACCGGTATAAAGCCAGGGAGAAAGTCGTGGCTGATCTCAAGGCTAAAGAGTTCCTGCAGAAGGAAGAAGATTATACATTACCTATTACCCGTTGCTATCGCTGCAATAGCGCCACAGAACCGCTGGTCAGCGAACAATGGTATTTGAAAACCAGGGAAATGGCTGATGCTGGCCTGAAAGTCGTAGAGGAAGGAAAGACCAAGTTTGTTCCGGACAATTGGGCGAAGCCATATTTGCTCTGGATGAAAAATCTGCATGACTGGTGCCTATCCCGGCAGATCTGGTGGGGACATCGTATTCCTGCCTGGTATTGCTTAAAATGTAATAAAGATAAGATTATTTTTAAAGATGACAGCAAAGATAACTATATATTACGATCCGGCATCAAACCAGATTATGTAGGTATTAATCCACCGGAAAAGTGTCCTAGGTGCGGTGGTACAGAGCTAGTTCAGGATCCTGATGTGCTGGATACCTGGTTTTCCAGTGCCTTGTGGCCGTTCTCTACCTTGGGCTGGCCAACAAAAAATCCTGACCTGGATTATTTTTATCCGACAGCTGTCCTGGTGACTGGCCATGAGATCATCTATCTTTGGGTCGCCCGCATGATCATGATGGGCTTGACTTTGATGGGCAAGACTCCATTCAGTGATATCTTTATACATGGTATTGTACGCGACAGCCATGGTAAAAAAATGAGCAAATCCCTGGGGAATGTCATTGATCCATTGGACATTAGCGCGCAATTTGGCGTAGACGCTGTGCGTTTTACCCTCGCTTATAACGGTATCCGGGGCCGTGACCTGCAGCTGGGGAATGAATCTTTCCAGGCAGCGCGATATTTTTGCAATAAGCTCTGGAATGCGTCACGTTTTGTCTTAATGAACCTGAAAGAAGGCACTTTTGTCAGTTTAGATAATATAGTTGCTGCCCATTTGGAGCTATCAGATAAATGGATCTTAAGCGAATTCCAGAAATTAATTGGCGCGGTTAATGAGGCTCTGGAGAATTATGATGTTAGCCAAGCCTCGCGTTTGCTCTATGAGTTTACCTGGAGTAAATACTGCGACTGGTACTTGGAAGTAGTTAAATCCAGGCTCTATATAGAGGAAGAACCGGAAACGAAGAAGATCGCCCAAGCTGTATTGATCTATGTTTTAGACGGTATCCTGAAACTATTGCATCCTTTGATGCCCTTTATTACCGAAGAGATATGGCAGAATAAGCAGTCGCTGGTCGCTAGTAGCTGGTCGCTGGGAAAAGAAAGCATAATGACACAGAAGTGGCCGGAAGCAGATAAAAAATATATCGATGAACAAGCTATCTCCAGGATGAGCCTGGTGATGGATACTGTGTCTGCTATCCGTAATATCCGCGGCGAAATGCGGATAAATCCTGCCCAGAAGATCAAGGCTTTGATCAAAGTTTCCGGCGTGCAAAAGGAAATACTGGCCGGCAATATACAATACCTTTCTTCGCTGGCGAGGCTTGAAACTCTGAGTTTGGGAGGAGATACAGCCAAACCGTCAAGCGCAGCCACAGCGGTAGTCGCCGGCATGGAAATATATATTCCCCTGGCCGATATTATTGATGTCAGTAAGGAACAGCAACGCCTGGAAAAAGAAATTGCCCGGCTGGGTGAAGAACTTAAAAAAGTGGAAGTAAAACTCAACAACAAAGAATTCATGCGTAAGGCGCCTCTAGCGGAAATAGACCGGGTCAAAGGGAAAGCAATGGAAATTAAAGGGAATAAGCAAAAATTGGCAGATAATTTACAGTCGCTAAGCTAGATCCGAAATCCTAATATCTAAACTCTAAACAATTTCAAATGTTCAAAAATCAAATATTGCAGTATTTTGAAAATTTGGATTTAGGATTTAGAAGTTAGATATTAGAATTTGTATTCTAAGGGGTTAATAATGGTTCGTAGTGACGGTAGAAGTAATAAAGAGATTCGACCGGTGAGGATCACAACAGATTATATCAGGCATGCTGAAGGTTCCTGTTTGATCGAGCTGGGCCAAACCAAGGTGATTTGTACTGCCAGCGTGGATAACAAAGTTCCGCCGCACCTGAAAGACACCGGGACTGGGTGGGTTACAGCTGAGTATTCCATGCTTCCCAGGGCTACCAATACGCGTAACCAGCGTGAACGCGCCAAGCTGTCTGGACGCACCTTTGAAATACAACGTTTGATCGGCCGGTCTATGCGTGCCTGCGTGGACTTAAAGCAATTAGGCGAAAAAACAGTTATCCTGGATTGCGATGTGATCCAGGCTGATGGCGGAACCAGGGTGGCTTCTATTACCGGTGCTTATATAGCCCTGGTAAAAGCTTTGCGCGCCATGAAAGACAAAGGACTGATCAACACCCTGCCGATAAAAAACCAGGTGGCGGCAGTAAGTGTAGGCCTGGTCAACAGGGAAATACTGGTTGATCTTTGCTATGAAGAGGATTCCAAAGCTGATGTGGATATGAATGTAGTAATGACCGGTGATGGGGGATTCATTGAAGTGCAGGGGACCGGTGAAAATAGTACTTTTTCCAAAGACGATCTGGATAGCCTGCTCCAAATAGCCCGACGGGGCATCAGTGAATTATTGAAGGCACAGAAAGACGCCCTAAAGTAAAAATTTGAGTTTTGAGTTAAGGGATTAATCCTTAATTCAAAACTTAAAAACTCAACACTCAAAACTGTCTTTGAATTTTAATAGGGAAGTGCAAGGGATTTTAATCCTTGCTATTTGGTTGTGGTTCTTTTTATTCCTTCTGGTAAATTGCGATCCCAAGATTTTGTGGCTGCCAGTGAGCCTGTATATAGGCATCTACGGCGCCTGATTCCGGGGTCGAGACTTACAGAACTCGATTAGAGTTCTTTCATCTCTTGCAACTTCCCTTAGGACAAATATAGCGCGGTTTATTGTTCTGTGCAAGCGATATTTAATGAAAAAACATTGGGGTTTTTAATGGGTAATCTTAAAGGTCAAATGGTAATCTCGACTATAAAATATCTTAAAACTGTGTTTGGCGAGGAAAACTATTCAGCAGTCTTGAATAAAATGAGCGCTGTTTCCAGGAAGGTTATTGATGGCAATATCATGTATGGCCAAATGGTCCCCGTAAAGCCATATATTGATCTTATCCGGGTGGCTGACGAGCATTTAGGCAAGGGGAACTACCTGATATGCCGTAAAATAGGGCAGTATGTAGCCGAAGAAGGCATCCCAAAATTGTACCGTGTTTTTGTCACTACCGCTGACCCGATGTTTGCTATCAATCGTTTGCCGAATTTCTGGACCCATATGTATGATACGGGGACTTTAACCACTCAGCATGAGACTAAAAATATTGTAACCGTGAGCATCACCGGTTTTGTTGATATGCATAAAGCATACTGCTGGAAATTGCTGGGGTATTTTGAAAAAATGCTGGAACTGGCTGGCGGCAAGAATGTTAAAATCATTGAAACTGCCTGCCGGGCTGATGGCAGTGTCCAGTGTTCCTATTCCATTACCTGGGAATAGATTCTTTAAGTAATCTGTGTAATCAGTTAGCGGAACAGAGTGGAGCTTAACTTAATGGAACTGGTGCTGGCTACCAAGAACAGGGATAAGATCAAAGAGATCAAGCACTTATTACGCGGTATCGAGGTTAAAGTATTAAGTATCAAAGATTATCCTGATTTGCCGGAAGTACGCGAAGACGGCGACACCTTACGTGATAATGCCATCAAGAAAGCAGTGACCATTGCTAAGTATACCGGGAAATGGGCCCTGGCGGACGATACTGGATTGGCAGTGGCATCCCTGGATGGGGCCCCGGGAGTTTATTCTGCTCGTTTTGCCGGTCCGGGATGTAAATACATTGATAATAATAAGAAGTTGCTGCAACTATTAGGTGACTTGCCATTAAATAAGCGCAAAGCGCAATTTAAGTGTGTTATTGCTTTGGCTGAACCTGGGGGAAAAGTCCATACTGTCTCCGGTTTGATCAATGGCTATATTGGGACTGAAATAAAAGGGCGGCATGGTTTTGGCTATGACCCGGTCTTCATGGTACCGGAATACGGCAAAACCTTTGCCCAACTGGGGCTGAAAACCAAGAATCAGATCAGCCACCGCAGTAAGGCATTAGAGAAGATAAAAAAAGTGATCCAGAGGATGATAGTTGATTAAAAAGGATAATATTTATTTCGTATATATTTTGAAAAGTGAAAAAAACGGAAAGTTATATGTGGGAAGCACCGAGGATGTCAGAAAAAGGGTGGAATATCATAATTTAGGTTTACAAAGACATACTAAGAAATGGCTTCCGTATATATTAGTTTATAGCGAAGAGCATAAAACAAAAACAGCAGTTCTTAAAAGAGAAAGATTTTTTAAATCAGGTAAGGGAAGAGATGTATTAAAAAGATTAATAAATTCGGGGTGTAGTCCGCCAACGAACTTTGGCGGACACCTGCGGGATGAATAGGAATGGAAAACGGGGCGTAGCTCAGCTGGTTTAGAGCGTACGGTTTGGGACCGTAAGGCCGTCAGTTCAAATCTGACCGCCCCGATTTAATCTGACCACCCCGATATTGACAAATTAAGCTACACCCCGATATAGGTTTGGTGTAGTCTCCGCCAATAAGCGCTGGCGGACTTCGCGCCTAAAGATGGCGCTCGCGCTATCGAGCACTGCACCCACCGACGTTTTGGTGGCGGGTCCGATATTGAAAAGTTGCGCTACACTCCGTTAGTGTCATTTTTAAGGAGGTCAGTTTGAAAGATAAAAACGACGTACACGAACAAAGGGAAAAGTTCGAAAAAGATTTAGCTCTTAAAGTTAAGCTGCTTGATATGACCTCTGATTCAGTGATAGTCTATAATTTTAATAGTGAAATTGTTTATATAAACAATGCCGGTTGCCGGATGCGCGGTTATTCTCGGGAAGAAATATTTAGTCTGCCCCTGGTCGACCTGATCGCTCCGGGACATATTGATTTTGCCAGGCAGCAGGTTGAGACTGTAAAAAATAAAGGTTTTGCTGAATTTGAAATTCCTCAGAAGCGCAAAGACGGATCTGAATTCATTACTGAAGTGCATTCGTCGATCATTGAAGTCGGTAATGAAAAAATGATCATGGGTTTTTCCCGCGATATTACCGAGAGAAAAAAAATGGAAAATGAGCTGCGAGAAAGCGAAGAACGCTTTCGTAATTTTGCGCTCTTGTCTCCGGTAGGGATTTTTTTAGCTGATACCCAGGGCCGTTACCAGTATGTAAACAAACGCTGGTGTGAAATAGCCGGACTTTGTCCCCTGGAAGCATCAGGCGAAGGTTGGCTTAGGGGATTACATCCTGATGATCGTGAGCGGATCAGGGCATCCTGGGCCCAGTTTGTACAGACTGATGGCAAATGGGTTGCGGAGTTCCGTTTCCGCGATCAAACCGCCAAGGCAACCTGGGTCCATAGTTTAGTTACTCCCCTGCATGAAGAGCAGGGAAAGATCACCGGCTTCCTGGGTACCAATTCAGATATAACAGAGTTGAAAAACGCTGAGGCAGCGCTCAAGCTGAGTGAAGCCAGGTTCCGCGAGCTATTTGATAATATGGGCACCTGCGTAGCAGTGTACGAAGCTGTTAATAATGGCGCTGATTTCATAATAAAAGACGTTAATAAAAGTTTGGAACGCGTAGAAAAAATAAAAAAAGAAGATAGTATCAATAAAAGTATATTGACTGTATTCCCGGGAGTAAAAGATTTTGGTTTGTTTGACGTATTGAAGAAGGTATATCAAACGGCTGTTCCGGAACATTTCCCCCTTTCTTTATATAAAGACAGCCGGATATCCGGCTGGAAGGATAATTATGTTTACAAACTGCCGTCTGGTGAGATCGTAGCGGTATATGATGATGTGACTGACCGTAAAATAGCTGACGAAAAATTAAAAAATACCCAGGATGAATTACAAACCATATTTGATTCTTCTCCGGCCCTGGCTTTCTATAAAGACAGAAATAACGTTATGTTGCGCGTAAATACAGCTTATGCCAAAGCCCTGAAATTAGACAAATCGGAAATCGAAGGAAAATCAGCTGCTGAACTATTTCCGGCGAATGCGGAGAAATACTGGCTTGACGATAGGCAAGTAATGAATACCGGCAACCCAATGCTTAATATCATTGAGCCGATGGAAACCAAAGATGGTTTGCGTTCAGTACGCACCGATAAAATCCCTTATTTCGATGGACAAGGCCAGGTTATCGGGATTATCGGATTCGCTATGGATATCACCGAACAGAAACAGGCAGAAGAAGCAGTCCAGCAGCATTATGTAAAACTGCAAAAAACTCTGGAAGGCACGATCAATGCCTTGGCCGTGACTACCGAGAGCAGGGATCCTTATACAGCCGGCCATCAGCGGCGGGTAGCTGACTTGGCTTTTCATATTGGCCGGGAGCTGGGCCTGACTGAAGAGCAAGTACAGGGACTGAAATTAGCCGGTTTGATCCATGATATCGGCAAAATTTCCATACCACTGGAAATTTTGAACAAACCAGGCAAGTTGAGTGAGGCTGAATTTACTTTGATCCAGGGTCATAGCCAGGTAGGGTATGATATATTGAAAGACATTGAATTTAACTGGCCGATAGCTAAAATCGTTTTACAACATCATGAAAGAATAAATGGTTCTGGTTACCCGGGTAGAATTAGCGATGGGGATATCCTGCTGGAATCAAGAATAATCAGTGTAGCTGATGTCGTAGAAGCCATGGCTTCGGACCGGCCGTATCGCCCGGCTTTGGGGGTCGATATCGCCTTAGCTGAGGTCAATGAGAAAAAGGGCCAGCTTTACGACAACCAGGTTGTCGATACATGCACAAAATTATTCAGGGAAAAAGGCTATAAATTCGAATAAGGATTTCGGAAACACCCCAAGGGGTAATAGTGAGGTTGATGCTTTAGATTTTACGGAGTAAAATCGCCAACCGAACGCAATAGGGGCAAGAGCCCCTTTGAGCGGGGTTTGGGGTGTTTGCATGCCCACGTAGCTCAGCTGGTAGAGCAAGCGCTTCGTAAGCGCTAGGTCGTCAGTTCAATCCTGACCGTGGGCTTTGTTTTTAGCTGAAGGAGTAAATTCGTATGGGATTGGCCAAAGAGTCAAACTTTCCATTTGCCGCAAAAATCATGAATTTCACTATGTATTTCTGCGTTATGGCTATTGTCCTGGCCTTTTACCTGACTTCCTACGATTCCTGCCAGATCAAAATCACCATTTTCCAAATAGGCGGCGCCATTATCCTGGCCACGTGGCTATTCCGGGCGCTGCAAGACGGCAGGTTTACCAAACAACGCCTGTTTTGGGACTTGCCGGTACTGCTTTACCTGCTCTGGGGAATTATTGTCTTTATTAAAACCCCGTTTAAAAGCTCCATGTCTGCCATTGATGAGTTTATCCGCCTGGTCTATTATACTGGTATCTACCTGGCGGTCAGTGATTATTTCAGCCAGGACCGGAAAATGAAGGTGCTGGCAAATTTCTTATTGGTGACTGTTAGCTGCGCTATAATCTATGGTTTCATGCAGCTTTTCGGGAAAGATCCTTTTAACTGGAGTGGGGCGTTCAACACCCGGGTATTTTCCACATTTGGCAATCCTAATTTTTATGCTGCTTTCCTGGTTTTAACCGGTCCGCTGATCCTTAGTTATTTTTTTACCACGCAAAATAAAACAGCCCGGGTACTGTACGGTCTGCTTTTTACCGCTAATACAGTCAGCCTTTTTATCACCGGCAGCAAGGGTGGTTGGTTGGGCATCGCCGGGTCCATTTCTATTTTTACCATGCTGATGGTGAGGTATGTCGTCCATAGCCGCCGGTTAAAGGTATACCTGGTTACGTTTACCCTGACTGCTATTCTGGTCAGCGCTTTTGGGGTATACCGGTATTCGATGCAAAGAAAAGATTCTCTCCATTTCCGGCTCTTGACCTGGCGTAGTACCATCAACATGATCAAGCTTAATCCTGTTACCGGTAATGGGTTGGGTACTTTCCGGCTGCTTTACCCGGCGTATCGTGACCGGGAAATATTCCGTATCGAAGGTAAGCATCAGACCGAGACTCAGCACCCGGAAAACGAATACCTGGAGATCATCAATGACCAGGGACTTATTGGTATCGGATTATACCTCTGGCTGCTTTATACAGTTTTTTCCCGGGGACTAAAGCGCATCAAAGGATATTTATCCCAGACTATAGTCATTAAGAAACAGACCAAGGCCAGATACCAGCTCAAACCTGAAGTATATTATCTGACCGGATATATGGCTGGGCTGGCAGGATTACTGGCGCATAACCTCTTCTGCGTTAATTTAAGATTTGTTTCCAGTGGCTTTTATTTCTGGCTGTTTTTAGGCCTTATTGGCGGGGCCTATATCCCTATCCCGAAAGAGAATAAAGTTCTGCCGGTCCAGGATAAAAAAAGCTCATCCGCTCCCTGGCTGTTTTCTTTCAAGATCTTGATCATTGTTATCACGGTCGGTTCGATCATTATCTATAGCCGCTTCCTGCTGGCTGATGTGCGTCATAATTACGGTATCGGTTATGCGAAAATGCGCGCCTGGGATGAAGCTATGCATGAATTTCAAACCAGTATTGATCTTAATCCATTTTTCGTGATGAGTCGCTATTTTTTAGGCAATATCTATAATGACCGTTGGTTGCCGGGAGATGACCAGCGCGCTTTGCAATGCTATGATGAGGTTATTGCCCGGGCGCCGCATTATGTCATGGTGAATTACCAGCGCGGCATAGTACATATGAAGACAAAAAACTATCAGGAAAGCTTGCGGGAGTTTGGCGAAGCCTTGAAATTGGATCCGGTCTATCCATCAACCTATTACCGGATCGGTATGATTTTTATCCAATTGAATAACCTGGATAAAGCCCTGGAAAATTTTGAACAAGCTGCCAGGCTTAATCCTCAAGCCTCTGATATCTACGTTAATATTGGTAATATTTATCTTATGAAAAACCTGATTCCCGCCGCGGAAAACTATTATCGCCAGGCGCTCAAGCTTGATGCCGCCAATCTGAATGCCCATCGTAATCTTTCCATTGTCCTGCTGCGGCAAAACAGGAAAACAGAAGCCCTGCGGGAATTGAGGGTACTGCAGCAAGCTATGCCTAATGACCCGGAGATCAATAAAGTGATCAAGAATCTCGTCCCATGAAGCTTAATAATTTCCTGGCTGTCCTCTTTTTGGCAATTTTACTTTTCACCCCGCTGATATTCCTGATCGATCAAACTAAAAATCCTTTTTTGGTCCAGAGCATTTTCGTGAATTGCGGTATTGCCCTGATCCTGCTTTTTGCGCTGGTCCGTATCTGCCTTAAGGGTACAGCTTTTCCCCGCTCTCCTTTCGATCGTTTCTGGATCGGTTGGCTGGCTCTGGCCGGGGTATCTTTTTTGTCGGCTTTGTTCCAGAATCAAGGGCGGAGAACAGCGATCATGGTTATGGGGCTGGAAAATATTGTGTTCCTGGCCCTGAACGGCCTGTCAGTCTATTACCTGGCTTTTATTTTTTCCCAGGTTAAGGGTTTTTTGCGGGCAGCTATATATGTTTTAGTAACCGTAGCAGTCATAGCTTGCACGTATGGCCTGGTGCAATATTTCGGGTTTGAACCATTGTGGTCACAACAGGTGAGATATTTTGAAGGCCGGATAGTATCTACCTTTGGCAATCCGGCTTTCCTGTCCAGTTTCCTGGTCATGATCATTCCCATAGTGGCTGCTCTTTGGCTCAATACGCAAACTAAAACCAGCAAGGTCATCTTATCGGTCTTATTCTTATTAATGTTCACAACGTTGCTGGCTGCTTCTGCCAGGAGCGCGCTGGCCGGGCTGGTTGCGGCTTTTATACTCTTTATCCTATACCTGTATAAATTGGGATATCGGCGAGAGATCAAAGTATTCAGCATCTCTTTACTGGTGTTAGCCGTGCTGGCTGGTTCTGTCGTATACTTTGCCGGCCAAAAAGACTTGTTGCGTTCCAGGTTGGAAGCAGTAGTAAACCCACAGGCTTTAGGCACTTCCTTGCAGCAGCGTTTTCTTATTTGGTGTTGTTCCCTGGAAATGTTTTATCAACATCCTTTAACCGGGCAAGGGTGGGGTTTATTTGAGCTTTTTTATCCTTATTACCAGGCATCATATCTTAAAGATCCAGCTTATGCCTTATATCAGACCCATGCTAACCATGCCCATAATGAATTACTGCAGATTGCCGCAGAATTGGGCACCGCTGGTATCCTATTAAGTCTATATTTTATCTCTGTGCTCACGAGACAAGTAAAAAGACTGTTAACCAGCAAGATAACACGCGCACAACAACTGCTAGCCTTGGGGATTTTTTCCGGGATCATGGGTATGATCGTGGATAGTATGTTTAATGTATCATTCCATATTCCTGCACCAGCCCTGGTTTTCTGGTGCCTGGTCGGGCTGCTCACTGGCCTGCAGCCGTTACCTGATCCGGCCAGGCCGGTTGCTTCCGGTTTTTGGCGGGCAGGGGCTGTAGTGCTTATTCCTTTCATGCTCCTGTGTATCGGGATCAGTGTCTTGCATCTGCAGGCCGCCCGGCATCATTTCAAGGGCATGAATTATGCCGCGGCCAGTGAAAAAACGCCGCCGGCAGAACAACAGCAAAAATATTCCCTCTTGCTTTCTGGTGAACAGGAACTGCTGCAGTCCCTGCAACTCTATCCCTGGAATAAAGAGGTTGCTTATGACCTGGGAGGCATCTATTTCCGTCTGGGTGAAAAAGACCAGGCCATCGTAGCTTATACCCGCGCGATCGAGCTTGATTTCAGCTATGCAGAAATGTTTTATCTGCTGGGAATAGCATTGCTGGAGGATGGCCGGCTGGCCGCAGCAGAGCAGGCTTTACGGCAGGCCTTGACCTTGAATCCAAATTCTGTACCGGTTAAGGCGGCTTTGGCTAATTTAACCAACTAAATAGCACTTGACAATCCCGTCTTGATTTCTATATCATTGTTAAATAGGTAATAGGCTATAAGTTGTGGAAGTAAGTATGGAAGTTACTTCTAAAACTTACACCCTTGAACTTACTAAAACAATAGGAGTAAAAATGCCAGAATTGAGAAAAGACCCGATCATCGGGCGCTGGGTTATTATTGCTACAGAGCGGTCAAAGAGACCAATGGAGTTTGAAAAACAGGAAGAGCAGGCTGATTTTAAGCATTGCCCATTCTGCACTGGTAACGAAAGCAAAACACCGCCGGAAATATTAGCGTATCGGTCCAATGGGTCTAAACCCAATGAACCTGGTTGGTGGGTCAGGGTGGTTCCTAATAAATATCCTGCTCTGCAGATAGAGGGTGCGCTGAACCGGACCGGCGAAGGTATGTATGATAAGATGAATGGCTTAGGAGCCCACGAGGTCATTATTGAAACTCCGGACCATACTAAATCTCTGGCCCAGCTGGAGAATAATCATATTGAAGAGATCTTGTGGGTCTATCGCGACCGGATCGTTGATTTAAAAAAGGATTCCCGTTTTGAATATATCCTGATCTTTAAGAATCACGGTTTTTCGGCTGGAGCCACATTATTGCATTCCCATTCCCAGCTGATCGCCACCCCAATTATCCCAAAGCGGGTTAATGAGGAAGTTGCCGGCAGTAAAAAATATTATGATTATAAAGAACGCTGCGTCTATTGCGACATCGTCAAACAGGAAATTGGCTCTAAAGTGCGCCTGGTCGGCGAGAATGACGCGCATATCGCCATTGCTCCTTTTGCGTCGCGGTTCCCTTTTGAGACCTGGATTATGCCCAAAAAACACTCTTGCTGTTTTGAAGACATCCAGAAAAAGGAAGTTACTTCCCTGGCCTCGATCTTGAAAGATATCCTGCTGCGGATGGATAAAGTGCTGGTTAACCCGGCCTATAATTTTATTTTACATAATTCTCCCTGCAACATGAATAATTTACCTTATTATCACTGGCACATCGAGATCATCCCTAAACTGACCAAGGTTGCTGGTTTTGAATGGGGCACCGGGTTCCATATTAATCCGACTCTGCCGGAAGATGCTACCAAATACTTAAGAGAAGCTGAACTATAACAAGGAGGTCTAACGGGATGAAGATCGTCATTACCGCTTCAGAATGCGTGCCTTTTGTCAAGACTGGCGGACTGGCCGATGTAGCCGGAGCTTTAGCCAAGATCTTGAAAAAAGAAGGACACAAGGTAGTTGTCTTTTTGCCTAAGTATAAAAAAGTGGACGCCAAAACATATGCTCTCAAGACTGTTTATCAGGACCTCCAGGTACCGGTCGGGGAAAAGATCGAAAAAGCGAATATCCAGGTTTCCACTAAAGTAGAAGGCATTCCAGTCTATTTCATTGATAACCCCGGCTATTTTGACCGGGATGAATTATACCGTACCGCTAACGGCGATTATGAAGATAATGGCGAAAGATTTATCTTTTTCTCTCATGCCGTGCTGGAAGCCTTAAAAGCGATCGATTTCCAGCCGGATATCATCCACGCGCATGACTGGCAGGTCGGCATGGTTCCGACCTATCTGAAGACCAGCTATAAATATGATGCTTTTTTCGCTAAAACAGCGACGGTCTTCACTATTCATAATCTTGCCTACCAGGGTTCTTACCCGCGTGAAGCCATGTTCCTGACCGGTGTTTCAGTCGAAGAGTTTACGCCGGAGAAACTGGAGTTTTACGGCAATATGTGCATCCTGAAGGGCGGCATTGTGTACAGTGATATTGTGACCACGGTCAGTAAAAAATATGCCCAAGAGATACTGACCCCGGAATTTGGCCGCGGACTGGATGGCGTATTACTGAACCGGCAGGCAGATTTGTATGGCATCATCAACGGCATCGACTATGATGAATGGGATCCTAAAACCGATAAATTCGTGCCGGTGAATTATGACCTTAAAACCATAGCCAAAAAAGAAGAAGGCAAAAAGCTATTCCTGGAAAGCTGCAAATTGCCATATAACAGCAAAACCCCGGTGATCGGCATTGTCTCCCGGCTGGATCCGCAAAAAGGATTTGATATACTGGGCGAAGCTATGAACGAATTGATGAAACTTGATTTCCAGTTCGTGCTGCTGGGAAAAGGCGATGCTGACCTGCAGGGATTGTTTACTACGATCGGCAGGAAATATCCTAAGAAGACCTTCATTAACATCGGTTTTGATAATAAGGTGGCGCATCAGATCTACGCTGGCTGTGATATGTTCCTGATGCCGTCTTATTTTGAGCCCTGCGGCTTGGGGCAGTTGATCTCGCTCAAATATGGGACTGTGCCTATAGTCCATGAAACAGGCGGTTTGGCTGATACTATAAAGGAATTCAGTTCCTCAACCGGGAAAGGCAATGGTATTTCGTTCAAGGATTATAATGCGTCAAGTTTGATCCAGGCGGTCAAAAGGGCGTTGGCGTTGTACCAAAAAAAGGCTGATTGGAATAAAGTAGTCGCGAACGGGTTGAAAAGCGATTTCTCCTGGGAAAAAGTTATTCCTGAATATATTGACCTGTATAAAAAAGCCGCGGCTAAAAAGGAAAATTCATAATTGTCCAAAAAATATATTCTCTTCTTTCTTATCGCCATTAGCCTGCTCTGGTCCCTGCTCTTGGTGGCCCGGCGGTATGGCTGGGAAAAAAATAATAAGAACGTGGCCATGGTCATTGATGCTGACGGGCTGTATGCCATGGCGTTGAGCCAGGGCATGACTTTCGAGCAAGCGCTGGCTGCGGTCAAAACAGCGGGCGGGACTGCTCTGGGTGTGACGGAAGACACTCTTGCTTCATTACAGTATCGGGGGCTGATCAGGATAGAATATGGCAACAAAAATAGCCGTGTCTATTCCAGTCCGCGTTGCACCTATGTGGTTTGCCCTGAAAAAAATCTGGCCGGGAATATTGCCGCCAGATTTTCGCTCTTCCTCAGGGCTGATCAGGTTACTCTTTTTTCCGACTCTGGCCTTTGGATCGTCAGGCTAACCGTCATTGATCCGGAAGTGGAGGAAACCTTTGGTTTGGGCTTTTCCCCGGGGATGTTAGAAAGCGCGCAACGGCATGGCCTTTATATTGTTTTACGTCCCTATGGTTTATACGGCTTAAGCCAGATCAAGGAATGGACCAATATCCAGGCTATTGTTTTTGCCGGTAAAAAAGTAAGCGGGTACCCGCATGATATTCTTAAAACAGCAGCTGTTCTTGCGTCCATACCTGCCAAGATCGGTTCGGTCGAATTTGCCAGCCAGGCGGGCATGGCACAACTGACCGCTATCGCCGGGTTGCAGCAGAAAGTGGTGCGGGTGCACAGCCTGAGTGGAAAAGAGATCCAGGATATTGTAGACGAAAAACGTAAAGTATCCATAAGGACCCTGATTGACCGGTGGGCTCGCGCCGTCAAAGAACGTAATGTCCGGCTGCTATATATCCAGTTGTTCCCCCGGAATTTTAATGGGATCAGCGAAACAGTCTTTAATTTCAACCTTTCCTATATCCAGGGCATTGCCGCACGCCTGGTCAGGTCTGGCTACCAGCTTGATGGGTTAGCCGAACTGCCCTCTGTGACTACGAATAAATTGAATATCGGCCTGGTTGGTTTGGGAGTATGGGCCCTGGCTGCGCTCCTTGGATTAAAATACAAATACCTCTTCCCTGTTTTTATGATCTTGCATAGCCTGCTGGTTTTTTTAACGCCAATTCTGTGGTATGCCAAGGTACTGGCCTTAGCCGCCAGCCTGCTGTTCCCGTTTTGGGCTTATCTTTGGCTGCAAAATGAAATAGGACGTGATCTGGGCCCTGGTTATTTCAAGACCGCCAGGATTTTCAGCCTGACCTCGCTGATCAGTTTCGGGGGAGCAGTCACTGTGGCAGCTCTTTTGTTTGGCAGTTATTTTTGGCAAAAGATCGGGTCTTTCTCGGGTATTAAAATAGCCTTGGTCTTACCGCTGTTGGCGATTTTGTGGCATAGCCTGCGTCAGGAGCGGGATTATCACTGGGCTAAATTCTGGGAACAAACGATCACCTATAAGCATCTAATATTAGTGACCTTGGTTGCTTCCGGTATG
This sequence comes from bacterium, assembly GCA_028712895.1. Taxonomy (GTDB): domain Bacteria; phylum CAYTYR01; class UBA6262; order UBA6262; family UBA6262; genus UBA6262. Next base: position 65,421 of record JAQTPL010000003.1, on the reverse strand, counting down.
CTCCTGTATTTATGGCGCAGCGGTAATAATGGCGCTCTTCTGGTTACTACTACGGAAGAAAAGACGCGCCTATTGTTAGATCAGCTTCTTTTGGTCAGGCCCCGGACCAAAGAAATATTTTTTGGGCATCCGTTCTTAATGCTGGGAATTTACTTAGGCTTGAAAAAGTGCCGTAACTTCCTGGCCCTGGTAGCTGGTTTTGTCGGACAACTTTCCCTGGTTAATACTTTTTGTCATGTACATACGCCGCTTGTTGTTTCTTTTTGGCGGGTATTTAACGGCTGGTGGCTGGGACTCCTGACCGGTTGGATACTGACCTGGTGCTACCAGAAGTACTTAAAGACTGACAAAAAAGGTGAGCAACTTTGTCTAAAGTTCTGATTTCCGGTTATTATGGTTATGATAACCTTGGTGACGAGCTTATCTTAAAAGCTATTATTGAACATCTCCGGAGCCTTGATCCGGCTTTGGATATCACGGTGATCAGCAGCAATCCCTGGCGCACGGTCAATTTGCACCCTGCGATCGAAGCAGTATCAAGAAAAAACGTCTTTGGCATTTTTAAAGCTTTACGTCAGTGCCGGTTATTTATCAGCGGCGGCGGAGGGCTCTTGCAGGATACTACCGGCCAGGGCAGCGTTTTGTATTACCTGGGGTGGGGGATCATTGCCAAGAAAATATTCCGCAAAAAAGTTATGCTCTATGCCCAAGGCATCGGTCCTTTGCACAAGGGGCTTTCCCGCTTCCTGGTGAACGCCTGGATCGGCAAGATGGATTTAATCACCCTGCGCGAAGACAAGTCCCTGCAATTACTACGGGAATTGCGTGTACCGGAAACTATGATCAAAATAACTGCCGACCCGGTACTGGGAATAACGTTGAAGAATTGCAATCCTGTTGCGAAGCATCCCTTATGCATCGGGGTAGTCTTGCGGCAGGACCAGGATAAGCTGCGGTCTGTCCCCCGCTGGTGCGAGATATTGAACAGCGTCAAAAATACCTATAATGCCCGGATCCTGCTGCTTCCCTTCCAGGATCCTAATGACGTGAACTTAAGCCGGGCCATTAAAGAAAGCATGAAAGGAAAAGTAGACCTTAAGAATTGGGACACCCTGGAGGATATTTTTACTTTTTATGAAAACGTGGATATCCTCATTTCTATGCGGCTGCATGCCTTGATCCTGGCTGCGGTTTACGGGAAGCCGATGCTGGGAATTAATTACGACCCTAAGATCGATAGCTTCTTACGCTTGTTCGGACAACAAGCTGTAACCAGTGATAAAATAGTTCAAAAACTGGAAGATCTGGTAGTCCGACAGAAAAACATAGCCACCGAACAAAATGCAGTGCTGTTAAAATTACAAGAGTACGCCAGGGAGAACGCACGGCTGGCGATGAATCTGATAAAAGAACAGGGTCAATGAAAAGTATCAAAAAAGAGGGTCACTAAAAACTAAAAAGGGTCATCGGAAAATCTTTGACCCCTTGACACTCTGACACTTTGACACTGAATTTGGAGCTAACATGTTCAATAAATGGATTACTGGTTTGGTTTTTATTATTATTGGTTTATTCCTGTTGGGAGCAGCTAATCTGAACAGCCTTATTGGCCGGCTGGAAAAAAAACTGTCAGTCGTAGTATTCCTTAAAACTGATTTTCCGGCCCAGCAGGTTGCGTCGTTACTGGAACAGGTAAAAGTCCTGGCCAATGTCGAAAGCGTTGATTATATTTCACCAGACCAAGCGCTGGCTGATTTTTCTTTGGATGCGGCTATTGCCCAGCAAGTGCAGGTGGTAGGGGAAAATCCTTTACCCGGCTCTTTTACCATCAAAGTCAATAACTCTCAATTGGCCAGGGTGCGGCCGCTGGTGGCCCGGATCAAGGAAATGCCGGGCATTGACGAAATTAAATTCGGGGAACAGGAAGCTGCCAAGGTCCAGGGCATCATCGCCAATCTTTTTCAGGCCAGGAATATTGTGGGTGGCATTATTTTCCTGTGTTGTTTCCTGCTCTTATTCTATGTCTATAGTTTTGACCTGGCTACGGCCACGTCTTTAGCCCGGGGGAAAATACTGAACGAGAGTTTATGGCTGTACCTGGCCAGCAATGCCGGGGCTTATGTGTTTCTCCTGGGTTTGTTTAAGCTTACTATTGCTAAAATTGGCCGGTTTGCCTTTTTTAGTCTGGAACAAAGCTTGTATTTTGCTCTCTGGTGCCTGATCCTGCAGGCTGTCAGCCTGGCTGCGGCCACAAGACATCCCAAAGTCACAAACTAAAGATAAGGGCCCATGAAAAATAAAGTATTCTTTTTAGGCAGTGTAATGCTCATATTTACTTTTACGGGCAGGATTGGTGCCGCGGCCGGTATTGATGCCAGCCTTAACAAGGCCAAGAAAGAAGTACAGGAGAATAATAAAAATCTCGCTGAGATCAAAAATAAGATAAAAGAAAAGAGCGTTTACTCAGAAAAGCTGAAAGGGCAGGAAATTGATATCACTGCGGAACTGCGGCGGATCAACCGGGAACTGGCCAAGATCCAAGGCGAAATAAATCGTTTAAATAAGAAGATCGCGCAAACCCAGCAAAAAATAAATGCTACCCAGGCTAAGATTGTAGAAAAACGGGTCGCGGCTGACCAGACCCGCAAACTGCTCAGCAAGCATCTGCGGGTACTTTACAAATACCAGCAAAGCAGCTTGGGGTACGTGCCGGCAGTGCTGGCCAATGTTCCCTATGATCAGTTGGTAAAAAGCGAAAAATACCTGAAAATCATTACCCAGAAAAACTTAAAATTATTCCAGCAATTAAAAGGGCAGGAAGCAGAGATCAGCGCGATCAAAAAAGAGCTGGAAACGCAGGAAAAACAACTGGAAGTGCTGCAAGCCCAGGTCAAAGGACAGGAAGAAGTAGCGGTTAAGCAGAAAACCCTGAAAAACGAATTATTATCCAAGGTAAAGAAGCAACGGCGGAATACTGATGACGAGATCTCCCAATTAAAGAAAGAAGCTGTTGACCTGCAGAACCTGGTGGATAAATTCCGCTCCCGGATCAGTAAACTGGAAAAACAGAAAATTAAACAGCGGCAAAAGATCCAAGCCGCTAAAAAAGGTTCGTATGACTGGCCGGCCAAAGGTAATGTGGTCAGTAAATTTGGCAAGCAAAAGCATGCTACCTTGAATACCATCGTGGTCAATAACGGGATCGAGATCAAGGCCGATGAAGGGACCCCGGTCTCGGTCATTGAAAAAGGGAAAATATTATACGCTGGAGAGTTTAAAGGATATGGCCAAATGGTCATTGTTGACCATGATGATGATTTCTACACTGTCTATGCCCATCTGAGCAAAGTCTTGGTCAAAGAAGGGGCCATCGTGATCAAAGGGCAGGCTATTGGGGACACTGGTTATGGGAAGAACAGCCGCAATGGCAGTGCTAATGTCTATTTTGAAGTCAGGCAGAACGGTAAGCCTGAAGACCCACTTTTGTGGCTAAAATGAAAATAGTTTTAAGTTATAAGTTTTAAGTTTTGAGTTTAGGTAAAGAACTTTTACCATAATTCAAAACTCATAATTCAAAATTCAAAACTGCTTTACCGGGAGGAGAAATGCGTAACTTGAGCAAAAGATACATCTTCATGGTTTTATTCATTGTCGTATTTGGCATGGTCAGCTTTACCGGTACTACCACTAAAATGTATGACGAGCTAAAGCTATTTAGCGAAGGACTGGAGCGGATCCAGAGTAATTATGTGGAGGAAGTCGATCCCAAGAAGCTGATCTATGGCGCTTTAAGCGGGATGGCCAGGTCACTTGATCCATATTCGCAGTTTATGGAACCGGATATGTATAATGAAACCAAAGTGGAAACTGAAGGTGAGTTTGGCGGCTTAGGTCTCAGGATCGAGATCAAGGATGAAATTCTCACCGTGGTGGCGCCGATAGAAGGAACTCCGGCTTACAAGCAGGGTGTTCTGCCCGGTGACCGTATCACCAAAATTGACGGCAAAGAAACTAAGGGATTGAGCTTGCTGGAATCAGTCAAGCGGCTGCGCGGCGCTAAAGGGACCAAAGTCAGTATTACTATTTACCGGGAAGGTGCCAAGGACCTGCTTGAATTTACCATTGTCCGGGATATGATTAAGATCGAAAGCGTAAAATATAAGATGCTCAATGAAAAACTGGGATATATCAAGATCAATGAATTTACCGAAAAAACCGCTTTGGACTTGGATAAAGCACTCACCGCGCTGGAAAAACAAAACGCTGAAAAACTGATACTGGACCTCCGCAATAATCCCGGCGGATTGCTCAATACCTGTATCGAAGTCTGTAAGCAATTTATCGGCGATAACAAGCTCCTGCTTTCGATCCGGGGCCGTGATACTAAGATGAACCAGCAGTTTATTGCTGATAAGGACGCGAAACATAAAAAATGGCCAATGGTGATCCTCGTCAATAAGGGCAGTGCCAGTGCCAGCGAAATATTATCCGGCGTAGTCCAGGATTATAAACGCGGCAGGATATTGGGCGCTAAGACTTTTGGCAAAGGAAGTGTTCAGACCGTAATGCCGATGAGCGATGGCAGCGGTCTGCGTTTGACTACGGCCAAGTATTACCTGCCCAGCGGGCGTTCGATCCACGAGATCGGTGTCACTCCGGATATAATTGTGGAAATACCCCGCGAAGATGAAGTCAAGCTCATGATGCAGCATGAAGGGATCCCGCTGAAAGCCGGGGAGAAACCGGTTAAAGATCTTATTTTGGAAAAGGCTATAGAATTATTACAACCAGTGAAAGATCCTAACACCGCGAAAAAAGGTAAATAGTGAAGAAAAAAGCCAAAGCTTTTTTAAGAGCGCTGATCATCCTGTCTATTCTGGGATTGGGAGTTTATTACGTTTACCTGACGTATATCAATCCCCCAGTTGTGGATTATGACGGGATCAGCAATAAGGTGGATCAGGCGATCGACCAGGTGCTGGTATCCTATGGAGCCAGTAACTTAAATATTATTAAGGTTTTTAAAGAAGAAAAAGAACTGGGTAAAATTACCTGGATCCAGACTACCAAGGAGATCAGGTTAGCGGAGACTATCGACTTAAAAGAGGCTGGCAAAGCTTTAGAAGAAGTTATTGAAGACCAAGGAGCCAGGGTCATATCATTGACACTGGATCCTGCTGAAAGTATACTGAACCTGAAGGCCGGGGTAAAAAATATTGTCATGGAGATACTGGTATTGCGCCGCAAATCTGCTGCGCCTAAATACCGGGCGGCGATCATAATTGATGACCTGGGTTATGATCTGAAGGTAGCTACCCAATTAATGTCTTTGCATGAACCATTGACCTTTGCTGTCTTACCAGGGGAGCGTTATAGCAAGGCTATAGCTGAACAAGTGACTAAAGCAGGATATGAAGTGTTCCTGCATCAACCTATGGAGCCTTTGGGTTATCCTAAAGACAATCCCGGCAAACGGGCTATTTTGCTGACAATGACCGCAACGGAAGTTAAAGCTATGCTGCTCAAGAACATTAGCGATGTTCCGTTTGCCAATGGTGTCAATAATCATATGGGCTCAAAACTAACTGAGAATGGACCTAAAATGCAAGAGATCATGAATATCCTGAAAGAGCAAAAGTTGCTTTTTGTCGATAGCCGTACCAGCGCTAAGTCAGTAGCTTATCAAACAGCTAAGAAAATCGGTTTAAAAACAGCCTATAACCAGGTTTTTTTAGATAATGAGAATGATCTGGATTATATTAAAAAGCAGCTTGATCTGGTGGCAAAAATAGCTATGAAGAACGGTCAGGTGGTGGCGATCGGTCATTGCCAACGGAAAGAAACCATACTGGCCCTGCAGGAAAAACTTCCTGAATTTAGGAAATTAGGTATAGCTATCGTGCCGGTATCGCAGTTAGTAGAATAAATCCAGTCTGCGAGTCACGAGTCGCGAGTCTTCGAATCTGGATAAATCTTTTTAACCATGACCCGCGGACTCGATGGACCCGAGACCCGGGACTTCTTTTAAAGGATTTTATGAACATTCTTGCTATTGAGACTTCCTGTGATGATACCAGTGCCGGCGTAATACAGAACGGCAGAAGCATCCTTTCTAATGTTATTTCCTCCCAGATCGAGATCCATTCCAAATATGGCGGGGTAGTGCCGGAGCTGGCATCACGGCATCATCTGGAGAATATTAATTTCGTTATTGCCGCAGCCCTGAAAAAAGCGCATCTGCGGATGACGGATATTGATGCCCTGGCCGTGACGCAAGGGCCAGGCCTGGTCGGTTCATTGCTGGCTGGTATAATGGCGGCCAAAACATTAGCCTTGATCTACCGGTTGCCCTTATTGCCGGTGAATCATATTGAAGGACATATCTATGCCAATTTCATCGAGCATCAGCTCAAACCACCATTTCTGGCTTTAGTTATTTCCGGCGGCCATACCGAATTGATCATCCAGCGCGATCTGGCTCATTATCGGATATTAGGCCGTACCAGGGATGATGCGGTCGGCGAGGCTTATGATAAAGTGGCTAAATTACTTGATCTTGGCTATCCTGGCGGCCCGGTCATAGACCGGTTAGCAAAACAAGGGGATCCGTATTTTGTAAAATTCCCCCGGCCGTATTTGCCTGGCACCTATGATTTCAGTTTCTCCGGTTTGAAAACCGCCGTTGTTAATTATGTTTCCAAACTGCCATCCGCCGTCCGCCATCCGCGTACTAAAGATATCGTCGCCTCTTTCCAACAATCAGTGATAGAGGTTTTAGTTAATAAGACGATCCAGACGGCGCAAAAACTAAAAATGAAGAAGATAGTCCTCGCCGGCGGAGTGGCAGCGAATTCAGCGCTCCGCAGCCTTTTTGCCGCAAAAATAGAAAAGACCGGGATAAAATTATATTATCCCAGTCCCATACTATGCACTGATAACGCGGCTATGATCGGGTGTGCAGCCTATTACCGGTTTAGAAAAAAGAAATTAAAATACCATCAGAAAATGCTGACTTTCAAAGCTGAGCCTAATTTACAATTGTAATGTCGGGTGTATTTCCAGGAAGGCTTTTACCACCTCCGGGTCGAATTGTGTCCCGGAGCATTTTCTTATTTCCGCTAAAGCAATTTCAGTGCTAAGTGCCGGACGGTAGGGGCGTTCACTGGTCATGGCGTCATAAGTATCAGCAACTGCAATTATCCTGGATAAATAGGGGATAATTTCTCCTTTGAGTCCGTCAGGATAGCCACGTCCGTCAAAACGTTCATGATGGTGCCTGACGATCGGCTTGATCGGTGCTAAAAATGCCACAGGCGCTATTATCTGTTCTCCTAGCACTGGATGCATTTTAATTATATCGAATTCCGCGTCATTTAATTTACCTGGTTTGTTTAATACCTCTTTGATGATGCCGATCTTGCCGACATCATGCAAAATGCAGGCAATTTTCAAAGTATCAATAAATGTCCGTCCAAGTTGAAGCTGCCGGGCAATTTGAATAGCGAATTTTGTAACCCGGTCAGAATGGCCGCGGGTATATTCATCACTGGCTTCGATCGCCTGGGCGAGAGCTTGTACGGTTTCCAGATAAGTCCTTTTCTGCTCTTCGTACAATTGCGCGTTATCAATGGCGATACTTGCTTCATCAGCCAGAGTCGTCAGCATATTAATATCTTCCTTACTATAAGGTTCTTCTGATAATTTCTCTCCGAGTAATAAAATACCTTTCAACATATCTTTAACCAAGATCGGGATCGCGATCACTGCTTGCAGTGAATCTAGTTCAGTCCGTAATATAGTATAGCCGCTATAAGCAGGGGAGCTGTCTATAGTACTCCTTAGAGCGACTTTCCTGGTAGTGGTTAATAATTTAACCAGGTCACTTTCCGTGTTGAAGGCTATTTCTTTTGCTATTCGATCCAGCCCGGTTGAAGCTCTTATTTTATATTGAGCAGAAGTTTCATCAAATAAAAATATCACAACTTGCCTGGTATTCAATAAACCTGACATAGAAACAATTAAATTTAATAATTCCCGTAAGTCCAGAACAGTGACCAATGAGCGGGTGAATTCGGAGATCGCCTCTTGATAATCAAGCTTGCCCCGGAAAAATAATTTATCGATAATGATCTCGATCCGGCTACGCAAAGGCTGGAAGGTAGCGGTGATTAAGAAACCGGCAACTATTCTTATTGTTAGCGAGGTAATGCCGGTTAAGTTATGAAAAAGAGATTCAAATACTAATATGGTGGCTATATATATACCAATTATAGAAGTACTTAGAATAGTATAGACAGCTGTTTTTTTAATAATTATATTTATATCCATTAATTGATAACGAAGGATGGCATAGGCAAAAAATAATACATAAAGTGTTTCAACAATATAATGGATAGGAGGAACATGAGAATTTATTAAAGAAAGGAAAAAGATTACTACAGCAACTAATCCTACGGCTATAGCTATAAATACATATTTTAATTGCTGATGTATAAGGCCTTTAGTTTTAATAAAGGCTCGTATTAAAAGGTATAGGCTATAACCTAAGCACAGAACAAAGAACAAGACTAATACAGGATAAAGAATTCCCGGGACTTCATTATATTGGTTTGTAGCGGGTAAGCTTTTTACAATGAAGGGACTTAGAGAAAGTATTAAAAAAATAGTTGATGCTATATAAGCAATATTTAATATTCTTTTAGACTGTTGTTCCTTCTCAGTTTTTATTAAGGAGTAAGTTAATGCTAAAAAAAAGGAAGGGATAAAAGAACCTCCCATGTAACAAATCCTGCTCCACAACAAGCCAAGGCTAGAATAAGCCAATAAATCTTCGATAGCCCAAATAGCAATACTTATATTTAGCAGGAAAAAATATTTATTGATTAATTTCCTTTTATTATTTAAATATACGAAGACTCCAATAAGGATACAAGATATTGCCGCTATAATTGTAGTAGGTAAGTACCAATTATACATGATTCCCTTTGTAGGTTATTAAAACAAAAGGTATTATTAAATAACTCTTAGTTTTCTTCCGGCTTGTTTAAAAGCCGAAATAGTTGTTTCCATATCTTCCAAGGTGTGTGTCGCCATCGGAGTTAATCTTATGCGAGCTTCTCTTTTTCGTACTGCTGGATAGGCAACGGCATTTGTAAAAATTTCTTGCTCTTCAAGCATTTTAGCAAGTTTATAAGTTATTCCTTCATCTCCTAAAATAATGGGTAAAATAGCAGATTGACTTTCCTGCAAATTATAACCTATGTCTATAAGACCTTCTCTGAGAAAATTTATATTTCTCCATAAGTTTAGTTTTAATTGAGGCTCTTCTTCAATTACTTTAATCGCTGCGATAACTGCTGCACATATTGCTGGTGGCTGGCTCGTAGCAAATAAGAAAGATCTGGCAACGTGTTTCAAGTAAAAAATTATTCTTTTAGAGGCTACAGCAAAACCACCTATGCTCCCTAGTGATTTACTTAACGTGCCTATTTCTAAATCTATTTTTCCTGCTAACCCAAAATGCTCTGCGGTCCCCGATCCTCTTTCTCCAATAACACCAGTGGCATGAGCATCGTCTATCATAATAGCAGCATTATATTTTTGTGTCAATTCATAAATCAAATCCAATTTGCACATATCTCCATCCATACTAAAAATACCATCTGTTACAACAAGTTTATTGCTTTCCTTGCCGCAAAACTTGAGTTCTTTTTCTAAGCTTTCCATATCATTGTGCCTAAAAATGCGTAAATTACCATTACACAATGATGTCCCGTCAATTATGCTGGCATGACTTTTTTCATCAACTATAACAAATTCTCCTTCATTAACTAAAGTTGATATAACGCCAACATTAGTCATGTATCCTGCTGTAAAAACGATACCTGCTTCTACTCCTTTGAATTTAGCAAGCTTCTCCTCCAGAGCATTATGCAAATCCGTTGTTCCGCTTAGTAATCTGGATCCTCCAGAACCAAGTCCATACTTTTTTATTGCTTTAATAGCCGCTTCCTTTACTTTTGGATGTGTTGATAAACCTAAATAATTATTTGATCCTAGCATGAGCATTTTTTTCTTTTTAACAATTACCCGTGCCGCTGAAGCTGAAGAGGTTTCTCTTAGCAAAAAATAGTTATTTTGCTTTATATAATTGTACCAATGACTAAATTTAATACATTTACCGAATAAATTATTTTTTAATCTTCGATCAAAACTTCTTTTATCAACGATAATTTTAAATTTATCATTCAAGCGACGGTTACCCTTTCTGCGGTCTATAGCGTTTTTTGCGGATAAATTGGTGTCTATGAAATTTAATAGCGCAAGGTTATCTTTGGTGGAGTTTGCTGTTGTCTTTACTCCATAAAGAGATTTGTGTGAAGACATTTCATAATGCCAGACTAGTTTCCCAAAAATAAAAACATCTTGTGATAGCATAATTTTAATTTTTACATTCATGGAAATCGGAAAATATTTGTTAGTACTTATGAGCAAGCCTGTGGCGCTAATATTTTCAATCTTCCCTGAGATTAGACTATCTCTTAGGTTCATTCCTGATACTACATTGAATTTAATGGGAATTTGTTTTGTTGGTAAAAAACGAGGAAGGGTTCTTCTTAATAACGATAGTTCCGCCTTAAAACCAATTTCGGCGTTTTGATCGGAAGAGATAGTAGATGATGAAAGATCGTTTTGTTGGATACTGCGTTGTAAAGATAGGTTTTTCTCTGACATAATTTCTCCTTGATTTGGGATTGAACTTTATGAATAGGAGTTTCAGAGAAAATTAAAGCTAAGTATCTGGTAAAAGGAATTTCTTACTTGCGGGGTTTGCGAGGATGGATAACGAAATGATCTGAAATATAAAAAGCTTGATTCTCATCGTATGTACCTCCTTTTATAAAATCAACTGCTGCTCCGCACATTGATTTCATAAAAAAAGGCACCCCATGCTAATTTGTAGTTTTATAAAGACACGATCATTATAACGAAATAATGTATAATTGTAAAGTAAATTGTGTTTTCTACAGTTGTAATTTTGGGTGTATTTCCAGGAAAGCTTTTACTACCTCTGGGTCGAATTGTGTTCCGGAGCATTTTCTTATTTCGGCAATGGCTAATTCGACGGCCAAGGCTGGCCGGTAGGGTCTTTGGCTGGTCATGGAGTCATACGTATCGGCAACGGCGATGATCCTGGAAAGAAAAGGGATATGGTCACTTTTTATTTGATCCGGATAGCCGGTGCCGTCATATCGTTCGTGATGATGCCGGATGATGGGCTTAATGTTTTCCAGGAAGGCTACCGGGGAAATGATCTCTTCTCCCAGGGCCGGGTGTCTTTTGATCTGCTCGAATTCTTCCGGGGTCAACGCACCCGGCTTGTTCAAGATTTCTTTCAAGATCCCTATTTTCCCCACGTCATGCAAAATACAGGCGTATTTGAGCGTATCTATATCTGCCCGGCTTAGTTTTAAGCGTTTAGCGATTTCCATGGCTATATGGGTGACCCGGTCAGAGTGGCCGCGGGTATATTTGTCGCTGGCTTCGATCGCCTGCGCTAAAGCCTGGACAGTTTCAAAATAGGTCCGTTTTAAATCGCCGTATAGCCTGGCGTTTTCAATAGCGATCCCTGCCTCATCAGCCAGAGTTTGCAGCAAATTGACATCTTCCCGGTTATAAATTTCCCCTGATAATTTAGGTCCTAGGGATAAGATACCGTATAACTCCCCTTTGATAAATATTGGGATAGAAATTTCAGCTTGAAGGGAATCCATTTCTTTCTTGATGATCTGGTAGGTAGAATGTTCTGATAGTTTTTCAATTTCTTCTTTTATAACCACGCTTTTGGTTTTTTTCAGCAGGTTGACCAGATCGCTCTGCAGATTAAGTTCAATAGCCTTAGTCTCTTTCTCCAGATTAATAGAGGACATGATCTTGAAATGGCTTGTTTCGTCATCGTACATCATGATCGATATCTGTTTGGTACCGAGAATACCGCTCATGGATACGATTAGGTTCAGCAATTCCCGCAAGTCAAGGATAGAGACCAGGGTACGGGTGAAATCAGCCAGGGCTTCCTGGTAATCATACCGGCCCCGGAAAAATATTTTATCGACGAACATTTCCACTTTGTGCTTGAGCGGCTGGAAAGTGATGGTAATGGTGATGGCGGCTATGACCACGGTTAAGAGCGATGCATGGCCGGTATACATGCGTACGGTACGTTCTATGGCAATAACGATAAGCACCCAGAGAGCGGTAATAACGCCACTCAGGATAGCATGGATGAACCCTTTTCTTAGCACGATCTTGATATCCATGAGCTGGTAACGAAAGATCGCGACTATCATCGCGATTACAAAAAATAAAGAAAAGGGGCTCGCTAGCATCGAATACTCAGGGATCTTCAATAATGGCAGGAGAATAGCGAAAATAAAAAAAGTGGCGGTGAAGATGAAAGAGCCCCAAAACATATAATAACTTCTCTTTTTTTCAGACAAGTCCATTACTTTCCGGTGATGCCGCAATATTTTGAAAATCAAAAAGACGAAGACAGCCGTCATATAGATGCCATACCAGCCCATCAAGACGCCTGGTTCTCCCTTGTGTCCCAGCCCGGTTTTGGCAAAGTGATTAATAAGCAGGTTGCTGCGGTAGCAGAGTACGGTAAAAAGCAAGCCTAATCCGCCAAAAACAAATATGTCTTTTTTATGGATGGTCCGGTCGGCAAAACCTGAAACCCAGATCAAAGCAATTGCCATAACCAGCGCGCCCAGAGCATAAGAAGTTTGGAACCAGAAAAGGGAAGGAAACTTGGATAGGAAATAATTGCTGAAGCACCAAGCTGAGGTTGTAAAAGTAAAAATTTCTAAAGCCCGATTGAATGAACCAGGTCTGGCCTGGTAATGGATAAAGAAACCAAGCACAAAATTAATTACGCCTGCTATGATAATTGCTGTGGGTAATATAATAAGCATAAGCAAGATAAGTATACCCTAAAAGCCCGATGCCGGCAAGTTAAAAATCTCTATGGGAAAGGAAAATATTTCTTGACATCTTTTCATATTTATTATATATAATTAATGTTTTAATAAATAAAATAATTTTTATTGATTTATATTTTGTGCTTTGTTTTTCCGGAAAGGAAAAATGAAACAAAAAGTAGAAAGCAATATAATAATTAGTTGCGCGCACAGGATCCATATTTTTAAGGTTACTCTTAATCAGGGTAACCTTTTTTATTTTATTTGGGGATACAAATAGCAATTAGTTGAATTTAATTATTTGGTTTATTCTAAGGATGCTTGGGTGAAGAGAAGAGTTTTAAGGGAACTCATGAACAGGATTAACCATCAGAACGGCTGGTACCATGAAAACGGTATTGGCCGTTTCTTTTATATAATGAAGATAGGAAAGAACAAATAATCCAAGGGAGGATACTGAGTAATGAAGCAGATGAAGAAATACGTATGGTTAGCGCTTAGCATGCTGATAGTTCTGCTGATGGTAGTGGAAGCAATGGCCACAGTGCCTGCGAGTCCGAGCGTAGTGACTATGAACGGGAAGCAGATGAGGGTACAGCACCGTCGGGAAGACAATACCCTAAAAGCCGCAGTGAACTATGTTATTAAAGGAGTGTGTTATAGCGTAGCCACTGTCTGGCCGGTAGAGACGTATCCGCCTGGAGGGCCTTTTGAAAACGATGACCGGCGGCGCTCCTGGGAAATGGCGCAATACGATTTTCCCCGGATCAAGGAAGCTGGCTTCAATACGATCAGACTGTATTCTGACCTGGGATTAGACACTGACAGTAGTCTGTACTTTGACGAAGACACCAACGGGGTGATCTGGAACGCTGACGGTACGGCGCAGGATGATGACAATGACAACCAGGAAGATTGGCTGGAAGGCATGGCCACGGTCGGGGACCTAAATTCGCAGTCAGTTACCCATGGCCTGGCAGTACTAGATGAAGCTTATAAGAATGGTCTCAAAGTTATCATGATAGTCGATGGTTTTAATGCTAATTCTGCCCTGGCCCAGAAGATCGTTGCCACCTACAAGAACCATCCCGCGATACTGATGTGGATGCTCGGCAATGAATTCAATTACAACTTCAACGACCAGGAATTATATATGTGGCGCTATGATACCTTCCAAGAAGCTTGTACGGCGGTCAATGACATAGCGTACTGGATCAAGAACAATGATTCCAATCACCCGGTAGTGGCCTGCCTGGGTGAACCGCATTATCCAAGTTATGAGGTTTATAAGGCAGGAGTAGCCAATCTAACCGATATCGATATTATCGGAGAGAACTCATACCGGGGCAGGAGTTTTGGTAATGTCTATGAAATGTACGCGGATACCGTGACTTGGACTAAACCGATATTCTTCAGTGAATATGGGGTAGATGCCTGGCGCTATAATACTGATTCGACTAAAGAATTTGAAGACATTGCCAGCCAAAAAGAAGGGGAAGCGTGGCAGTGGGATGAGATCCATTCTCGGCTATCAGCCAACAACTCCAATGATATGTTATTAGGCAGTTGTTTGTTTGAATGGGTTGATGAATGGTGGAAATTAAAAGGTGGTACTCCTTTACTCCATGAGAACACTCCCGGCTATCCGGTGAATACCGAAGGCCAAGCCAATTCATATCTCTGGCCTGACGGTTGTATGCAAGAAGAATGGTGGGGTATAAATCAACAAGACACAAGAAATATCAATCAGGTTTTTTTCGCAGACTGTGGACTGATCGGCGAAACCAGGTATGGGTCTCAATCCTGGGATATTTATACCTGGGGATTGCCGATTGGCGGTGATGGCTATGGCAAGATCAATGCCCAATCGGATTATGTAGCCTCTGGTTCCCCGGATTACGGGGTCAGGAAGACCTACAGCCCCTATCCCGAATATTCATATACAGGAGGGACTGGGACTGGTAATACTATTCCTGAAGGCCACCGTTGTATGTATACTGAACTCTGGAGCACCAGTTGGGGTGGAGGTTGGGGCTTATTTAGGACTAATGATACTATTAACTTATCCCAATTTGCCAGTGGTAATTTAAAATTCTGGTTGAAGCTGCAAAAAGCCGGCACCCCGCCGACCGCTATTGGCGATACGGCGAAAGCTAACTATAGTATTAAATTTGAGGATGAAAACGGTCCGGAAAAGGCTGTTTTGATCTTTTTAGATGAGAGCTATTGTAGTGAATTTGACGCTACCAGTACAGCGTGGCAAGAGATCACTATCCCTATCAGCGCTCTATCTGATGGGCATTCATTTTCCTGGTTGGATGCTAATAATACTAAGGTAGCCGCTGATGGCAGTCATATAGCTAGCTTAAATTTAGCCAGGATGAAAATGGTCTTTTCCTTCACCGGTCCTAAACTCGGAACAGGGGAAACTAATACCCAGTTCTGGGTAGATAACGTGCGTTGGGACAATGCTACCACAGTGTATAACCGTACCGCCCGGCCAGCACTAATAGATTACCGTAATAAGTTCAACAATTTCTCTTACCTCAAGACAGTATTTGAGAGTGGGGCTGTTTCCTATATGGGCACGCCTAAATATGCCCGGCTAACCAAGAACTACAGCATCCTGACCTCTACTGATACAGTTTCCAATCCCTGTATCCTATCTGTAGCACTCAATCCGAAAACCGGTCGTACGATATCAACAGGCACTTTTACAGACTATACCAGCCTTAACAATTGGGTAGACCAATACGACAACAATGATGATGATTATGTGCTAAGTTTTACTAAGTTCAACAATGTAGGGTTCCTGAGCAGTTGTACCAAGCTGGGGACCATAGGCTCTACTATGTACACCACTGCTGGCAGCGGTGATCCATGGGTTTTTGTTACACATGTAGTCAATGGCAGCAGCACAGCCAAGAAAGAGAGTATTGGCGCCAATTCCCTGGCTGAAGTATCCCTGGCCATAGACCTGGACACTGACAATGACGGGGTTACCAATGTCAATGATACTGATTCTGACGGGGATGGTCTGACCAACGCGCAAGAGCTCCGTTATGGTACAGACCCATTGAATGCTGACACTGATGCTGATACCTACAGCGACTCGACTGAAGTGACCAACAATACCAATGCCCGGAATCCGGACAGCAAAGTACTGTCCACTGATACCCAGGCTAAACTGATCGTTAAGCCGCAGGTACTGGCTTACAGCAACAGTGAGATCCAGTCAGGTAAAGACCGTTATCTCTATATCGAAAATGATGGTGGGGAATACCTTTCATATAAAGTGGACATTAATTACACCAACGGTAGTGGTTGGCTGACAATAAAGTACCGCAACCATGCTAGTAATGAAGCCTGGACCGCAGTCACAACCGGTTCGTACCTGTACAAGGACTTGGACGACTATGTCCTACAGGTGCTGGTAGACACATCCACTATGACTACGGCACAGACCTACTCTGGTACGGTAACGATCACAGCCAATGATGATGATGGCTCTGCTTCGGGTAGTCAGGTGATCAATGTCAGCGTACCGATCGCGCCGGAGCTGAAAGCCTATCCAGAGAATATTGATATAAAAACACCTGATACTGACAGCAAAATATATGTCGAGAATAGCGGTACTGCCACATTAAGTTATTCGTTATCCCAAACCATGCCAGTTAGTTGGTTGACGATCGATCCTACCAATGGTTCAGCGACTACGGAAACTGATCTTATCGACTTGACTGTAAATTGGACTGGTTTAACTGCAGATACGTCAACCATAGTCAAAGTAGACGGCGGAACAGCCGGGGTGAAGTACATCAAGGTTAATGCTTATCAACATAACCGTTATTGTCTAGACGCTACTATAAGTGATGTAGACGCTTCTTATATAGGTCTGGAAAAATATGATTATGAACAATGTGAAGCCATTGATACCGGAGATTTAAACGGCGATGGCTATGATGATATCCTCATCGGCGCTTTATCCTGGGACCAGAATACAAAAGGTAAGGCCTATATTATCTGGGGCAAGAAAGACGGCTGGCATATGGATGATACCGTAGCCTCCGCCACCAGGTTCTTCGGTGTCGGCCGACCAGAAGATAATACCGGGTTTCTTGGCACTGGTGTGGCTATGGCCGACGTCAACGGCGATGGCCGGCAGGATGTGGTCATCGGCGATAAGTGCGCGTACATAACTGGGGATTTCCCTGGATATGAGCAGTCAGACAGCCCTGCTGGTGCGGTCTTCATCTTCTTAGGCAAAGAAGAGGGCTGGAAACAGCAATACACGATTATGGATGCGGATATCGTGATCCTGGCTCCTGAAATTTCTTGGGCTGATTTTGGTGATGTGGTAGCTGCCGGTGACTTTAACAACGACGGTTATGATGACCTGGTCGTAGGCAGTGATAACCAGATTCGGGCAGCGTATGTTATTTTCGGCCGTTCTGATACTGATTGGCACGATTATCTGCAGGAAAATTGTACGTTGACATCCACTACTCCGCATGTTGATAGTCCAGGAGATATTATATTGCCAGATGTGACTAAGTTCTACAATAGCGGCCAGCTTAATCCATCTAATACGTGGGTGGATAAAGTAAAAGTTGGTGACTTTGATAATGACGGTTATGATGATATCTGGATGGGTTATAACCAAGATACAGGTGATTGGAATGGCAAGGTCTATAGCTATGTTATTTACGGTAAAGCTGGCAAAGAATCTACCTGGGGATCAGATTTGGATGTATATAACAATCTGAATGTGGCAATTCCGATAATTTGTAATGGCGTGGAAACTAATCCTTCATGGCCGGGAACAGAGGGTGATATCAATGGCGATGGCTGTTATGATATTCTTATATCCAGTGGCGGCGGCACCAGCTTCGCGCTTTTTGGTTCTACCACCAAATGGACCGCAGCCAAGAATCTACCGGCTGACGCTAATGTGACTTTCTCCTTCCCGGAAAAGTATATACCTTATACATATTACCAGGAGTGTGGAATTTGGCATCATATTGCCAAAGATATGAATGGTGACGGGTATGATGAAGTAGTGATTGCCGGGGCCGGTAATGCATATGCTATTTCCGAGAACTATATCTACCTAGGCCGGAGTTCTTTCCCGTCTAATGTGTATATGGATACAGATGCCAATGCCAGCTTCTTGGCTGAGAAGGGCGGCGATTGTGATTGGTACCAGCCTGTCGATTCAGGCGATTTCAATGGTGACGGATATGGCGATCTAGCCATAGTTATGGAGAATAATAACGAAGGAATAGCCTTAGGCGGGCAATCGTATATCATCTTGGGCAAGAGATTCTTGACCAGTACTAATGAAGTGCTTTTCAATGTCGACAGCGAGACTAGTAAAACCTTCTATATTAAAAATGTGTCACTGGATGGCACAGCGATCAACTGGTCAGCGGCTAAGAATGCTTCCTGGATCACCAGCGTGTCACCCAGCAGTGGCAACGGGTTGTCAGCAGGATCCAGCACTCAGATTACGGTAAATATCAGCCGGAACAATCTGGCCAATGGTATTTACACTGATTATATTACTTTTACCTCTAGTAATTATAGTCATAAAGTCAAGGTGACCTTGCTGGTAGGAAAAGATATCAAACCAATATGTAGTACTGCTCCTGAACATGTGGTAATATCAGGCACGACAGGCACGGTAGATATCACCAACATCGGCGGCGGCACCATGAACTGGACGATCACTGAAAATGAGCCGTGGATCACCAATATTTCGCCTAATAGCGGGACGACTACAACTGAGTCTGATACCATCACAGTTACGGTAGACCACACTGGCTACACTACGGACCAGACAGGTAAGGTGACCATCACCTATGACAACGGAGTGCAGAAAGATGTCTATGTGACCATGAGCAGTGGTGGCAGCAGTGATAAAGTACGGATCGGCAGTACGTATTACAGCACGATCCAGGCTGCTTACAACGCGGCCACGACCGGACAGACGATCCAGGTACAACAAGGGGACTTTACTGAAACCTTGACCTTCAACCGGGCGATCAACGTGAACATTGAGGCTGGGTATGATAGTTCCTGGGCTACTACTACCGGTGTTACGGCTAATACCGGCACGTTAAGCTTGACCGCAGGCAGTGTTAATACCAAGACTGGCGGATTCAGGATGAAGCCATAAGATAGTTAAAATAGGATTATTAGGAGGTGATAGATTAATTATAGAGGTTAAAAGAGTACCAATAAAACAAAGGAGGAAAACGTGAAGAAGAAAAGTTTAGTACTGGCAATGATGCTATGCGCAATAGCCACGCAAGTGTTTGCAGCAGGAGACATGTTGATCGACGGCAAACTCGGCGTCGGCACCACTGCGCCAAGCGCCAGCGCGGAAATCAGGAAAGATGCTACCGGGGAGACGATCACTGATGGCTTAATACTGAAAAACAACACTGCTGCGACTTCCGGCACTCGTCAATATGCGCCGTCAATCAATTTGTTCGGCCATGGCTGGACCGGTTCTGCCGACCAGACAGTGGAATGGCGTATAGTTAATGACCCGACTACCTGGAACAATCCAACCTTAAGATTTTTCCTGCGTAGGGCTGGCGGCAGTTGGGAACCGGTACAAAGCATGGATTCTGCCGGACAATTTGAAAGCCCGGTGCGCTATGCTTACTACGACGCGAGAGAAACTGAACAAGAAGCTTTCTCTCTTGGTAACGATGCAGATGCCACGGCTTCCTACGATCAATTCTCTCCCTATATATTTTTTAAGGGAAAAGGTTGGAAGAGCAGTGATAGCAGCAGCAGATATCTATGTTGGAACGTATTCCTGTCAGCCGCGGCTGGTTCTGCCAATCCGGTTGGCTCATTGGTATTTAAGTATGGGGTAGATACCCAGACCCCGACTACCGAATTACTGCGCTTAAGTTCAAACGGTAATGTCGGTATAGGCACGACTGCCCCAGCCCAAAAGCTCAGCGTTGCCGGCACGATCGAATCTACGACCGGCGGATTCAAATTCCCTGATGGCACAACGCAGACTACGGCCGCCGGTGGCGGCGGCAGCTACCGGAATTTGGTTGTCTTAGGCAGTGATGTAGCCAGCACTGCGTCGACATCTTTCCAAGATATTACCGGGATGTCTTTTGCAGTGACCGCAGGACAGACCTACAGATTTGAAGCTTTGATCAGGTATACCTGCTCGGCCACCACGATAGGTTCGCGCTGGTCGCTAAATGGACCTGCTCTTACCTCACTGGCATATCGCACTGAAGCTGCTCTTTCAGGAACAATGGGTACAGATAATACCAGTGTCGACTATGCTACCACGTACAATGGCACAGCCACGAATTTGAACTCGGCAGAGACTGGCGGTAATATTGCCGTTATCAAAGGAGTGATCACTCCGTCTGCCAGCGGCACAGTTATCTTACGGTTTGCGCCGGAAACAGCCACTGCTAACGGCATAGTGGTTAAGACGGGCAGTACCTTGGAATATTGGTAAACGTAGGACACTCCTACAACGATACAATAAGAAGCGCGATATTACAGGGGGCAGTTAACACTGCCCCCTGTAGTTTTTCCATAATTATGGTATATTAAAAGCGATATGAAACATAAAGATGATGAAAAAAATGAACAGAATTGGCTGTCCAGGTTATTTTTGCGATCCTGGCGACCATACGCGTGGATAATAGCGGTCGGTTTTTTTATTTATTTACCGGCCTTGTTTTTTGATTTTAATTATTTAGATGATAATGTCCTTATTATTGATCATTATGATCATATTAGTAATCCCGACAACCTCCCCAAGTTTTTCCAAGAAGATGTTTTTCACACGCCGTTGAGGGGCTCTTATTACCGTCCCCTATTGACGACCTCTTTTATGATTGATGCTTTACTGGGAGGCACAGTCCCTTTCGTCTATCACCTGGATAATTTAATTTTACATCTTTTAGCTGGGGTCCTTTTATTTTTGTTCCTGGCCAGGCTCGGGTACCGGCGGAACTTAGCCTTGTTATGTTCATTGGTCTTTATCGCGCATCCGCTATTGGCCCAGGCAGTTGCCTGGGTGCCTGGCCGCAATGATTCTCTGTTGACCATTTTCGTTTTGTTATCTTTCCTGGCTTTCCTACGCTACTTAACCTACAGGAAATGGCTGTTTCTGCTGGCTCATTTGCTGCTGCTGGCTTTGGCCCTGTTTACTAAAGAGAATGCGATCGTAACGCCTCTGCTTATTTTATTATACCTGCAATTCATCTACCGGAAGAGCACGTCCTTAATGGCTAAAATTTATTTTGTTATTCTTTGGGGTGCAGTGATATTACCCTGGCTCTTTATCCGGGCCGCAGTCCTGGGCGCCCTGGTCGGCACAGCCGATTTCCAGATCTTCCGCTCTTTATGGCAGAATTGCCCCGCGCTTCTTTCCTATTTCGGCAAAATATTCATCCCGTTCAGGCTATCTGTCCTGCCGGTCATGCGGGACCTGCCTCTTTGGCCAGGTCTATTGAGCCTGTCGCTCCTGGTCATAGCGCTATCCTGGTCAAAACACAGGCGGAACAAGTATATATTATTCGGCGCGGCCTGGTTCCTCTTTTATTTATCACCGTCGCTCATACAGAGCAGCTCGCAAACAGCCAATTTCTCCGAGCATAGAATATACCTGGCTTTTATCGGTATACTTATGGTCTGCCTGGAGCTCGACTGGTTCAGGGATTTTGCTGTGGTCAAATGGAAACCCATTTGCGCTGGTCTGACCCTAGTGCTTTTGGCTGGCCTGAACATTCAACATAACCGGGTTTTTCAGGACAAAACTGCTTTTTGGCGCAACGCAGCGCAAACTTCGCCTTCGTCTGCTTTTAATCTTAATAATCTGGGAGCCATGTATTACCTGGCTGGGAACCTGGCCGGGGCAGAAGCAGCATGGCGCCAAGCTCTGGCCCTCAATCACCAGGAAAAACTGGTGCATAATAATTTAGGTTTGATCTATCTGCGCCAAGGGAATTTAGTTCAGGCTGAAAAAGAATTCCAGAATGAATTAGCTCTTGATCCATATAGCGAAGTAGCGATAGCCAATCTGAGACTGCTGGCTAACCTGAAAAAATAAAGGATTTATTGGTTGTTTTCTCGACTTTATTTTACTTGACTTTATGCTTATAGAATCCTTATAATGAAATAATAATATCAAGTACTGAGCCTGAGGTGATAATGCCTACTAATTGGGAAAACAGCCTGCAAAGTTTTCTCCTAAAAGACAAGTTTATTGAAGATGAGCAGTGGCTCTATGCCAAGGAAATCCAGAAAGAAGAAGGCGAGCGGATAGACCGTATTTTGCTCCGCCTTAATTTTGTCAAGGAAGAACAGATATTTAAAGCTTTCTCCCAGATCTTTAATATACCCTATATCAAGATTAGTGAAGAAAAACTGGATCTGGCCATAGTGAGAAAAGTATCCGTGAAATACGCGACTCATCATAAGATCATCCCTTTACGGGAAGAGAAAGGCACTATTCTGATTGCTGTCTCTGATCCTTTGGATATTCAATTACAAGATGAATTAAGGCTGTTGATAGGGCAGAACATCAAGATCTATTTGGCCAACAGCAAGGAGATTGAAGAAGCGATAGAAGAATATTACGGTATTGGCGCAGACACTATGGAGGATATCGCCCGGACCCAGGGGACAGAAACGATTATCCATACTGCTACTACTGCGGAATTGGCGGAACTGGAAAAGAAGGCAGAAGGCGATGAAGCCTCGATCATTAAATTTGTTAATCAGTTGATCGTCGATGCTTATCACAGCCGCGCCACCGACATTCATATTGAACCTTTTGAAGGCGAACTGCGAGTTCGCTATCGCATAGACGGTGTCTTGCATAGAATCTCTGCTCCGGCAGCCATCAAACAATTTGAGGCCGCGATAGTTTCCCGGATCAAGATCATGGCTGAATTAAATATCGCGGAAAAAAGACTGCCGCAGGATGGCCGCATAAAACTACGCCTCGAGGAAGAAGAGATCGATATCCGCATCTCCACCATTCCGACCATTTGGGGCGAGAGCGTGGACCTGAGAATATTGCCGCGCAACCGGGTGTTGCTGGGGTTGGAACAGCTGGGGGTGCAGGAGAGCGATCTGAAGAACATCGAAAAATTGATCAAGATACCGCATGGCATAGTCCTGGTGACCGGGCCGACAGGCAGCGGGAAAACAACCACACTTTATGCGTGCTTGAATAAGATCAACTCGCAGGAGAAAATGATCGTTACCATCGAGGATCCCGTAGAGTATCAATTAGGAGGCATAAACCAGATCCAGGTCAAGCCCAAGATCGGCCTGACGTTTGCCGAAGGGTTGCGTTCGATCCTAAGGCAGGATCCCAATATAATCATGGTCGGAGAGATCCGGGATCCGGAAACAGCGGAGATCGCTATCCGTGCTTCCCTGACTGGGCATCTGGTTTTCAGCACGCTGCATACCAATGATGCCTGCGGCGCGATCACCCGCTTGATCGATATGGGTATCGCTCCATACCTGGTTTCTTCTTCAGTGGAAGCGGCTTTGGCGCAGAGGCTGGTCCGGGTATTATGCCCCCACTGTAAGATAGCGTACCATCCTGACCAGCAGATCCTGGACGAAATGGAAGTAAACGCTGCTAATTCTCAAAACTTGACTATTTATCGGGCCGCTGAAGACGGCTGTGATCACTGTAATCATATGGGATACAAGAGGCGTACCGGTATTTATGAATTATTGATGATCAACGACGATATTAGAAGAGTGATCCTGGAACGGGGAGCAGTCAGCACTATCAGGGAAAAGGGAATTGCGCTGGGGATGAAAACCCTGCGCATGGATGGATGGAGCAAAGTGTTGCAGGGAGTCACCAGCCTGGACGAAGTGCTTAGGGTAACCTAAATATGCCATATTTCAAATATAGCGCCAAAAGTATTTCCGGAGAATTGATCAGCGATATAATCGAAGCTGATAATGACAAAATAGTGGTGGAGCATATTCACAGCCGGGGTTTTTATCCCGTTAGCGTAACCGAGGAAAAAAGCAGAAGCAAGAGCTTCATGCTCAGGAAAAGGATCGGCGCCTCGGACCTGTTGATCTTTACCCGCCAGCTGACTGACCTGCTGAAAGGCGGGTTGCCTATTGCCAAGGCCGTGGAATTAGCTTTTAAGCAGACGGAAAACCAAAACCTGAAAGAGATCATTTTAGACCTAAACAACCAGTTGCACAAAGGGACTTCTTTCTCTGAAGCGCTCAGTAAATATCCCCAGGTTTTTAATTCGCTGTATATTGGTTTGATCAAGGCCGGTGAATCTAGCGGTTTACTGGAAACCAGCCTGGAACGGGTCACGCAGTATCAAGAGAAAGAACAGGATTTAATGAACAAGATCAAAGCTGCCCTGGCCTATCCAGCGGCCATGTTATTGGTGGGATTAGCGACAGTTACCTTCCTGCTGGTTTTCGTGATACCCCGTTTTGCCGTGATTTTTCAGGACATGGAACAGCTTTTACCCTTGCCGACCAGGATATTGATCTTTTTGAGCAGTGCTTTGCAACATTGGTGGTGGCTTTTCCTTTTGGTGATCATCTTCTCCTTCATCCTGGTCAAACGGTACCTGGACACGGCTGCCGGCCGCAAGAAGTTTGACCGGTTTAAATTAAAAATATTTATTATCGGTAAGATCATGCAACAAGAAATGGTCGTGCGTTTTACCAGGACATTGGGAATATTGTTGGCCAACGGCATCCCGCTCATCAATGCCCTGGAGATGGTGAAGAAAGTGGTAGGTAATACGGTCATTACGGAAGAGATCGACCGTATTTATGAAGAGATCAAAGTGGGCAAAGGATTAGTTGAACCGCTAAGCAAGAGCAAGGTATTTCCGACCGTGTTAAGCGATCTGGTGGCCGCCGGGCAAGAAGTGGGCAGCATGGAGAATTCTTTGCTAAAAGCTGCCGATGCCTATGAAACAAAAGTGGAAAACACCGTGAAGATCGCTACCAGTTTAATGGAACCCCTGGTGATCTTGGGCATGGGATTGGTTGTCGGTTTTATTGTTTTAGCGATGCTGCTGCCGATCTTTGAGATCAGCGGGGCGATAAAATAAAGCGAGTTTGAGTTGATCATTAAGGAGTTAAGATGAAACTAAATAATAAACAGGGGTTTACCTTGATAGAGATTATGCTCGTGGTGGTGATCATCAGCATATTAGTGACTGTGGTCCTGCCGCGTTTTACCGGCAAAACCGAACAAGCCCGTAATTCCGCCGCCAGGCTGCAGATCGAGACTATTGGCATGGCCCTGGATTCCTATGAACTAGATAATGGGCGTTATCCCACTAATGCCGAAGGATTACAGGGTCTGCGCAGTAACCCGGGAAACTTAAAAAAGTGGACCGGCCCTTACCTGAAAAAAGACGTTCCACAGGATCCTTGGGGAAATAATTATGTGTACGTCTGCCCTGGCACTCATAATACTGATTATGACCTGTATTCATATGGGCCGAATGGCGCGGAAGGCGGCGGGGATGATATTGGCAACTGGACGGAAAAACCTAAATAAACTGGCTGGCTTTACCCTGATCGAGATATCTATAGTGGTCACGATAATAGCGATACTGTTGGTGGTGGCCATGCCGACCTTAAGCAAGATGTACGCCGGGACCCAGCTCAGAACAGATACGCAGGATTTGGCGGAAACATTGCGCTATGCTTACCAGGCGGCGGTAAACCGGCAGAATAAATACAAGATATATTGTGACCAGTCAAGCGGTAGTTACCGGCTGGAACAAGAATTGCCGGGAATAGGATTCCAGGAGATCAAAACCTCGCTGATCAAGGACCGAATACTGTCTAACGGGGTTTATTTTAAAAAGCTAAGCCGGCCATATTTTTTCGTTTACCCCAATGGTTCGGCCGATAATATGGACGTCCAGCTGGCGAATGAGGTGGGAGATATATACACTATCAAGTTCAACGGGTTGACCGGGCGGGTGGAGGTGTTTGACCATGCCGAGGATTAAATCCAATAGTGGATTTTTATTGATAGAAGTTTTACTGGCAGTGTCTATCTTTTCCATCGGACTGGTGGTCTTGATCCAGTCGCAGGCCGCGGCACTGCGCCATAATGAAACAGCGCGTAATCTTAGCTTGGCGTCTCTGAAAGGCTATTATTACCTGGAAGTGCTGCCTGATTTTACAGCAGAAAACGATGAGATCAGTTCCGATAAATTCCAGGTTAATGTGGAGGCACAGGCCGTAAGCGCTGATTTGGAAAAAAAAGTAATAATAATTTCTTGGACAGAACATGGCTCAAAAAAAGAATTACAGATCGATACCTTACGGGCAATCTATTGAGGCTGGGTTTACCTTGATAGAGTTGATGATCACCAGCGTGATAATAGCGCTGGTCATAACTACGGTATATTTTACGTCTTCGGCGGCTATTGGTAACTCCCGCAAGGCTTACCGGCAGTTAGAAATGTATCAAAACGGTTTAGTAAGCTTGGAAAGGATCAGCGCTGATTTGCGCGGGGCTTTTGGCCGGCTGACTACCGGGAAAGACGACTTTAGTTTTATCACCAGTAATGCCCAATTAAGGCCGGCAGGCAAGGATTATGGCGCGATCGAAGTAAAATACTACCTTGAGAACGGGCTTAACCGGTCGGAAATAGTACCGTGGCCAGACGCGGATAGTGAAAAGGAAACCAGCACTAAACTAGCGCCTTTAGTTAGCGGGCTGAAGCTTAAATATTATGATGGACAACAATGGTTGGACACCTGGGATATGACGGTGTTCAAGAAACTGCCGCAAGCTGTGGCAGTGACTATAAAAGTCAAGGGGCCGGAAGAGAAATCCTTGTCAGAAAGAACTTTCAGCGCCGTAGTCCCGATTTTTGCTAATGAAACCATATGGTCAGAAGATGTTAAATAAATCCCAGCGACGCAAGAATAATAAAGGCATCGCTCTGATCTTGGTCTTATGGGTGGTGTTGATCCTGGAATCAATCGTAGGCGGGTTCATATATGTTTCCCGCCTGCAGACCAAGATCGCTGGTTACCAAGTGGAAACTTTGAAAGCTTTTGCCTTGGCCCGGGGCGGCGTGGCACAAGGGATAAATTATATAGATAACCTGAAAAAAACAATCTTGCTCAAGGAGAATACGCCGGAAACTTTCCCCGTGACCCTGACTGGGGACCTGGGTGAAGGCTCATATAGAGTGGTCCTTGATAACGAAGAAGGAAAATTGAATATTAATACCTGTTCGCGAGAGCAGTTGCATCAATTATTGAATAATAACGGGATTAACACTGTGGGCAACCTGGCTGATTTTATTTTCAATTGGCGGGATAAGCGCGGCGGTTTAGACACTCTGCAGGAATTGATGCTGGCAGGACTGGACCAGGTAAGCCTAACCAAATTGGCGGCCTGGGCTACTGTGTACAGCAGTGGTAAGATCAACATCAATGCAGCTCCCCCGGAGGTGCTGCGGCTTCTACCCGGCATGACTGAAAATAAGATCAAGGAAATAAACAGTTTCCGGTTGGGGAATGACTGCCTGGCCGGGACCGCCGATGACCAGTTTTTGGATTCAAACAATATCGCTGATATGCTTGGTTCCAGGGTCCTGTCGGTCTTAAGGGATAGAATTTGTTATCGCGGCGAGTCTTATAAAATAACCGCGGTCGGCAGCTTAACGAACAATGCCAGGCAGATCACTGTTTTTCTGCATTATGACCCGATCAAAAAAGTAGTTAAAATAAAGTATTGGAAAGAAAATTAAACTCTTATGCTTAGGCACAACGTAATAACAGGCTTGGACCTGGGGACACAAAATATAAAATTAGTAGTGCTAAAGAGATCTTGGGCTCGCTGGTATCTCCAGGGAGTTATTCTTGAAAAGATCCCGCTGGAGATCGCCTTTAATGAAGAAAGCCGGGCCGCTTTCATTAAGGAATTCATCGTTAATGCTCTGAAAAATGACCCGTCGCTCAAGACCGGCAAACTTTTCATTGCTATCCCGCGAAACGTAGCCATCTTTAAATACTTGTTTTTGCCTTCGCTGGACCAGGACGAGATCAGCCATATGCTGCCGTTTGAAATAGAAAAACTGATTCCGCTTGCCCTGGACCAAGTGCATCTGGATTACCAAGTGCTCGACACTAAGGAGCAGGGGGAAGATCACCTGAGCGAGATTCTGGCTGTGGTGGTCAAGAAGGACATCATTGACCGTCAAATGCAGTTTTTTTGCGAGTTGGGCTGGGAGCCGGATTGCATTAACCTCAGCGCCGTAGCCCTCTACAATGCTTTTGTCCAAAAATATCCTGCGGATAAGAGCACTCTGGCTCTGCTGGATATTGGCAGTCAAAGTACAGAGATCAATATCCTGGTAAATGGTTTGCTTAAATTTTCGCGTAGTGCCCCGGTCGGTGGTCTCACTCTGGATCATATGCTGCAGGATGAGCTAAATCTGAGCCTGACCGAAATTGAGCAACTGAAGTTTAACGGACAGCTTTTTGAAAAAAACGATTTACGCGTGATCGGAGAAGAATGGGGCAGGCTATTACGCACGGAGATTAGCCATACTTTCGAAACGTTCCATGCTGAACGGCAGCAAGAAAAAGTAGAAAAAGTGCTCTTAAGCGGTGGCGGCAGCCGGCTGGCCGGGCTGGCCGAATACCTGGGCCGCAAACTGAGCCTGCCAGTAGAATATTTTGATCCTTTTCCATTGCCTGGTGTCAATACAATAAAGAGTGACGGGATCCCGGGATATTATTTTCCGGTAGCAGCTGGATTGACCAGTCAGGGCAGTGGCCAGGCCAAGTTGGATTTAAGCCTTTTGCCCAAGAAATTTACCCTGGCCAAAAAACAGCAACAGCGGAAAAAAATCCTGCTATCAGCCGCGTTGGGAGCAGTTTTAACGCTATTGGTTTTTGGCTTAAAGGGTTACTCGAATATGGAGAAAAAACAGTTGGAGGCAGCGGCTTTGGATCGTGAGCTCGCGGCTATTAAGCCTGATGTAACAGTGGCCAGGGAATTACAGGCCAAGATACAACTCCTGCAGGAAAGGAGCCAGGGGGCAGAGTTCTTCCTGGACGCCTTACGGCAGTTAAGCCTGCTGGCTCCCGCTAATGTCTATATTGAACACTTAGTGTTTGCCCGGCAAGGCCAGGTTAATTTGCGCGGCAAAACCGAACATTACGCGCCGGTTGCGACTTTAGTCATGGCGATGGAGAAATCGCCATATTTTCAGAATGTGGTCAACAAAGGATCACGGGAGAATAAGCTGGGGAATATCAAGCTGGTAGAATTTGAGATAGAATGCAGTGTCAGGAATCCATAAGGACATTATGATTTTAAAAAAGAGGGAAAAAGTAATATCGGTCATTTGTTTGGCGACGGTGGTTGCCGCGACCCTTTATAACCTGATTCTGGAGCCAGCGTACAAAAAATGGTCTGTCGTTAATGAAGAGATCAATGCCAAGAAATTATTACTGGAAAAAAGCCGCGCTTTACTCCGGAAAAAAGAGGTTTTACAGAAGGATTTAACCCGCCTGCAAAGCGCCACCGCGAATTATGGTAACATAGAACAATATGCGGCTAAAGTTTTATGGCAATTGGAAAAACTGAGCCAAAAAGTGGAAGGTGTGCAGATCACCAGTTTCACCCCCTTACCGGTCAAGGATGAAAAAGATTATCAGATATTAGAGATCCAGGTCAATTTTGACTCCAGTATCAACGGGCTGGTAAAATTTGTTTATAATTTAACCAAAACCGGCTATTTATTGAATATAGAAAGATTACAGATAGATAACAATTTTGATACGCCGGCTGTCCTGAAAAACCAGGTCCTGGTCTCCACTGTTTTTATGACATCGGGAGAGAAAAAATGAGCCTAAAAAGACTGCTCCTGGCGTGTTTAATGATAGGATTAAGTATACTGGTCCCGCGCCTGGGCCAGGCTGAGTCCATTGCTTATTACCAGCCTATAATCCAGCGCAATATCTTCAAACCATTATGGGATATTAAAGGCCTTGGCGGCAGTGCGGCGGAATTGGAAAAAGCCCGCTTAGCTGAAGAACAAAGGCAGGCAGAGTTGAAAGCCGCCGATGAGCAAAAGCAGCTGGAAGCCAAAAAACAGGAACTACAAAAAGTACTATTTCTTAGCGGGATAGTGTATAATGGTAAAAAATACAGCGCTCTGATCACTGACCGACGCACCAGTTTAGGAGGAAACTACCAGGTCGGTGATATCATCAGCGATATCAAGGTTACGGTTATAGATGCCGATAATAAGACAGTCACTTTAAGCGACGAAGGGAAATTCAACATTACTCTGAAAGTAGGGGTCAATCCGTAAATACTTAGGAGGAAGCATTGGAAACAAATAAGCTCATTAAAATAATGGCTATTGGCAGCTTGGTCTTAGGTATGAGTAGTATCGGTTGGGCGGAGAACCCGGTGCCTGACCAGGATCTTTGGAACCAACCTATGGGAGTGAATTTTGTTGAGGCCCTCCCACCGCATCAGCCTGGGTCATCTGGACCACCGTCGCGCCGGAAAAACCCGAGCCAACCGGTGCAGCCGGTTAAAAACACCTCGGCGGTCCCGACTCCTTCTACAGATAAAACAGCAGCACCTTTGGGGGAGGAGGTAATCATTCCTCAGGAAGCCCCGGCTGTATCTCCAGCGCTTGAGGCTACTCCTTCGCTGGGAATAGCGAGCACCCCGGATACTGGCGTTGTTATCCCGGGTGATGGATCTAAGGGGATCGAAACCTCCAGTTCAACTATTACTGCGGAAGACGGCAGTAACTTGATTTCCCTTAATTTCCAGAACACTGATATCAACCTGGTAATTAATTTTTTCAGTGATGTAACTGGTTTGACTTTCATCCTGGGTGATAATGTGCGTGGTCCCGTAACCGTGATCAGCAACAAAAAAATACCCGTGGATGAAGCCTTGGATATGTTACAATCCATTTTGGAGATCAAGGGTTATGCCATGGTGCGTTATGATAAGGTAATCAAGATCGTAACGCAGACTGAAGCCACGCAGAAGAGCATAGAGATCAGGACTGGAAGTACCAATTTGGCGGATGGCGACCGGGTGATTACCCAGATCATTCCTCTGCGGTATATCTTAGCTTCGGAGGTCAAAAATGATCTCCAGCCTTTGATCTCGCGTTCCGGCAACATGATGACCGACGACCGCACCAATGCTCTGATCTTGACCGATGTAGCTTCCAATATCAGGAAAATAATGAAAGTCTTGGAGCAGTTGGATGTACAGGTTTATGGCGGCAAAATTAAAGTAGAGATAATCAGCCTGCACAATGCTGAAGAGACCGCTTTAGCCGCTAAAATTAAAAATATTCTCATGGGCAGCAAACCCCGCCTCGTAAATTACCTGGAAATTGTTCCCGATGCCCGCTTACACGCTTTGATCGTAATAACTAACCAGAGTAATATAGACGTCGTACGAGAACTGGTCAGCCGGCTGGATAAGGAATCGACTAAAAGCGGTGATAATACCAAGGTCTTTTTTTTACAGAATTCCAAGGTCGAAGATATGGCCAAGATCTTAGGGGAAATGCTCAAGCCTGGGGCTAATTCCCTGATCGACGGTAATATTAACATGGTCACTGATAACCGGACGAATGCTTTGATCATCACCACTGCCACCCAGAATTTTGCGCGTATTAAGCGTTTGCTGGATCAATTGGATGTGCGGACCCCGCAAGTGCTGATCAAGGCTTTATTAGTGGAAGTAACCCTGAACAAAGAAAATAGATTCGGTCTGGAATGGAGTTATATCCAGGGCTGGGGAGAGCACAATCCAAATATAACCGGAACACTTACACAAGGGTTCGGCTTGTCCAGTTTTGTCGGCGACGGGATTAAATATTCGGTGGTTAACAGCGCAAAAACGCTATCCGCCTTAATACAAATGCTGGCCACCGACCAAAAAACGAACATCCTGTCCACCCCCCAAGTGCTGGCCAGTAACAACCAGCAGGCGACGATCAGGGTAGGCGAAGAGATCCCTGTTTTAAAAGACGTGAGCTTTGTCAAAACAGATGCTTCCGTCAGCGGCGAGATCGTCAAGAGCTATGACTATAAGACCGTAGCCATAGAACTGGTCGTAACGCCCCGTATTAATATGGAAAAAGACGTAGCGCTGGATGTACTCTTGACCATCAAGAATATCCTCGGCACCAATGTCGACTTGAATGCTCCCATACTGGCCAGCCGCGAAGCCAAAACCAGCGTCGTGGTCAAAGATGGGCAAACCATCGTGATTGGTGGATTGATGAAAGATGATAATTCCGTTTCTGACAGTAAGATCCCATTATTAGGAGATATTCCCCTGGTAGGATGGTTGTTTAAAAAACAAGGCAATACCAAGGAAAAGACGGAATTAATGGTGTTTATAACACCGTATGTGGTAACAAACTATCAGGAAGCGGAAGATATAACCAAGACCGAAGAATCCAAGATTAAAATTAAGAATACCCCTTATCGGACCGCCGCGAAGGAATCATTCCTACTGGGCTTGTCTAATTACAAAAAGGACCAATACCAGGAAGCCATCGATAATTGGCAAGAAGTGATCGATATTGGGACAGATGAAGTATTAACGAAAAAATCGCAAAAGTATATCAAAAAAGCTCAAAATCAGCTGGATAAGCAGAGGAATAATCCTTCGCCGGAAAAATAAAAAAATCGCTTGACAAACTGTTGATCCGTGCTAAGTTTATAGTGGGGTAGTTGAAGTACGTTTGTTACGGTTCTTTCAAAACTAATGCACATATCCGAAAACGCAAACCCTGAGAAATCAGGGGACGCAAAGCCAAAGGGGCTAAGAATAAGCCAAGCTTATTTAAGCCAGCCGCATGCCGCCGAAATATGGACACGACTTATCAATGCCAGCCGAGCTGTCGGATATTATAGAGACAGGTCGGCATTAGTTTTTTAGGGCAAGCTTAAGAGAAAGGGAGGAAAACCGAGCATACAATTAAATAGGATCCGATAAAGGCAAACCCGCCGAAAGGCGGGGACGCAAAGCCAAAGGGGCTAAAGACAGTATTCTAAGCCAGCCGTTGCTACCGAAGATCGTATGCTATACCTCTGTTCAAGCCAGCCGGGCTTTCGGATCGAAGATCCAGGAAAGCTCGGTTTTTCATTTTAAGAAAGAAGGAAACAGAAATGAGCGGCTTGAAGAGAGGACTGATAGGAATAGCGATACTGATGGGACTGGTAAACAGCCCGACGTTCTCTATAGCCGCTGATCAAGCAGTGAATGAACCACCGCGGAAGGCAGGGGAGATCCTGGTCAAGTTAAGAGCTAGTGGTTCCAGCCACCGGCAAAACGTTTCTTCAAGTATTGATTCCATAAGCGCAACGATGCTCAAGGAAATGCAACCGGTTTTCTCCGCCGCCCCCCAAAGTAGCGGTTCAAGCCAAAAGCAATTGAGTCCCCAGAATTCCCCTCTGGACGAAGGACTTTCACGGTGGTTCACTGTTTCCGTTAAAGATGGCCAGGATCTGCAGGACACCTTGGACGCCTGCACTGGCAGCAGCCTGGTGGAATATGCAGAACCGATTTATATATATAGTATAGCCGCTGTTCCTAATGATCCGTATTATAGTTCTTCCGGCACCTGGGGCCAGCAGTATGATGACCAGTGGGGATTAAAGAATATCCAATCAGAAAGAGCCTGGAACATCTCCCGCGGTAATAGTGATGCTATTGTAGCGGTAATAGATACCGGCGTTGACTCTACACATCCTGACCTGAGTGCCAATATCTGGTCTAATCCTGGTGAAATCCCCGGCAACGGGATCGATGACGATAACAATGGTTATATCGATGACACTATGGGTTGGGATTTTATTGATAATAACAATGATCCTATGGATACGCATGGTCATGGTACGCATCTCAGCGGGATCATTGCCGCAGTCGGGAACAATGGGCAGGGTATTACCGGAGTGTGCTGGCAGGCCAAGATCATGGTCATTAAAGGCCTGACTGACAGCGGTACCGGTGCTTCTGACCAATTAGCCCAGGCCATCAAGTACGCGGTTGACAACGGAGCCAAAGTCATTAATTTAAGTTGGGGCGGGTATGGTACTTCCCTTTTGATCCAGGATGCCCTGATGTATGCTTACGATCATAATTGTGTCATAGTGGCAGCCGCCGGAAACAACAACACCAATGCTGAAAAGTTCTTCCCCGGCAACTACAGTCAAGCGATCACAGTCGCTGCTTGCAATGCCAACGATGTCCGAGCCTCTTTTTCAAATTACGGTCCTAATGTGGATGTTACCGCCCCTGGCGTTGACATCCTTTCCCTTAAGGCGAAGGGAACGGATATGTGCCGTACGGAGGTTAATATTGTTGGCGGCGAGTATTATCGTGCCAGCGGGACCAGCATGGCTACCCCATTTGTTTCCGGTTTGGCTGCCTTAATTATAGCCAGTGACCGCAGCCTGACCAATCTGGAAATTGAAGCAAAAATCATTGCTTCTTGTGAAGATCTTGGTTCCAGCGGCAAGGATGATTATTACGGTTACGGCCGGATAAATGCCGCCCAAGCCATGGTCCTGGGCAAGGGAGAGCAGGTTAGGGTCACTGATTTTAATGTTATTGATACTCCCAGCGACGATGGTGACAGTTTAGATGTTACCTGGACTGCTTCTTCGGTCATGACGGTCGAAGGTTTTTCCATATATTATGCGACGGCGCCATTTGCCGGTATTTCAGACGATGGAGTGCAGTTTGCAACAGATTCACCGGTGAACGATCCACAGGCTAAGAACTGCACTATTTCCGGCTTACAGGAAGGTACTGGCTATTATATAGCTGTAGTTGCCACGCTGGATTCAGATAATAAAGCTTATGTAACATCAACTTCAAATACCAATTTGCTCTCTGCCAGCAAGCCAGTATATCCCGTGCACAATATTATAAGAAGCAATACCAGTGCTGATGCCATCTCCTGGGACCAGGATTGGCAAACCAGGGCTGTGATCCCGCAGAATCCTGAAAATAATAACAAAATATTGAATATCACCATTCCGCAACAGGGAAAAACTTCCCTGGTCAGCGCTGCTGATACCAAATTATACCAGGCTATGAAACTGGCTTCTGAAGAAGAACTTGATGCCAGTATCGTTGAGTTCAAGACCAGCGATGTGATCAGCGGACCGCTCACTATTCATCTCAGCTATCCCAGCGCTATATCTGGTTGGCAGGAATCAAATCTGCGGATCTATCAACTAAATGAAAGATCTGCCAACTGGGAAGAAGTCCCGGGCAGCCAATTGGTCCTTCGCAACAATCATACGGTAGCCATAGAAATAGCCGGCAGTGAATTAGCCGCTGGCCGGGTCTATCGTCTTTTCTCGCCAGCTGGCGCACTGGAAAACCTTGATGAAGTGAAAGTCTATCCTAATCCTTACAAACCCAATAGCGGTTTAGGTCATACCCAGATCACCTTTACCAACATCATGAACGAATCAATAGTTAAAATATACACCCTGACCGGCGAACTCGTGCGCACTTTGCGCGATGACCTGGCTCGGGGGGAGCTTAGCTGGGATGCCACCAATGAAACTGGCCAGAAAGTAGCCAGTGGACTGTATATCTTCTTAGTAGAAAGCAATAACAGTAAGCATAAGACCGGCAAATTAGCGATCATTAAATAAGAGGGGAAGTTAATGACCAGAAAAAGAATCAGCATACTGATAAGAGCAATTGAAATTACGCTGGCTTTCCTTACCACGATGCCTTCCTATACCGGAGCCAGTGGAACCGGCACGACCGGAGCCCAGTTCTTGCGGCTCGGAGCCGGAGCCCGTCCGGTCGCTATGGGCAATGCTTTCACTGCGATCGCTGATGATGCTAACGGGCCGCAGTATAATGCTGCCGGTATTGCCTGGGCCAAGCACAAAGAGGCGATAGCCAGTTATATCGATTATCTGGAAGGCATTAGCTATGGCTATGTCGGCTATATTCACCCGCTGCCGAACGGCAGTACCTTAGGTCTGGCCCTGGCGTATCTTGATTCAGGCTCAATTGACCAAACTGACCTGGCTGGCAGCGCGATCGGGACTTTTTCCAGTACCCAGAGCCTGCTTTTAATGACGTATGCCAGGACTCTTGGGTCAAAAATGTCCTGGGGCAGCAACTTGAAAGTATTTCAGCAGAAAATAGAGCAGGAAAAGGCTAATGGTTATGCTATGGATCTTGGCGTCATATATAAATTCTGGCCGCGCTTCTCTACCGGTGTTAATGTGCAGAACCTGGGTCCTGGGGTAAAATTTGTGCAGGAAACAGATCCCTTGCCTTTAACCATCAAGGCCGGAGCTGCCTATATTTTTGTAGCCGACACACTGACCTTGTCTGCGGATGTGAAATACCAACCCAAGGAAGACAGCAAGATCAGCGAGAATGTAGGGCTGGAATATTGGATCAATCAAAACCTGGCTGTCCGTGCCGGTTACGATACGGCGAACATTTCCGATATTGACAATTTTAACGGCATTACTGCCGGGCTGGGTTTCCAGATAGCTGGTTTTAATTTACATTATGCCTGGATGCCGTACGGGATCCTCGGCGATACCCACCGCATATCAGTAGGATATAAATGGTAAACAAAATATATTTCATTATCTTTATAATATCGCTTTATCTG
This sequence comes from bacterium, assembly GCA_028712895.1. Classification (GTDB taxonomy): domain Bacteria; phylum CAYTYR01; class UBA6262; order UBA6262; family UBA6262; genus UBA6262. The sequence continues at coordinate 28,721 of JAQTPL010000003.1, read as the reverse complement.
GCTACGTCCTTATCTCAGGTTTATTCGCAAGAAGCCAATATATATCAGCAATCATTGCTTGATCTAAGCAAGTCGGTACTGCTGCATTTAGATCAGCAAAGTAATCCGGATACCGGATTAGTGGAAAGTTTTCGTGGTACATCCGGTTGCTATTTTGATGACGCTACCCAGAGATATTATCAGCAAAACGAAGGCCTGCTGGACCAGCAGGCTTTTACTTATGATCTGGCTTTGGCCGTGATCATGTACACCATCAATAATCAAAAAAGTAAGGCTGACCAGATCCTGCAGATCTTGAAGAACAATTTTTATACGGTCAAAAACGGCTATAACGGACTACTTAATTCCTACCGCGTCACTGGTTTTGATGATTGGGGGGAAGGTACTCTTTTAGCCGGTATTGACGGCGACAGGATACATGTCGGGCCGAATATGTGGGTGGCCCTGGCGGCGCTGCAATATGACCAGATCAATCATACTCATAAATACCTTAAATTTGCGCTTGATATTGCCCGCTGGGCCTATGACTTGCCGCATTTTAAATTCCCTGACGGGAGCCGCGGAGCAGTTAGTATGGGCAGCGGCTGGGGGGCTAACTGGAGTAAAGTCTATTCTACGGAAAATGTGATCGATAACTATGCCGTGCTTACTATTTTAGAACAGATATACCAGCAAGATCCGGGCCAATACCAGCAGTTGTTTAAGCAACGCAAATTTAGCTTGAAAAAGATCAGGTACGAAAAATCCTGCATCAAGAAATGGCTGCTGGAGATTGTTTATAGCCGCCAAAATCAGATCTTTCATTGCGGTTATAACGAGTCTGGTGTTGATTCTACCAAAGCGTTGGATACCGTTACCTGGGGCATTGCCGCCATCGGGCCGGAGGAATTGGTCAAGTGGGGCTTAGACCCGGTCAAAATGATTAAATCTGCCGAAGACAACTTTTTCGTACAGCACGACATTAACAATATCGCTGTCTCTGGTTTTGATTTTACTGATGAAAAGGGCAAAGATCCAAAACGGTCCCGGCTGATCTGGTGGGAAGGGACGGGACAAATGGTCATCACTTACCGGGTGATGGCGGATTTTTGCCGGCGTAACCAGGCTCCTGAGCAAGCGGAAGAATACGAGGAGAAAGCTTTCCGCTACTTGGCAGAAATGAATAAGATGAATGACTTGGCCGGCATGCCCAAAGGAGTATTGCCGTATACCAGCATCCAGCCCGGCGACCGTGAAGTAATCAATACGTTTTTCTTTGGCTGGGAAATTCCCCGCGGCAAGAATGGGCAATGGGTAACAGCTCTCTCCAGCACGATCTGGCGGGTTTTTGGTTTTAGCGGATTCAATCCCCTCGTTAAAGAACAAAGAAGCATCGGGAGATTACGGCAAACCGCGCCCAAAATGCGGGTCACTATGAAAAAAGAATTAAAAAATTACGGAAGGAGGTTGTAAACATTATGCGCCGCAAGCTTGCCCATTTTTTTTGTGTCTTTCTCGTTTTGCTGTGTTCAGCTGAGTGTTTGGCCTTAGAAGAAGCGCAGCCATTCTCTCAAGGTGCGTCCAGTGCCGCATATTATGGATTCACGATCTGATCTGGAACTGTTCTTAACATTGACTGGCAACAGTTCTTATGGTAAACTACTTAAGTCCCTCCTTCCGTAATAATCCTTGACAAAAACAGCATTTGTGGTATATTTGTGCTAGTAATATGTTACCGGTATCATAAAGGGTGGCGTATGAACAAACCAGAAAATATTACCATCGATACGATCGCAGAAAAGGCCGGGACTTCCAAGATGACAGTCTCCCGGGTCATTAATAACCATCCGTATGTCAAATCCGAAACCCGTTCCAAAATACTCAACCTGATCAAGAAATTTAAATACCATCCGAATCTTACCGCGGTTAATCTTTCCCGTCAATCTCCCCAAACCATTGCCCTGGTCATCCAGTATGAACATTTATTTACTACCTATTATTTTATCGAGATACTGCAGGGCATAGAGAAAATAGTGGATGAATGTTCTTATAACCTGGTTATCCTGAATGTCACTTCCCAGGAAGAAGATGCTGTGGAAAGGATCACCAGTTGGTATTTCGGCAAGTTCGTCAAGGGATTCCTGGTGCTGGCTCCGCCGGAGAACTCTGTGCTGGTCAAAAAGATGAGGGAAGCTGATGTGCCTTTCGTGCTGATCGGCGCCAGCAGGGGCTTTAAAGGCAGTAGTTTTGTGGATGTCGAGAATTATACCGGGGCCTATAAAGCAGCCAAATACCTGATTGACCTGGGTCATAAGCATATCGGTTTCATCGCCGGGCCGCCGGAACGCGGTGACGCTCGCGAACGCGAAGCTGGATTTCGCCAGGCGCTGGCTGATAAAAAGATACCTATTTCCGAGAACCTGGTTGTCTGTGGCCATTATAAGGAAGACCTCGGTTACCAGGCGATGCTGCATTTATTGATCCAGCCCACCAGGCCAACCGCGGTATTTGCTGCTAACGATCTCATGGCCAAAGGCGCGCTGATGGCAGTCAAGGAAAGCAACCTCCAGGTGCCTAAAGATATTTCCCTGGTCGGGTTTGATGATATTGACATAGCGGCTCATCTGGTTCCTCCTTTGACCACGGTGAAACAGCCGATGTTCAGGCTGGGAACAGAAGCTGCCAGTTTCCTGATCGAGCAGAACCCGGAAGAAAATAAGCCATTGCATTTAGTGTTGCCCACAGAGCTGATCATAAGAGAGTCGAGTGTCCGGATATGGCATTTTCAGAAGTAAAAAACAAAAACGGCCTGACCTTGATTGAACTGATGATCGTCGTAACCATTATCGGTATACTGGCAAGTATTGGCATACCCCGCTATATTAGTTTCACCAAACGGGCCAAAGAAGGGGCTACTAAGGGTACCCTGGGTGTGTTACGTTCAACGTTAGGCCTTTACTATGCAGATACGGAATCCTATCCCTTGTTTATTTCCTGCGACCCTGCTAACGCACAGAGTTTATACACTAATGACGGTTTAGGCTGGGAGATACACAACGATTTCCAGCAATATGTGTACGAGCTTCCCGAATGTAAGATCGGCCCTGAACCGTCACTGCCCTGGCAGCACACCCGGTCTGATGTTTACCACCTGGGGATAGCTTCCCCTGGCCCGATCGATCCCGGTTCTAATAATGTTGGCTGGTTGTATTTTCGTTCCACTGATACAATAAGAGGACTTGCTTACCTGGGCAAGTTTTTTGTTTATGTCGAGGGGACAGATAATACAGGGACGTATTATAGTTCATGGTAAAAGAGAATATATAAGAAAGTCGAGCATAAATATGGCCTTTTTAAAATTTAAAAAAAGAACAGGATTTACATTAGTGGAGTTAATGATCGTTGTGGCTATCATTGGCATCATAGCAGGTATCGCCGTACCCCGCTATATTAGTTTTATACAACGTTCCAAAGAAGCAAACACGAAGGGAAATCTAGGGATAATACGGTCAGCGATAAGCATATACTATGCAGATGCTCAGCATTTCCCGCTGGTCATAGCTATTGATCCTGATAACCCGGGATCTCTGGATGGTGCTGATGGGTATGCCTTTCAAATACAAGATGATTTTAAAAATTATATTGAAGATATTCCTAATTGCACCCTTGGCCCTGCGCCTAATGCCTGGATGAAAACCAGAAGAAACGTTTATCACAAAGGGTTAACTGGCTATACACCGTTTCCAGAGCCGCACGATGACGATGTGGGCTGGTGGTATTGCCGTTCTACTGATACGGTGAGTGGATTGGCTGTTGGAGGCAGAATACATATTAATGTTTTTGGCAGTGACCGCAGGGGAGAATATTATACTTCATGGTAAAGGAGATTTTATGAAGCGTAGATGGGCAGAAATTTTTTTCCTGGTAGCGATAAGCTGGGCCGTTAATATGGCTGCCGCGGAATTACAGCCGCCTACTTTCGAATTAAGAACTATTAACAGTATTACCGTCCCGTTCCAGAATGATCTGCCTTTGCCTGGTTTTGAAAAGCAGGACCAGACACAGCTCAGCCTGGCCGGCACCTGGAAGAAAGAACGGCTGGTGATGAACCAGGAATTAACCCTGCAAAAAAGAACAGCAGAAACTATTGCCGCGTTAGAGCAAGAGAGCAAGGGACGGCATCTGGCGGCCTTTGATGATAGCGCTTGGGAAAACAAAGTGATCCCCGGAGTTGAAAATCCTGCTCCTGACCGTTATGAAAGCGGAGTCTGGTACCGGAGGAATTTTGAGATAAGCAAGGAAAACGAGGGGAAACACCTGCGACTGGTTTTCCTGGCTGCCAACTATTTCACCGATGTCTGGGTCAACGGCACATGGATCGGCTGCCATGAAGGCGGCTATACTCCTTTTGTCCTGGATCTGACCCCGTATGTCAAATTCGGGGAAAAAAATTCCCTGGCTGTCCGGGTGGATAATATCCCCTGGGTACCGTCCGGTAACCGTGACCAGCGAAACTTAACCGTACCTTGTTATATCGGGGACTGGTGGAATTATGGCGGCATCAAGAGAGATGTCTATATTGAAATTTGCCCGGCCATAAATATTGTGCGGACGGATATCAGGACAAAACCAGTCAGCCCGGAAAAAGCGCAGCTCTCGGCTAATGTAGTGATCGATAACCGTTCGGAAATTGATGTCACGCTAAAAGTGGAAGTGTTCATCTACAAAGCGAAACTGACTGAAAAAAATATTATGGCGGAAAGCGCCAAAGACATAATAGACCTGTCCCGGCCCCTGTCCGTATGGGGCGAACAGAATACTGAATTGACTGCCCTGGGCAAAGATACAGTGGCCTGCACTTTCACTCTCTCTGCTGATTGGCCCGAGCTCTGGACCCCGGCCCAGCCGAATCTGTATGTTCTGCAGGTCAAGATCTATGATCTTAAGAATAAACAGCTGGTGGATAAATATTATACCCAATTCGGTATCAGGGAATTCACCATTAACAAAGAAAAAGCTGCTATCCTGCTTAACGGTGAGCCGCTCAAGCTAAATGGCCTGGCCAGGCATGAAGTGTACCCAGGCAGCGAGGAAGTCCCGGGGAAGAAATCACCCCAACAGATCATTTATAATGATCTGATGCTGATCAAGGAAGCAAATTGTAATTTCATCCGGACCGCGCATTATCCTAATCATCCTTTTACTCAGGTCATGGCTGACCGCCTGGGACTGGTGGTCTGGGAAGAAATACCGGTTTACTGGTTCGGCGGGCCGGAGTTTGATATCCAGCGCAAGGAGCGGGGTATTGCCCGGCAGATGTGGCAGGAAATGATCTACCAGGATTATAACCGCGCCTCTGTAGGTATTTGGGGCACTTGTAATGAATGTAGCTGGCAGACCGAGCGGGCCCTGTTCGTCAAAGAACTGCGCGATATCGCCTACCAGATCGACGGGACCAGGTTTGTGGCGCAATCTGCGTCTGGCAGTGACGACAAGGATCCCAGCCAGAAAGATATGGATGTGCTTGGGTTTACCATGTATTACGGTGTATTTTACGGCAAGGATTATTTTGAAGATACCCTGGCTGCCTTGGAAACCATGCATAAGACATTCCCGGATAAGCCGATCATAGCCACTGAGTTTGGTGTCTGGGCGCCTTATAAAGAAGACACAATGCAGTTGAAACAAGTAGAGTTGTTCAAGGAAACCATGAATGCTTTCAATAAAGTCCCGGCACTGGCTGGTACGGTTTGGTGGACTGCATTTGACTGGCACACTATGATCAATGATCCGGGTACCATGGGAGTGATGACCATGGACCGGAAATTGTATAAGAAAGTTTTCTCTTCTTTGCAGAAAGAATATGGGCAGACCACGGGCAATATCCAGGTGGTCAGTCCCAAGCAGGAAGAGAAGCTGGCCGGTAAAGTCCCGGTCAAAGCAGCTTTTATGGTAGGCAAAGACTGGCCGACCAAAGAGATCGTCATTGATAATGAGAAAAAATATGCCATGAAGGCATTAGGCAACAGCTATTACAGCTACGACCTGGACACCAAGCTGCTAGGAGAGGGCATGCATTCTCTCGTTTTCAAAGCCTGGAGCTCGTCCGGCACTGCTGTATCCGAGGCGTTCAACGTGGTAGTGGATAATATTGACGAGCCGCCGCTTGTACAGTTTGGCCCCAAAGACGGCTCATATGTGATGAATAATGTGATTTTGAGCGTCCATGCCGAGGATGACCGCGGTATCGCCTCGGTCAAATATGCTATCGATGCCGGACCGTTAGTCGATATGGCTGACAAGAGCAAAGGGAACTACCAGGCCAGGTGGGATGCTTCTGCTCTCAACGACGGTTCTGTGCATGGCATTAAATTCCGCATCGAAGATACGGGCAAGAATGTAGTCGAAAATCTAACCAAAGTTATTATTGATAACTCACCAGGCCTGTACGTGGATCTGCCTTTTGATACAGATATGATCTCTACCGAGGCAAGTCTCGCTGATGGTACTGGTTGGGATTTCCCGGCTGAAGAACTGCCTGATTCTAACCGTGATTTTATTTTTATGGGCAAGGAAAAAATAAAATATAAATTCGGTCCGAAAGAAGACGGGCAAAATAACAATGTCGAATGTATTGGCCAGGTCCTCAAAGTGCCTAATGGCCGGTATACTAAAGTGCATATCTTGGCGACGATGCATAATGGCAGCAGCAAAGTAGATTTTACTTTGTGCTACACTGACGGTACCACTGAAGTGAAAAAGACCGCCTTTTCTGACTGGTGGGGAGGCAAGCCTGTTTTTGATGATGAGCCGGCTGTTGTCACTTCCTATCATCATGAAAAAGAAGGCATCCGCCAACCGGGAGTCGCGATCTTTTCCCAGACCATTATTATTGATCCCAAGAAAATAATGAACGGGTTGGGCACGCCCAATGATCCCAGGGTGCATATTTTCGCAATTTCCCTGGAAGGCGAAAAGATCGATTTTAATGTTCCGGAGATCGCCTTCCAAAGTCCTGCCGGGAATATTTATGGCGGCAAAGAAACATTAGACTTCGTGATCAAAGGCGAAACTATCACGAAAGCTGAATATGCGCTGAACGCTAACACCTGGATCAGATTGAAGCCTTACGGCAATGATGCCTATATCGGGACCCTGGATACGACGACACTAAAAGACGGGCCATATACACTTTCTGTCAGGGCGTTTGACAAATATGACCAGATCGGCACCGCGGAAAAAAAGATCAATGTCTTTAACCGGGTAAACATTGTCGGTCCCATACCCAATGCTCCGGTCTATAAATCATGCAAGATAATGGCTATTCCCAAAGCGCACAGCCAAGTCGATAAAATGCTGTATAAGATAGATAAAATGAAAGAAGCGCCGCTGACTGCCACGGATAAAGGTTTTTATGAAGCAGTGTGGCTGGTATCGGAAAAATTCAAACCAGGTTCTGAACACACCATTACTGTTATCCAAGTGGATAAGAAAGGCAAAAAGGAATCCTGTTCCATTCCGGTGGCCATTGGCACACCCTTACATGGGCATAACATCAAGGTAAATAAAGACGTCAGGGATTGGGTCGGCACTGCTCCTGCTGAGAACAGCTGGGCCATTAGCGCGGATGAGTTTATCTGGACTGATGCCAAAGGTGATGATAACGGCTCCGGGACATATACTTATCCGACCAGCAAAGTATTTACCAAATCTTCTGACCTGAGGGAATTCCGGGTCACCTATGATGACCACAATCTTTATTTTCTCATTAAATGTTCACGTCCTGGTGACTGGTGGGCGCCATTCCGCTTGATCGGTATTGATACCAACGGGGTTGAAGGGGGATTGGAAAAACAGGGAGAGGTTACTCTGCCTGGCCTGGGAGAGGTCAATGTGGCACCCGGCCTGGCTTGTGAATATGCTGTGGGTATTTCCAGTACCTATAAAGGATTTGTCTGGGATGGAGAAGGCAAGGTTATTGCCAGGAAAGAAGGCAAGGATAGTGACACTGCCGGCTTTTTAATTGATGATTACAACTGGAACAATGTAGAAGTGGCAATCCCCTGGCAAATGCTGGGCGGCCAGCCGCCAGGCAAGACCTGGCGTTTTATTGTCGGTATCGGTCAACAGGATAATGACCACTTCCGGGAAGTAAATGAATTTGCCTCTGAATGGCATGGTGGTGGTGGTGAGGGCAATGAAGGAGAAACCGGCTCAGATCCAGATATCTACGATCTGGCCAGCCCATCCAGTGAAATCCAGCAGAAAGAACTAAGCAGTTATAAAGCTGCGGGGCCAAAGAACGATGCTGCCAGCTATGCTATTATAGAACGGTCGTTCGTTCCCGTGACCTTTGAGTAAAGCGATTACCCGCCACTAAAGCGCCGGCGGGCGCGGCACAGATTAGATCAAAAGCTTGTAATCGGTGTAATCATCTTGCTCTAATCAGTGTAATCTCTCTTAGAAATCTGTGTAATCATATTCTAAAAAGGGGGAGGTAAAGAACCATGAAATTGAGAGTTGGTTTGGTAACACTGGCAGTAATGCTGGCGATCAGCAGCATAGTTTTTGCAGCTGAAGGATTGAAAGGTCATTCGATCAAAGTTGATAAGAATGACAATGACTGGATCGGGACCCCGGCTGAACAGGAAAATACCGCCATCATTTCCAGCGGCGAATTTATCTGGAAAGATGCCAAAGGCGATGATACTGGTCCTGGCAAGTACACGTATCCTACCAGCAAAGATGTAGCTAAGGGTGCTGACCTGAGAGAATTCAGGGTCACCTGGGATAAGTATAATGTGTATTTTCTGATCAAGTGCGCCAGGCCAGGCAATTGGTGGGCTCCGTATCGTATCATCGGCATCCACAAAGAAGGGGAAAAAGATGGTATGACGGTGTTGGGCCAGGGAGACCCGGATGAGATGGATCCTGAGGGCGGATGCTTTGGTGAGATCAAAGTTGATGAATCATTAGCTTGCCAATATGTCATTGGTATTGCCAGTACTTATAAAATGTGGATGTGGGATGCCAAAGGGAAAACTATCGCCCGGGCGACAGGTGAAAAGAGCACTGATACTCCTGGTTTCTTAGTGGCAGATGATAATTGGAATGCTGTGGAAATAGCTATACCGATAGAATTGATCGGCAATCCTGCCGGACAAACCTGGAAGATCGTAGTTGGCACTGGTATGCAGGATGCTGACCATTTCCGCGAAGTATATGAAGAAGCCACTGAATGGCATGGCGGTGGCGGCGAAGGTGATGAAGATGAGAGTGGCAGTGATCCGGATATTTATGATCTGGCCAGCCCAAGCATGGAAATACAAGAACAGGAGTTAGGTAGCTACAAAGCCTCAGCCCATGCCGGAGACCCGGATGGCTTTTGCACTATTAAAGATTCATATGTGACGGTAACGTTTGCAAAATAGTAAAAGGGTGAAGGTTGTAGAAGTAGGTATGGAAGTAGGTTATAAGTCTTCGGTTTGAAACTTAAACCCTTAGACTTTAAACTAAACTTACTTCCAAAACTTACACCTAACAACTGTTACTGATAAAAAAAGAGGCCAGTTTGAGACAAGTATTAACCATAATTACACTGGGATTGTTACTACTCACTGGGTGCGGGAGCAAACAGCCGGCAGGAAGAGAGATCACTTTCTGGGCTTATGCTCCCGGCGACCAGGTCCGGACACAACAGGTTGAAGCTCTGGTGAATAAATATAACCAGGAGCATCCTGGCATCCGCGTTAAAATATTTTTTGTACCCAAAGATGATTTTAATACCAAGATCAATACTTCTATTGCTGTGGGCGCCAATCCTGACTGTTCTTACCTGGACAGCGGATTGGTGTCCCGTTTTGCCAAGGATAATATCCTGTTCTGCCTGGATGATTTTGTCAATGGCGGCGATCTTGACCTGAAAGATTTTTATCCCGGCGCCATGAAGATGGTCAAGTATGACCAGAAATATTATGGTATTCCCTTGAACCAGACATGCATAGCCCTGTTTTATAACAAGGAACTGATAAAAAAAGTTCCTACGACCTGGGATGAACTGCTGCAGACAGCCAAAGAAGTCTATGTGCCGGGTAAGGTCGCTGCTTTTGCCGTGCCCAAAGGTGATGGCTATGGCGGTTGGATGTTCCCGGCATTTGTCGCCAGCGCAGGTGGAGCGATGCTCAATGATTCTGAAACTAAAGCCATATTTAACCAGCCGCCAGGATTGGCAGCTATGGATCTCTGGGCCCAGCTCCTGCTGTATTCCCCGCGCTTGATCACTGACAGCGCCAATGCTTTTGAACTGGGCCGGGTGGCCATGGTGTTGAACGGGCCCTGGGCTATCGAGGGTATTAAGACCAATTTCCCTAAACTAAAATACGGGATAGCCCTGATCCCGAAAAAAGTGCAGTATGCCACAAATATTGGCGGCGAAAGCCTGGTTATCTACCAGAATGCCAAAGATCCGCCTGCGGTCTGGGATTTTATCCGTTATCTGATGCTCGATGAAAACCAGGTAGTGATGAGTGAGATATCTGGTAATTTCCCCGTTAAAAAGACGCTCATCGATCATCCCCAGTTCAAGGATGACCCGGACAAAAGAATGTTCATGGATCAGATTCAATATGCGGTGAGCAAGCCGACAATTGAATCCTGGACCAAAATTAACGATGAAATTATTGCCAAAGCTATTGACGAGGCCTTGAATAAACGGCTGAGCGTAGCCGAGGCTTTTAATAAAGCGGCTAAAGATTGCGATGCTATCTTAGCTGAAGAAAAGCAATAAAAAAGTCACGAGTTAGCGAGTCGCGAGTCTTCGAGTCTGGAATTATTAATTATGAACCTTGACCCGCAGACCCGGGACTCGGGACCCGAAGACAAAAAAGGAGGCTTTATGCGCAAAGCAAAAGTGGTATTCCTGGTGTTACTAGCTGTAATCCTCGCGGCGCAGGCAGTTTATGGTTTGGATATGGTCAAACCAAAAACAATTAAGGTTGACAAGAATATCAATGACTGGACCGGTACTCCGCCGGTAGATGAAAACACCTCGTGTGTTTCCAATAGTGAATTTATCTGGAAAGACGTCAAAGGCGATGACACTGGCAATGGTAAATACTACTATCCGGCGAACCAGGAATTGGCCAGGGGTGCTGACCTGCTGGAATTCAGGGTAACGTATGATGCTAAGAATGTCTATTTTCTAATTAAATCTACCCGTCCTGGTATTTGGTGGGCGCCGTTCAAGTTGATCGGTATCCATAAAGAAGGGCAAAACGGCGGCTTGTCATTTTTCCCGCAAGGGGATAGTGACTCGCTGGACGCAACTACCGGGGCCTTCGGTGAATTGCGGGTTTCTGAAGACCTGGGTCTCCATTGCACGATAGCCATCGCTGGCACTTATAAAGGATTTATCTGGGATGAAACCGGCAAGCTGATTGCCAGAAAACTTGGTGAAAATGGCGATACCAAAGGATTTTTAATCGATGATGATAAATGGACCGCTATCGAAGTTGCTGTTCCTATAGCTATTATCGGCAATCCTGCCGGGCAAACCTGGAAGGTAATTGTTGGTATCGGCCATGAAGAAAATGGCCACTTGCGGGAGATATACGAAGAAGGTAATGAATGGCATGGCGGCGGCGGTGAAGGTAAAGACAATGAAGATGGGGTAGATCCGGATATTTATGACTTGGCCAGCCCATCTCAGGAAATACAGGAAAAAGAATTAGCCGGCTACAATGATAGCAGCCAGCCGGGCGATATTGCCGGATTCGCCACTATCAGTGAATCCTTTGTGACGATATATTTCGCTAAATAAATGCAGTCACGAGTCTGCGAGTCGCGAGTCTTCGAGTCTGGAATTATTAATTGTGAACCTTGACCCGCGGATCCGGGACTCGATGGACAGATTAATTAATTCGGAGTATTATGAAATTATCGGTATTCTCAAATAGGAAAGTTAGAGATGGGATAACAGGGTATCTCTTCGTGATGCCGCTGTTAGTTTATTTTACTATTTTTGTGCTGATCCCGATCATAATTTCTTTTTACTATAGTTTTACTGACTGGAACATGCGGTCTGCCCCGCATTGGACCGGGTTGAAAAATTACGCTGAACTGCTATTCAACGCGCAGAAACAGCCATATTTCTGGCCGTCCTTGCTGGTGACCGTGAAGTATATTGTCCTGCGTGTACCGGCAGGCCTGGCTTTGTCCTTGATCCTGGCTTTATTCCTGAACAGCCGCATTAAAGGGGAGAATTTTTTTAAACTGTGCTATTTCATCCCCATGATCACGTCAGCTATTGCGGTGGCGGTGTTATGGAAATGGCTCTATGATCCGATCATTGGTTTTATTAACCAGTTCCTGGCTGGTTTTTCCCTGCCGCCTAAGAATTGGCTTAATGATACAAGCACTGCTTTGCCGTCTATTGCGGCCATGAGCGTTTGGCAGGGCGCAGGGTATGGCATGATCATTTTCCTGGCGGGATTAAAAGGTATACCCGAAGAACTCTATGAAGCAGCCAGGATCGACGGCGCTAATGCCTGGCAGCAATTCTGGAACATTACCTTGCCCTTGCTGCGGCCGGTGACATTTTTTCTTTTGATCACTACGATCATTGGCTCGTTCCAGGTATTTGACCAGATCTATGTGTTGACCAGCGGACTGGGCGGACCGGAGCATTCCACGTTTGTCTATATCCTGAATTTATATAACCAGGCGTTCCGCTATTACCGCATGGGCCTGGCTTGCGCCATGAGCTATATCTTGTTTGTGATCATCCTGATCATTACCTGGGTCCAGTTCAAGTATGTTCCGCAAGAAGTTGAATAGCGGATAGCGGGTAGCGTTAAGCGTATAGAAATGCTTCAAACTATCCGCTCTACGCCATACGCTATACGCCAAAACGAGGTTTAAGAAAAATTATGGACAAGATATCAAGATTCTTCATCTACCTAGTACTAACTATCTTTGCCGCAATGATGGTCCTGCCATTCATCTGGATGCTGAGCGCTTCCTTGCGCCAGCCGCAGGATATCTATACCAGCGGTGTAAAACTCTTGCCTGTTGACCAGGTAACTGGTAAAATAAGCGCTACGTTGAATAACTACCGGGAAGTAACCACCCAGCTGCCATTTGGCAGGATGTTCCTGAACAGTCTTTTCGTGGCCGTCATAGCGACAGCCTGCAATCTTTTTTTTAACGCCCTGGCAGCCTATGCTTTTGCCAGGATAAATTTCCCGTTCAAAGAAAAGATCTTTAGCCTGATGCTGGCTTCGCTGATGATCCCATTCTATGTGATCATGATCCCGCTGGTATTTATTACCAAGAACCTGGGCATGTATGACTCACTGTGGGGCTTGATCATCCCGGTCAGCATGTCTGTTTATAATGTCTTTCTGATCCGGCAATTTATTGTCGGTATTCCGATAGAATTGGAAGAAGCCGCGACCCTGGATGGCTGTTCGCGTTTCCGCATCTTCTGGAGTATTATCATGCCGCTGTCCAAGCCAGTGCTGGCCGTGGTAGGTATTTTTACTTTCATGTTCAACTGGAACAATTTTACCTGGCCCCTGGTGCTGATCATCAGCCGGAATAATTTTACCTTGCCCCTGGGCCTGGGCGCTTTAATGACCCAGTCTGGCAGTAAATACCATCTCCTGCTGGCTGGGGCCACGATCACGATCATTCCAATGGTCATTATTTTCCTGATCATGCAAAAATACATTATAAAAGGGATCACTATGGGGGCAGTCAAAGGATGAATAGGCGCGCCAAGAAAAGTGTCATTAGCGACGGAGTAATGCAGATAGATGGACAACCTGATTTTTGCCTGAGCGCTGATTATCCGTATTACCGCGACTACCGGGCAGACTGGGCAGTGAAATTAAGCGGCATTAAAAAGCTGGGGATCAAATACGTCTCTTTCTATATCCCCTGGCGCCATCATTTGCCGCGGGACCCGTTTGCGGAAAAGGCGCAAGCTGATTTCACCGGTGAAGACCAGGGTAGTGCCGATATCAAGTATCTCCTGCACATCTGCCAAAAACTGGAATTACGGGTCATTGCCAAACCCGGGCCATTCGTTCATGCTGAGCTGAATTTCGGCGGTTTGCCGGAATATGTCCGGGCCGGAAAAGATACTGGCATCGAACCTATGCTAAATGCGGACGGCAAGGCGCGTACCTGGAGCGGGCTGCAGGAAAATGCCCTGCCGGCGCCCTTGGACCGGAAATTCCTGCGCTATGTGCAATACTGGCTGGAAACCGTGACCAGGGAGATCCTGGCGCCCTGGCAATATCCGCGCGGGCCTATTGTCGCCGTGCAGATATTGAATGAAGGAATTTACTCGGATGCCGGCCAATCCATTGATGCCTATGACTATTCTGACACGGCGGTCGAACGCTACCAGCTTTTCCTGAAAAAGAAATATAAGTCGCTGTCCCGGCTGAATAAAATATATGGCAGGGCCTACAAATCCTGGGAACGCATTGATCCGCCCCGCCAATGGGCCGGAGTGAAGCGGATCAAGGAGCTCATCTGGTACCGGGATTGGGCAGAATTTTCCGGTTTGTACATTCCCTTGATCATCAGTGAATACAGGAAATACATGAAAGGGATCAAGATTCCGTTCCTGACTAACTATAATCCTCCCGGCCCGACCGCTACCCTGAAAGAAGCATATTTTGCCCGGAATAATCCGCGGACACTGGCGCCGGTAGCAGAGTATGGCTTCACTAATTGGCTCGGTGTGATCTATAAAAATCATGAAGACTATTGTCGCTATCGCCTACTGGCCAGGAAAGCGCGCGGTATTTGCCTGGAAGAGAACTGGGGCTTCAGCAAGCTCTACGACCCGGCTTATGAATACTGCCAGCCCAGTTATTTCCAGTCCATGGCCTATATTGCCTTCGGCGCCACTGGTTTGAATATATATACTGCAGCTGCTACTGACCATTGGACCAAAGAGCTGGATGCCAATCATTATCCGCCATATCCTCATCACCCGCCGATTAAGCAAAGCGGCCTGTTCCGCCAAAAATATTGGACCTTGTACCAGATGACTTCTTTCTTTAACCAGGAAGGGCCTTCATTGGTCAGGGAGCAGGAAAAGCCGTCAACTGCCTGGGGATTATACACACCCTACTGCCAGGAAGGCGCCTGGCATGGGGGAGTGAGTTCAGTGCATTATGGCTGGGATTCATTCTTGCGCCTGCTTTCCAGGAATAATACTGAAAGCGGATTAGCCTACCTCAAGGAAGACAATCTTAACTCATTATTAAAGCATAAAATAATATTTACCAATGGCTATGAATGGATGGACCGCGCTACCCAGCGCACATTGGCAGCTTACATTAATAAAGGCGGTATCCTAGTGCTCACCGGCACGCTCCCGGTCCTGGATGAGAATATGGAACCATATACGATATTAAAACAAGCCTTTGGCTCGCCGCGCACGGAAAGGATAGCCTTGGCTGAATCAACGCGGGTCATGCTGGATAAAAACAAATTTACCTGCCGGGCGCATAAAACCCTGGTCCATGTTTTTGTCCAAGACAATGCCGACTTGTTAGCGCAGGCTGTCTATCGGGGCAAGAAAATTAATTGCGGCTATATTCTCAAAAACGGCAGGGGTAAGGCTGTATATCTCGGCTATATCCCCTGGTTAGCCAACGACAATATTTGGACCAATGAAGGGTTGGTTGAATATCTCCTGGACCGGCTCAATGTCAAGCCAGTCAGCCGGGCAGTCAACTGCAGCTACCAGCCGCGGGTCGAAGTGATACAATATGACCACCTGGCCGATGAAAAGCAGGTCTTGTTTGTCATCAATCGTGCCCGGACCAGCAAATTACAAACTATCCGCTATACTAATGAGCGCTGCCAGCAGCGTTATTTTGAAGTCAATATGTGCAGTAATTCAATATCTGCTGTGGTTATTAAAAAAGGACGTATCTCTTCTGCTTTGCTCAAATGTACCAATGACCAGGAAAAAACCAGCGCCAAGCCGTTCCTTTCTGTCCAAAAGCAGGCCTTGGGTTCAGACTGTCACTGTGACCTGGCTTTTGTTGATCATGGTGATTATATGGAAGTTAGCGTCACTAATATTGCCGGTAAGGATTGTACCGAGGTGACCGTGCCTGTTGCGGTCAGCAGCATCAAGAATTTATTTGCCCTGGATAATAACGGGATCCGGGAACCGGTTTTGTTCGTGGCCCATGAAGAACATATTACCTTTCTCGCTGAAGACATCAGTGATAATTTCAAGCGGTATTTCATTGTCCTGAAAAAGCGCGCTTAAGGTTATCTCCCCTTGACAAAACTGGAATATCTGCTATATTTGATAAAATGATTACACCGATTACAAGCTTTTGGTCGAATCAGGGTAATCGTACTAGTTCTAATCTGTGTAATCTTTCTTGGAAATCTGTGTAATCACAAAGGATTTTAAATATGTCAAAGTTCTTGATTACAGGCGGGGCTGGTTTTATCGGCTCCAATATCACCATAGCCCTGCTCAATAAAAAGCATAAAGTCCGTATACTGGACAATTTTTCGACAGGCAAAAAAGAAAATATTGCCGGCTTTCGTTCCAAGATAGATATTATCAAAGGCGATATCCGTAATATTAAAACTGTTAACGCAGCAGTCAAAGGCGTAGATTATGTCTTGCACCAGGCAGCTTTGCCTTCAGTGGCCCGGTCGGTCGCTGATCCAGCTACCTGCAATGCAGTAAATGTGGGAGGTACTTTAAATGTCCTGCTTGCTGCCCGCGATCATAAAGTCAAACGTGTAGTCTATGCTGCTTCGAGCTCTGCTTATGGCGATACACCAGTATTACCCAAAGTAGAAACTATGGTCTCTAATCCCCAATCTCCCTATGCCACTGCCAAGCTGACCGGAGAGTTTTATTGCCGCAATTTCGCTAAAATATTCAACCTGGAGACAGTCTGTCTCCGCTATTTCAATGTTTTTGGCCCCAAACAGGACCCGACCAGCTTCTACAGCGCGGTAATCCCAAAGTTTATCAGTGCCATGCTCAAGGGGGAATCACCGCATATCAATGGTGACGGCCGGCAAAGCCGTGACTTTACCTATATTGACAATGTAGTATCAGCCAATATCCTGGCCTGTACCGCTCCCCACGCATCAGGCGAAGTGTTTAACGTCGCTTGCGGCAAACGCTATACTGTACTTGAGCTGGCAGAAAAAATAGCCCGGATCCTGCGCATGACCCTGGAACCGGAATTTGGCCCGGCCAGCCCCGGCGACGTAAAACATTCGCTGGCTGATATCCGCAAAGCCAAAAAAATATTAAAATATTCAGTGAAAGTTGACTTTGATGAAGGCTTGCGCCGCACTATTCACTGGTTCATTACTGGAGGAAAATAAGATGCATGAGGAAAGACTGAAAAAGATCCTGGAGAAAAAAGCTAAAGCTGGTATAATCGGGCTAGGCTATGTCGGCTTGCCCCTGGCCGTGGAACTGGCCAAGGTCGGTTTTGATGTCACTGGCATTGATGTGGATCAGCGCAAAACAGACAGCATCAACAAAGGCATTTCTTATATCCAGGATGTGCCTTCAGCAGAAGTCAGGGAACTGGTCAAAGCCGGCAAGCTTAGGGCTACTACTGACTTTAGCGTGCTCAAGCACATAGATACGATCAATATCTGTGTCCCGACTCCCTTGCGCAAATCCAAAGACCCGGATATTTCCTATATCTTAGCTGCTACTACAGAAATAGCCAAGTACCTGCATAAGGGCCAACTGATCATTTTGGAAAGCACTACCTATCCTGGCACCACCGAGGAAGTAATGCAGCCTATGCTGGAAGCTAAAGGCCTCAAAGCTGGCCGTGATTTCCACCTGGCTTTTTCGCCTGAGCGTGTGGACCCGGGCAATCCCCAGTTCAACACCAAGAATATTACCAAAGTAGTAGGCGGCTATACTCCGAAATGTACCGCGCTGGCAGTTGCTCTTTACAGTCAGGCCATCGACAAAGTATTGCCGGTCAGCTCTACCCGGGTAGCTGAGACAGTCAAGCTGTTGGAGAATACCTTCCGCTCGGTCAATATCGGCATGGTCAATGAAATGGCCATTATCTGCAACAAGCTTGGCATCAATGTCTGGGAAGTGATCGATGCCGCAGCGACCAAGCCATTCGGATTCATGCCATTCTATCCAGGACCTGGAATAGGGGGTCACTGCATCCCTCTCGATCCGCATTACCTATCCTGGCGGGTACGATTGGAAGGGTATGATGCTAAATTCATCGAGTTGGCCGGACAGATCAACCGGTCCATGCCTGAATATGTCATCAACAAGCTCAATGATGCCCTGAATAATAAAGGTAAATCAGTGAAAAATGCCAAGATCCTGGTACTGGGAGTGGCTTACAAGAATGATATAGATGATGTCCGCGAATCGCCGGCTATAGATTTCATCAAGCTCCTGCAGAAAAAGGGCGCCAAAGTCAACTATCATGACCCGTTTATCCCGAATCTTGGCCATGAAGGCGTCCCGATGAAGTCTGTGCCCCTGACGAAAAGCATAGTAAAGTCTGTAGACGCGGTTGTTGTTATTACCAGGCACAAGGCTATCGATTACAAGTGGCTGGTTGCCAATGCTAAATTAGTCATCGATACCCGTAATGCGACCAAATCACTTGGCAAAAGGAATAATGTAGTTAAATTATAAAGGAATATTGCCATGTATTTATCAACTGCTGAACTAAAACAGTTACAAATAGAGGCAGAATTTAAACGCATATCCGCTTGACATATTATTTTCGGAATGATTCCTGGAGGGCAATGGTGCTTTTAGGATAGTATTTTCTGAAGACGTTGCCTTGATAAAGCCAGAGCAGTCTTCTGTATGGCGGGATCTTTTGGTACTCGAGTATCTGTTCATCAGTTAAATAATAACGAAATCCTTTATTCTTTTTCATCAGCTATTATTCTCCTGAGATTATTCACATCTTCTTTATCTTGCAGCCGGTCAGAGGCCTGTTTCATCTTGATCAGGTCTTTAATGGAAATAACCGGCACTGAAATATCCTTGACTCCTATACGACGGCAATGCTTAATAGCTGTCTGGTAATCAACGGGAGACTGGATTAGGATATCAATTTCCGCGATAGCCCAAGCCGGATTAACAAGGCAAAAAGCCTTCATATTTTTGTTTTTAATCCAATCATTACGCTTATTCTCATCTTTCAAGTCAAGTATATTAGCCGGTACTTTTGGCTTAAATTCCCAAATTTTGATCAGTTTTAAGAAATTACTCATATTATCATCGTCAAATGACAGTAATAGATCAATATCATAAGTCATCCTGGGAATGCCATAAAGATTCACTGCCAGGCCGCCAACCACGAGATACTTGATCTTCTTTTTGTTTAGTTCTTTAAAAATACCTAAATAATCAAGCATATATCCTCCAAAACTATTATAACTAAATCTATAATGTTTGTAAAGAGAAACCTATCGTAAACCGCTTGACAAAAGCCGTTTTGTCTGTTATATATTTATGTATCTTTAAATATCTTTTTTTCGCAAATACTAGCCCCGCGACTCACAGACTCGTGACTCGCGGACTAAAAATGTAGTTCAGTAGGGTTCCTACAGGCTACAAAAGTGTATAACTACACTTATGTGGCTTTTTATTTTCAATACAATTAGTACAACCTAGTATAACCAAATCGTATAAAACCATATATATTTCCCATTTTGTCAAGGAGCGTTGAATGAAACGTCACGCAAAATATACCAGACCAGAAACAGTCAAAGGGCCTAAGGATAAACATGGTTATATCCTCTGTTATATCAAAGAAACTATGTACCTGAAGCCCCTATCCGGGCACCAAGAGAATGATTTTGACACCGACAGCTTTAACATAATTAATACCCCGTTTGGCCCGGGACGGGTCATGAAACATACTTCTGAAAAGCACAATTACGATTTTAAGGGGATGGACAATACCATCCTCAATGGCAAACTGGTTCTTCCGCCAAAAAGGAAATCTGTACCAGAGCCGGTTTATACACTGGACACGCGAAATGTACGTGCGATACCTGCCAGGGGAGAAGATCACTCTAACTTGCGGACAGGATTTTTTTATCCTGCCGGTAATGATAAAGAATTGGACCAGATGATCAATAATCTCACCAAAACCATTAAAAAACATAATATAAAATGTAAACTGGATCAAACCTTTGCCGAAACATATGCTCCAAATGCTCATCTGAATTATGGCGATATCGTGGAAATGGTGGGTATGTCCCATAATCAGGGAGTTGACCTGGTCATCTGGATGGGGCCTCCGCCATCCAATAATGTGGTTGAAAGCAAATTTGCCCGTTCAGTACACAAAGTATTTAACAGGGGGAGATTACCCTTGCAGTACATCTCTTATGAAATTGTGCCAAAACAATATAAATACCTGGATATGGTACTTGATTTTGCCTTTTTACGATCCTAAAATGTAGTTTAGTAGATCATCTACAGGCTACAAAAGTGTATAGCTATACTTAATAAATCGGAGGTTACTTTAGTATGAATGGTCATTTGACTGTATGTCAAGTATGCCAAAGACTGCATTGCCATCCTAACACTCTCAAAAGATGGGAAAAACGGCTGAGCCTACGCGTTAAACGGGACTACCGTAACTATCGCATTTACACCGAAGACGACATCAATAGGATCGAAGCTTACATCACCAAAGAAAGATAAAATAAAAAATAGCAAAGGACACAAAATGAAAAAAAGAATCTTTTTCCTTATTATTGCTTTAACTGCCATCTGCCATCTGCTATCTGCTATCTGTCTTTATGCCGAGCCTTTCACACAGGATCACTGGTCAGCACGCAGCGCCGGGATGGGCAATGCCTTTACTGGGCTGGCATATGATCCATCGACTATCTGGTTTAACCCGGCCGGCACAAGCATGCTGGAGTTGTCACAGGGTAGGTACAATATTTTATTTCCTTATATTAACAAGGAAAACAAACCGTCTTATACCGCTCAATCCCTTGTTTATGTCTTTCCGTATCAGAGGGAATTTGCCTGGGGATTAGGCTGGAACAGGTACTGGGTAAAGAATAGCTACCAGGAAAATACCATTCTTCTTAACCTGTCTGGCAAGTTAAACCAGTTCATCCCATCCATCAATGACCTGTATCTTGGTACCAACCTGAAGGGATTATTCCATTCAACATATAAATCTGGCAATGACTTGTTCGACTCTCTCAGTGACAGCTCAAGTACTAAAAGCGCCTTCGGGTTGGATATTGGCGCTTGCTACGAAGTCACGAGGGATTTTAATCTTGGCATCGCTGTCCTCAACCTGAATCGCCCCCCCCTGCGTTTGACGGATGATTCTCCCCGGCTCCCGGCGCAAACCAGGATCGGGACTTCCTTTAATATTAACGAAAATGATCTGCTGAGTTTCTTTGGCATCAACCGGATCACGCCGGCTTTGGACCTGGTCAGGAAAAATAATGACTGGGAAACCAATCTTGGCGCAGAAGTATCCTGTTTTGATAACCAGTTGGCCCTGCGGAGCGGAGTAAATTCCGATGAGGCCAGTGTCGGTATTTCCCTGGCCGCGATCAAAGCTGCTAATTATTCAATCGGTATAGATTATTCTTTTGTCTATAGCTATAATAAGGACTTGAATGACCGCCTGCATATGATCTCCCTCAGATTCACCAGGAGAACAGAGCCAACTCCTATTGAAGAACCGGTCAAAGAGACCAGGGTGACTCCTTATCGTTTTGGCCCGGATGATGTTATCCAGATCATCACCCGTAACCACGATGAATTCAGCGGTACATTCACCATCGATCCTTACGGCAAGATTATGATACAGTTGATCGGGGAAATAGAATTAGAAGGATTGACGAAGAAAGAAATGACCGAAAAACTGAGACAGGAAATAAATAAATATGTACAGGACGCAGTGGTACTTGTCACCACAATAAAGTATAGGAGTAATATTATCTATGTATTAGGCGAAGTGCGTAGCCCTGGGAAATACCCTATTCAGGGTGACTTTATTTCCTTGCGGGATGCTATTGCAGCCGCGGGCTTCCCTACTGGATTGGCTGCTACCTGGCGGGTCTATATTATAAAGCCTAGTACTTTAAAGCCTACCTACCGTGTAGTCAATCTTTACAATATTTTATATCTGGGCAAATTGGCTAATAATGTATTACTAACTCCGGATGACGTGGTTTATGTCCCGGCCACAATATTAGGGAAACTGTCCTATTCTTTAAGCTATTTGCTTGATCCCTTCTTTAAGGCCAGAAGTGTAGTTACCCCGTTGTCTACAACTAAGCCTTTATTAGAGACTGCAACAGAATCGGTAGATACCACAAATTAGTAGCTAATAAAAAGGAGAAGCTATGCAACAGACACCAATGAATTTACGCGATTATGTGATGATCTTTTTTAGACGTAAGTGGATATTTATCATGTTATTCTTAATATCTGTTATATGGGGATTCCTCTATGTGATTTTCGCACCTAAAGTCTATCAGGCATCCTCATTGATCTCTATCCAGTCCGAAGGGATGCTTAATCCTTTGATGGATAAAATGGCAGTGACCACAAAGTATGGGGAACGGCTCAGAACCATGAGAGCGCGTATTTTAAGCTGGCCGCGTATAGTTAATATGGTTGCAGATCTTAAAATGAATTTAGCAATTAAAACACCGTTGGATTTTGAAAATTATGTTATGGGATTAAGACAGAAAGTGGAAATTTCAATGTATGAACAGGATTTGATCAAAATTTCCTATGAAGACAAGGATCCTTACCTGTCCAAACAGGTAGTGGATTATTTGACTAATAGTTTCATCAACGAGTCAACGGAAATTAAGAATGAAGAAGCAGTTAAAGCTATTGATTTTATCCGCAGTCAGCTGGATGTCTATCGTACCCGTTTGGAGTCTTCTGAAAAAGATCTCACCCAGCTCAAAGTAAAGGCAGAGATAGAATCTATCGACAACCAAAAGCAACAAGTGCAAGAACAATTGGCCAAACAGGAAAAGGTGGTCATCTCTGAAGTCAAGAGAGAACAAAACCCATTGATCAAGCAGTTAAATGACCATATCGCCGATCTGGAGCAACAATTAAGCAAGCTATTGATAGATTCTACTGAAAACCATCCAATGGTGAAAGAATTGCGCCGGGAAATTGCCAAAACAAGAGATAAAATGGCCCAGGAAGAAGAAAAGAGCAAGACCATTAATGTGGAAGAAAAATCTTCAGCCAATCCAATCTACGCTGATCTTGATCAGCAACTAAAAAGACTGGAGCTGAGAAGATTGAGCCTGCTGCAGAGGCAGGAAGATATAAAAACCAAGACCAGTAAATATAAATTAGCAGGAGTAAGTGATTCAGAATTGGCAGCTTTGGACCGGGATGCCAAAGTAAATGAAAATTTATATACTAATCTGTTATCCACTTTGGAAAGCGCCCGTATTTCCCAACAACTGGAAAATGTGGATAAGGGGACTAAATTCAAGATCATTGACCCGGCCAGGATGCCGGTCAAACCTTATAAGCCTGATATTATGAAAATGATGTTGATCAGCATGGTGATGGGTTTGAGTTTGGGTTTTGCCGGCATTTACACTGCTGAATCAATGGATCATTCCCTCCGTAATGTGGAAGATGCCAAAGCCTTTTTTAAAAAACCGTTACTAGGTGCCATCTCTAAAATAGAACTGGATGAAGATGCAGCAAAAAAAGTCACAAGAATGATAAGAGGTTAAAATGGAAAAAAACAATAATACCGATAGAATAAGCTTAAGTAAAGTTAAAGTAACAGCAAACGAAAAAGTAATAGTTCCTAACTCTGCCTTAGGCATAGACAACAATATTGTTACTTATTATCAGCCGAAGGGGGTAGTAGCGGAACAGTATCGTACTTTAAGGACCAATATTAAGAGAATAAACAAAGAAAACCCGGTGAAATGCATTATTATGACCAGCTCTATTCATAATGAAGGCAAAAGTACAACCTCTGTCAATTTGGCTGTAGCCATGACCTATGAGCTGGATAAGAAAATCCTGCTCATAGACGCTGACCTAAGAAAAGGCCGGGTTCATGAACTGTTCGGCTTAGGAAATCTAAAAGGGCTCTCCAATTATTTGGAAGGGGAAGCAACCGAAAACGATATCGTCAGGAAAAGCCCGATTAATGGATTGGATATTG
Source organism: bacterium (assembly GCA_028712895.1). Taxonomy (GTDB): domain Bacteria; phylum CAYTYR01; class UBA6262; order UBA6262; family UBA6262; genus UBA6262. The sequence continues at coordinate 4,515 of JAQTPL010000003.1, read as the reverse complement.
TGACCTGTGGCTTTGTGCCGGAAAGTCCCAGTGAACTGCTAGGCTCAAAGAAAATGATAGATTTTCTTTGGGAAATGGAGCAAAAGTATGACTTTATCATCATAGATACGCCGCCCATTATCCCCCTGACCGATGCTGCGGTCCTAGGCGCTAGCGTAGATGGAGTGCTGATCGTAGCTCAGGCCGGACGGACCAAAAGAGAAGTAATACATCAATCAGAACTTCTCTTAACGCAAGCCGGGTGCAATATTCTCGGCTATGTCTTAACCAATGTGGAATACTATATCCCAAGCTACTATTACCGTTACGTTTAAGAACGAATATTAAAGATTAAAATCCAAAGGAGAACAAAATGAATAAATTAATTGTTTTTGCAATGTTTTTACTACTAACGATGATCGGTCAACCACGAACGGTATTCTGCGATCTTCGCACCGATCTGAACGATGTCATTACCTATCCAAACCCGGTGCGCACTGCAATAGGAAATGATCAAGTTACCTTTAATAATTTAACCAGTAATGTTACCATTAAAATATTCAAAATAAACAGTAGCCTAGTGAAAGAGATAGAAGCTAATGACACCAATGGCATTGCAACTTGGGATCTGACCAATGACAGCGGGGAGAAAGTCGGCAGTGCAATATATTTATATCTGATCACGAATCCCGCTGGCCAAAAATTTAAAGGCAAATTAGCGGTAATTAGATAATATAACCGTTCGTGGTTAATGGTTCGTGGTTAGTCGAAAGCACTTATAAGTAGACTAAATAATCGAGATGCAAAAGGAATGAAGTATGACAAAGCTACAAAAAATAAAAGAAATTCTAATGCATGATAAGAAGCAGCTAAAAAGAGACTATAAAGTAAATAAAATCGGAATATTTGGCTCATATATTAGAGGTGAAGCCAAAAGCAAAAGTGATCTTGATATACTCGTTGAGTTCGCGGAGCCTATCAGTTTGTTTAAATTTATGGATTTAGAAGACCATTTACATAATAAATTGCAGGTTAAAATAGATCTAGTCTCAAAAAAAGCTTTAAGGCCTTATATTAGTAAATATATCCTCAAGGAGGTCAAATATATATGATTAAAAGAGATTTCCGGGATTATATTAAGGATATTATAGAATCTATTCATGATATAGAAAAGTTTATTACTGGCATGGATTATGTTAAGTTCAGTAAAGATAAGAAAACCATAAACGCCGTAGTAAGAAGCGTTGAAATAATAGGTGAAGCAACAAAAAAACTGCCAAAAGCATTTAGAGATAAATATACTGATATTCCCTGGAAGAAAATGGCCGGAATGCGTGATAAACTGATTCACGAGTATTTTGGAATTGATAAGGAAATACTGTGGAAAGTGGCTGAAGAAGATATACCTGCCTTAAAATTGTCTATAAAAAAGATAACGAAGCTTATTAAATAGAAACCGTTCGTAGTTCATCGTAAATACAAAGAGGAGATGATTTTGCCTAATTTTCAGCAACTAGATGTATATAAAATAAGCCAAGAATATATAAAAGAAATTTATCAAGTAGCAAAAAATTATCCAAGAGATGAAAAATTCGGACTGATCGACCGCAGCTATCTCAATCACAGCTAATATAGCCGAAGGCTGCGGCAGATATCACCCGAAAGATTTTACCCAGTTTTTACGAATAGCTAGAGGTTCTTCATACGAAGTAGTTGCTCTATTAGATGTATCTTTGAATTTAGAGTATATAAACACGAAAGGATACGATTTATTACTCGTAAAAGCTGATCGTATAAACAAAATGTTAAACGGGCTTATCAATTCCATCAAAAAATAAAGGAGAATTATTATGAATTTACGATTTAAATTTATTTTGGTATTCGTCTTAATACTACTAACGACGAACGACCAACTACGAACGGCTTTTGCACAAAGCCACAAAAAATCCGGCACAAATACAGCGCAGATCCTCGAAATTCGTTCCGGCACGCGTCCTGCGGCAATGGGCGGGGCTTTTGTCGCGCTGTCCGATGACGCCAATGCTATAGATTATAACCCGGCTGGATTGGGCTTTTTACACAAGAATGAACTGCAATTCAACCAGAACAAATATTTTGACGAAGTTATATCTAACAATATAAATTGGGTTTATGCTTTGACCGAGTTTCATGCCAAAGACGTGGAAGATATGGGTGTTTTAGCTGGAGGCTTTACTTTTGTGGACTATGGCCGGATAATGGGCCGGGATATAAACGGAGTTGACACTGGTGAATTTGGCGCCAAAGACCGGGTCATCAGTTTATCGTATGGTAAAGCCTTTAATCAATATTTTAGTATCGGGATAACTGGCAAGGAGTTTCATGAAGATATTTACGCTATAAAAACCAGGGGATATAGTTTTGATGCCGGTCTGCTGTTCAACAAGTTGATGGATGGATTAAGTATCGGATTCGCCGCCAAAAATATGGGCTCGGGGATAGCTTTGGAAAAAGAGACCCAGCCTCTACCCAGAGTATATGTGCTTGGCGGAGCCATAAATTTGTTTAGAAACCGTCTAACTCTGGTAGCTGACCTGAATAAACCTTTACATGATTTCTATTATTGGGCTTTGGGCGGAGAATGCTGGGTGACCAAGATCCTGGCACTACGCTTGGGCTATAATACCAAGAATGATCTCGGTAACAGATTAACTACTGGAGTAGGTGTAAACCTGCATGAGTTTGATTTTTCCTTTCTGCCGGTTTCTGAACTAGCGATCAACTATGCTTATCTGTCCCATGGTGATTTGGGTGTTGAGCACCGGGTGGACCTCCAATTGAAAATCGGCGTTGAATAAGCAAGGGTAAAGATGGGAAAAATAAGGATATTATATCTAATAGATGTATTCTATGCTTTTGGCGGCGCTGAAAGAAATCTTTTTGACATTGTTAAGTATATTGACAAAGAAAAATTCGAGCCCTATGTCTTTGTTTTAAAAGCTGGGCCAGAATTCGCTGAGTTCAACAAATTAGGCGTATTCGCGGAAAACCTGGATGTTAAAAGGATTTACAGCCCCAAAGGGATAAAGAGCCTTTTTAAACTGGTTGAATTTGTCAAAAAAGAAAATGTTGATATTATTGTCAGCTACCATGAGGGTTCGGATATATTGGCGGTATTGTTAGGCAAGTTGGCTGGCATTAAAGCTGTTATTTCCTCCCGCCGGGATATGGGCTACCAGTTAAAAAAGCACCATATTTTTATATACAGGATCATAAATAAGTATTTCCGCCAGATCGTCACCGTATCTCAATCCGTTGCCCAAATCATAGCTCAAAGAGAAAAGGTCCCTGCCAGTAAAATGGTCACTATTTACAACGGGGTTGATTTTGCCCGGACCAGGGATGTAAATGTTTTTACGGTTGAGGAATTAACGCGGCTGGGGATAGATAAGAACAAGAAATTGGTAGGAACCTTGGCGACTTTCAGAAAGATCAAGGGTCTTGAATATTTTATCGAAGCCGCGGATATTATTGCCAGGGAAAATCAACACATACAGTTCCTGATAATAGGTAAAGCGGCTATAAATGACCGGCCCTATGACCTTTCATTAGAAACCAAAGCCAGCAGTAAGAATATTAAATTCGTGGAATTCCAGAAAGACATTTCAAGAATAATACATTTATTAGATATTGTTGTAGTCCCTTCCTTGAGTGAAGGGTTTTCCAATACTATCATCGAAGCTATGGCTGTGGCTAAGCCAGTGGTTGCCACCAATGTTGGTGGAAATCCGGAAGCAGTAATTGACGGAGTAACCGGCATCCTAGTACCGCTGGCTGACAGCCAATCTTTAGCTGCCGCAATTTTAAGTATTCTTAATAATCCTGTTTTGGAAAAAACTTTGGGTGAAAAAGGATTTTTCCGGGTACAAGAAAAGTTTAGCCTGAAACAAATGATCAGTAGCTATGAAGCTTTATATTTATCAGTACTCCAAAAATAAAGGATAAACCTCCTATGAATAACAATACTGTTACCTATGAACCGGATAATTCTATAAAAAAAGGATTCTGGTCCATTTTACCGGAAATATATTCTGAAATAGTTAAAAACAGGTGGCTCACCTTCCAGCTTTTCAAGCGCGATTTCGCGACTATGCACAAACAATCTCTGATCGGGTTCCTTTGGATCTTTATCGTGCCGATAATCAATGTTGCGATATTTGCCATGTTGAACCGTTCCGGTATCTTCAATGTCGGCGAAATAAACGTCCCTTACCCTCTCTATGCCCTGCTGGGCATGACTTTCTGGCAATTATTTGCTACCGGTGTGACTTCAGGCGGAAACTCCCTGACCGCGTCTGGGGATATGATCACCAGGATCAATTTTTCCCGTAAATCATTGGTTTTAACCAGCATCGGCAAGCCGCTCATTTCCTTTTTCATCCAATTGATCCTGATCACTGTGTTATTCGTGTTATACCGCATTGTTCCCGCTAAAACCGTCCTACTCGCTCCACTAGTATTGATCCCTATTATTTTGCTTACCCTCGGTATTGGTTT
>JAQTPL010000038.1 GCA_028712895.1 bacterium | reverse complement strand
CAGTTTCGAAGCCTTGCTGGAATATGAAAAAATGGTCATCTTCGGTGTCCATACCTGCGACCTGGCCGGCGTCCAGTGCTTGAATATGGTTTTTTCTGATAAACCCAAGGATATCAATTACCTGGTAAGGAAAAATAAGATCATCATTATTGGTTTGGAATGCAATGAATACTGTGACCAGTATGCCAGCTGTAAAGTAGTGGACAATCATTTGCCTAATGGCGGATATGACCTGTTCTTTACTGAGCTCACCGATAGCTTCATCGTGCATGTTAATACTATTTATGGTGACGAACTGATAGATAAAACCCGGCTGTTTAATCCAGCCGAACAGATACACTTGGACCAACTCGAAGCAGTCAGGCAGAAAAAGAGGACTATTTTTAAGGAAGAGGTCAAGGTTACCCATAACGATCTCGCCAAGCTGTTTGATAAGTCTTTTGACAGCAAAGTCTGGGATGACCTGGATGCACGCTGTGTCGGTTGCGGTAATTGCACCAATGTTTGCCCGACTTGCTACTGTTTTGATGTCCTGGACAACCTTAACCTGGATCTCAATACCGGTGACCGGACCCGGATGTGGGATGGTTGCCAGAATGAATCTTTTGCCAAAGTTGCCGGCGGGGAGAATTTCCGCAAGACTCGCGGTGCCCGCCAGAGGCACCGCTATTTCCGTAAATTTAAATATCCGGTAGAACGCTATAGCCGGTATTTTTGCACCGGCTGCGGGCGCTGTACCAGGACTTGCATGGCTAAGATCAGTCTTAAGGAAACAATAAATTCACTGGCAGAAGAGAAAAAATGAAGACTGCTAAACTCACTGATTCTGAATATCTGGTCAAAGCCGGTAAGATCATCCGTGCCCGGCAGATGACTAAAATAGAAAAATTATTTGAAATTTCCCTGCCTGGCGGCGAAAGCCTGGACCATGAACCTGGGCAGTTTGTCATGGTTTCTATCCCCGGCGTGGGAGAGGCTCCTCTTTCCATTTCATCTTCCCCGACAAAAAGAGGTTCATTCGAAATAGTGGTCAGGAACGTTGGCAAAGTGACCAATGCCTTGCATAAGTTCGATACCGGGGATACAGTTGGCATTCGCGGGCCATTCGGCAAGGGTTTCCCGGTGCAAATACTTGAAGGGAACGACCTTTTATTTGTTGCTGGCGGACTGGGTATTGTCCCTCTGCGGTCATTAATCAATTTCGTCATTGATAATCGACGTGATTTTGGCAAGGTGACTATCCTGCTGGGATGTAAAACTCCCGGCGATATGCTCTTTGGCGATGAAGTTGATTCCTGGGGCAAACGGGTAGATGTGAATTTTGATATCACGGTAGACCGCTGCGAAGACCCGGACTACAAAGGGAATATCGGGTTGATCACTAAATTGATACCCGGAGTGACCCTTGATCCGGAGCGGACCTTTGCCACGGTCATAGGGCCGCCGATCATGTATAAATATGTTATTATAGAACTTTTAAAGAAAGAGATCCCGGAACGCCAGATCCTGGTTTCTCTGGAGCGGCATATGAAATGCGGTATCGGCAAATGCGGTCATTGCCAGATCCAGAACTATTACTGCTGCAAGGATGGCCCGGTTTTTACGTACGAACAGATCAAAGATAAGAAAGAGGCACTGTGACTAAACCCAGAGTCGCATTTTTTGATTTCGCCTGTTGTGAAGGATGCCAGCTGCAAGTCGCCAATTTCGGCGAGACCTTGCTGGATATTCTTAATCTCGTAGAGGTAGTCACTTTTCGCGAAGTAATGAGCGAAAGGACAGAAGATTACGACGTCGCGATTATCGAAGGCAGTATTACCACGGAGCATGATGTCGAACGGATCAAACATATTCGTAGCCGGGCTAAAGTGCTGGTAGCCTATGGCTCCTGCGCCACTATCGGCGGCATTAATGGCATGAAGAATAAGTTCCCGTTAGATGAGATAGGCAAATATGTTTACCAGGATAAGGCTAAAAATTTTCCTACTCTCCCCACCAGGGCGGTGCACCAGGTGGTAAAAGTGGACTATTTTGTCAACGGGTGCCCTGTTTACCAGCCGGAATTCGTAAAAGTTTTAAAATGTATCTTGGCCGGGATACCGTATGCTGTTCCTGATTATGCCGTTTGCGTGGAATGCAAACTGAACGAAAATATCTGCATGTATGATAAAGGGATCACCTGCCTGGGCCCGGTGACCAAGGCCGGCTGTAATTCCTGGTGCATTAATAACGGGAATATCTGCTACGGCTGTCGCGGGATGGTGACCAACCCGGCCAAAAATGGACAGATGGATATTCTCAAGAAGTTCAATATCGCTTTGGAATGGATCATCAACAAATTAGATATGTACAACAAACCGAGGGAACTTGATGAGCGCAAGTAAGAACGTTAAAGTCAATGTTGAATATTTAACCAGGGTGGAAGGCCACGGTAATATCGTGGTCAATGTCAAGGATGGCAAGATGGAAGAATGCCGCCTGGATATTGTTGAAGCGCCCAGGTTCTTTGAAGGCATGCTGCGTGGCCGGTCAATTTTCGAAGCCCAGCATATTACTTCCCGTATCTGCGGTATATGCGCCTGCGGGCACAGCCTGGCATCGATCCTGGCTGCTGAGGACGCACTCGGTTTCACTCCCAGCCCGCAAACAATTAAATTACGCAAGCTGCTTTTGCACCAGGAAATGCTCGATAGCCATATCCTGCATATATATTTGCTGGTAGCCCCTGACCTTTTAGGGGTGAAAAGCTTTGTGCCTCTGATCGATACGCATAATACCGTAGTGCGCCGCGCTTTGCGTATGAAAAAGAACTGCAATGACGTTTGTGATATACTGGTCGGGCGGCATATCCATCCGATCTCTTCGATCGTAGGCGGATTTACCAAGCTGCCGCAGCCCAAGGACCTGGATGCGATGCTGGAAATATTGAAAGGCCTTCAACCGGATATGGAAGCTACGATCGAACTGCTGGGCGCTTTGAAATTCCCCGAATTTTCCAGGCCTACTGAGTATGTGGCCCTGATCAACAACACTGATGAGTATCCGTTGATGGAAGGCGAACTGGGATCTACTGATGGGCTGAAGCTTAATAAGAAAGATTACCGTAAAGTGACCAATGAATTTATAGTTGATCATTCTTCAGCTAAACACGCCAAAGCCAGCCGCGAGTCCTATATGGTCGGCGCCCTGGCCAGGCTGAACCTGAATTATAACAAACTGCATCCCAAGGCCAAGAAAGCCGCCGAATTCCTGAAGATCAAACCAGGCTGTACCAATCCTTTCATGAATACCGTGGCGCAGGCCGTGGAATGTGTGCACTGCCTGGAAGATTCTATCGCTATCCTGGAAGACTTTAAGGAAAATGGCGTGAAACAAGAAGAAGCGATCATTGTCGGTTTGAATGAAAAAGGAACTATCCCGGTCAAAGCCGGCAATGGGGTGGGCGCGGTAGAAGTGCCGCGGGGCATACTTTTCCATAATTATGAAATTGACAATACCGGCAAGATAATAAATGCTAATTGCATTATTCCCACAAGCCAAAATTGCAATAATATAGAAAGAGATATGCAGAAACTCGTGCCGGAAATCCTGAATAAGACCGAAGAAGAGATCACCCTCATGATGGAAATGCTGGTCCGCGCTTATGATCCTTGTATTTCCTGCTCTGCACACTTTTTAAATGTCAAATACGTTAACCGCTGAAGTCTGCTCCGCCCTGTCTATCATCCCTGGTATTAATGTCATCATTACTATCGGTAATACTCTCCGTGCTGACGACGGTGTGGGCCCGTATATCGGCCTATCGCTTACTTCTTCGGACCGGGTTAAAATAGTGAATGCCGATTATACGCCGGAAAATGTTATCGAGCAAGTCATCTCCCTGCATCCGGCTAAGATTATTTTTATTGATGCCGCTGATTTCCAGGGCGCGCCGGGTGAGGCGCGAGTCATCGACCAGGAACACATCCCTGATGCTTCCTTAAGCACCCATGCCGTGCCCTTGAAAGTGGTTTATCATTTATTACTGCACGATACCGGGGCCATGGCCGTTATGGTCGGTATCCAACCGCAAAGCGTGGATCACAAAGAAGAGTTGTCCGGGGAAGTAAAAGCGACAGCAGATGAAATTATTAAGTATATAAACAGAGATAAGGTGTAAGTTGTAGAAGTAGGTATGAATGTAAGTCTAAAGTTTGTGGATTAGAGCCTAACACCCATAGACCTCAGCCCAAACTTACTTCCTAACCTAATACCTTTAGACCGAGGTTAACCTTGCATGAAATGCATTTAGTAAAAGATATCTTTGCTGACCTGCTCAAATTAGGGGCAGAGCAAAAAGCCGTCAGGATCACCAGGATCTATCTCCGGCTGGGGACTTTTACGGAAATAAACGAAGAAGTATTACGGTTCTTTTTCCAGGAGCACGGCAAAGATACTATCCTGGCCGGCGCTGAATTGGTAATTGAGCCCAGCCAGGCCAGGGAACTACGACTATTATCATTTGATTGTGAATGAAGGATATTTTATATGTGCTATGCGATACCGGGAAAAGTGGAAGCGATAGAAAATAAAACAGTGACGGTTAATTATTTCGGCGAGCGCAAAAAGGCCCTTAATGAGCTGACCGACCTGGCTGTAGGCGACTATATTTACGCCCAGGGCGGCTTTGTTATCGAAAAAATATCGCCGCAGGAAGCAGAAGACATTTTAACCACCTGGCGTGAATTGTTCTTTGAACTGCAGGACCTGGATGTCCGGCTTTCCCGGGTGGAGCTGGAAAAACAGGGAGTGGATAAAAAACTGGGGCAGATACTGGATAATGTGACAGACGGTAAAAGCTTGTCCCGGGAAGAATATTTATATTTACTAGGGCTGGATGATACGCCGGCAAAACAATTATTATATAAAACCGCAAATTTCCTGCGCCAGAAATATCACGGCAATGCCTGCTGTGTCCACGGGATAATCGAAATTTCCAATTATTGCGGCAGTAACTGCGCTTACTGCGGGATAGCTGATACGGTTACCGGATTACAGCGCTACCGCATGTCTGGCAAAGAAATTATCGAAACAGCGGTAGAGGCAGTGGAAAAGTACGGTTTTAAAGCCTTAGTGCTGCAAAGCGGTGAAGACCGGGGTTATACCGCCGGCGAGCTGGCTGGTATTATCAAGGAAATAAAAAACCGTGCCGCTGTTTTGCTGTTCATCAGTTTCGGGGAGATGGAAAAGAAAGACCTTCAGGAACTCTATGAGGCCGGAGCGCGCGGCTTGCTGATGCGTTTTGAAACTTCTAATACTGATCTCTACCGGAAGATCCATCCTGGCGCCGAATTAAAAGACCGCTTGCAGGTGATCAGGAACGCCGCTGAAATTGGCTATTTGATCGTTACCGGCGGTTTGGTCGGCTTACCCGGCCAGACCAAAGAAGATATTCTTAATGACCTGTACCTGGCCCAGGAATTAAAGTCTGAAATGTTCAGCTTCGGGCCGTGCATTCCTCACCCGCAGACTCCCTTAGCCCAATTGCCTCTGCCTAAGGAAGATGATATTATAAAGGTTCTGGCCTTGTGCCGCTTCATTGACCCGGAAAAAGCTAATGTGGTGGTCACAACCGGATTGGAAACTATCAGTCCTGCCGCGCGCCGGAAAGGTTTAATGGCCGGGGCGAATTCAGTAATGCTTAATGTTACTCCGCTGGCATACAGGAAGCTTTATTCTATTTACCCTAACCGGGCACATGAAGGCGAGACGATCGCTAAACAAATAGAAGAAGTAGTGTCGTTATTAAAATCAATAGGCCGGGCGCCAACTGATCTGGGAAGATTTTAAGTACTAATTTTTTTAAGTTTTAATGTGATATTATTCACAATATACTTGACAGGTATGGTATATTATGCTACTTTAATGTTAGATATTGTGAAAAAAGGAGCATTAAATGATAACCACAAAAAACTGTGTGATCAGGCTTTCCCGGTATAAGAATGCCTTGAACCGGTTTAAATCATTGGGTTTTGTCAAAGTATTTTCTGATAACCTGGCTGATGCCGTAGGGGTGACTTCATCCCAGGTGCGCAAAGACTTTTCTATTTTTGGTATCTCCGGCAATAAAAAAGGCGGTTATAAGGTTGATGAACTGGTAGAAAAGATCAATATCATCCTGGGCAAGAATGAAATACAACAAGTAATACTGGTCGGCGCTGGCCATATGGGCAAAGCGCTGCTCAAATATAAAGGTTTTGAAAAAGAAGGCATGAAGATCGTGGCTTGTTTCGATGTTGACCCGACTAAATTGAACCGCGAAGCGCAGACCCCGATACTGTCGACGAAAGAAATGAAGGATTTTGTGCAAAGCCGACGGATCAAGGTGGGGATTATCGCGGTGCCTGATGCCGCGGCCCAGGCAGTGCTTGACCAGATGCTGGAGGCAGGTATCAAGGGGGTGCTTAATTTCGCGCCCATTACCCTGCGCGGTGCTGAAGATACGGTTGTGAATAACGTTAATATCGAACTGGAACTGGAAAATGTGATCTATTATGTCAATGCTTTGGGAAAGGCTAGCAGAGCCAATGAAAACCAGGACTTTAAAATCTAAGATCCTCTATTCCTTCCTGAGCGTAATATTAGTATTAGGCATTTCTATCGCTTTGCTCGGCTTTTATGTCATTAAAAAAGATATTATTGAACGGGCCCAGCAACAGGTAAAAAATGACCTGCAAGTAGCGCACATGGTTTACACCGGCGAACTGGATAGCATGAAGCAGGCGTTTTCCGTTATCCGGTATATCACCACCCTGGAAGAATTAAAGTCACGGTTAGGACTTGATTATCTTTATATTATTGATGTCAATGAGGGGAATACTGTTCCTAGCGAAATAGCCAGGCAGGCTGCCCGGGGCAGAAGCCTTGGCGGTACCAGGGTAATCGGGAAGGATGAACTGCAAAAGCTGGATCTGGGCCTGGTTAATAAATGCCGGATCGATATCCACTCGACTCCCAAAGCCAAACCCAGTGATAAAAAAGTATTGGAGCAAGCCCTGGCCCTGGAATACGCCCGGCCGCTGGTAAATGAACAGGGTAAGATCACCAAGATAATTTATGGCGGCAAGATAATTAACTGCGATCTTGCTTTAGTGGATAAGATCAGGGATTATGTATTTGAAAACAGGTTATACGGCGGCAAGCCGATCGGTACGGTCACCATTTTCCTGGATGATACCCGCATTGCCACCAACGTGCTGGATAATGATGGGAAGCGGGCCATCGGTACCTTGATCTCAGAGAATGTATATGAAAATGTCATGGGCAAGGGGCGGTCATGGCTGGACCGGGCTTTTGTGGTGACTGACTGGTACCTGACCGGGTACGAACCCATCCGGAGCATTGATGGGAAAATAATAGGGATCTTGTATGTCGGTATCCTGGAAAAACCATTTAATGATATGCGCCGGAACATCCTGCTGGCTTTCCTGGCTATACTCTTGCTGGGGACGGTCCTGGCGGTAATTCTGTCGGTCATTCTCGATGTCACTATCACGAAACCATTCACCAGGATGACCGAAGCGACCGGTTCACTGGCTGCCGGAGACCTGGACCATCGCATTAAAGCAGAGTCGAAGATCACTGAGCTGGACCAGCTGGCTGAATCATTCAATGAAATGGCCAAAAGATTGCAGGAACGCGACGCTAATCTTAAAGAAACTAATGAAAAATTAGCGGCGCTGAATAAAAGTTATATGGACCTGGTCGGATTTGTTTCCCATGAATTAAAAGGGATCCTGGGCTCGATCGTTATGAATATTTATTCCATTAAGGAAGGATATCTTGGCCCGCTGAATGAGAAACAGCAGAAAGCCATGAATTCCGCGGCCCGGACCCTGGACCATTTTGAAACCATGGTCAAGAATTACCTGGACCTCTCCCGGATAGAAAAGGGGGAACTGGAAATAAAACCCACTGCGGCAAACCTGGCTGAAGATATTATCAAACCGGCGCTGGCGCATTTTGAAAAACAGATCCAGGAAAAGAACTTGCAGGTCACTAACCTGGTCCTGCCGGGCATCAAGTTGTCAGTGGACAAGAATCTCCTGCTGATCGTGTGCGATAACCTGTTGGGCAATGCCTGTAAATACAGTCAAACCGGCGCCAGGATCATAGTCGAGGGAGTAGTTGAGCAGGACCACATTAAAGTCAGCGTGTATAATGAAGGAACGCCGATCAAAGACGAACAACAGCAATATTTGTTCAAGAAATTTTCACGGCTTGAAGGCTCGGAGAAGATCAGGGGCACAGGTATCGGTTTGTATATTACCAGGCAGATCATCGAAAAGCACCAGGGTAAGATCTGGGCAGAAGCCAAGCCGGACGGAAACAGCTTTATATTTATTCTAACTCGTAGTTTGGGTTAGTTTTTAAGAACCGAGACATAATAGTTCAATATTTTTCCGCATAAAAAAGTGCGAGCATACTCACAGCAGTATGTAAGCGGTTTTTTAGAAAGAAAAATGAAGAAATTTTATGTCGAATTCAAAAATCTAACACAAATTACGAGTTCACAAAAGGAGCGGAGTAAATGAGTAATAGCCCGCAACAGGTTTTAGCGAAAGCCAGGCAAAATGCCATTCATAAAAACCTTCATAAATGGCTGTCCCCGACCAGGATCAATATCGGCATGTCCACGTGTGAAATTGCCGCTGGTTCAAAAGTGGTTTGGCACGTGATGGAGGAAGAGATCAAGAAACGTAAATTAAAGGATGTTCATCTAGGCCGGAAAGGCTGCGTCGGCCGCTGCCATCATGAGCCCACAGTGGAAGTGTTTCAGGCCGGCAAAGCGCCGTTCAAATATGAAAATGTCGATGCGGCGAAAGCCAGGAAAATAATTATCGACCACCTGGTTAAAAAGAATGTACCGTGTCCCAGCCATAAGACCGGGAAAAAACCGGTCAGCAAAGATCATTTGACTGATAAATCCCATTTTATTTTCAGCGATATAGATTATTTTAATAAGCAAAAGCGGATGGCTCTGCGCAATTGCGGGGTGATCGATCCGGAAAACATCGATGATTATCTCGCGATCAGGGGCTATGAAGCGTTAGCTAAGGTCCTGGGCGAATATACACCAGACCGGGTGATCGAGGAAATGATCAAGTCTGGTTTGCGCGGACGGGGAGGCGGCGGTTTCCCGACCGGCACCAAATGGCGTTTTGTCGCTGACCAGAAAGCCGGCAAGAAATATCTGATCTGCAACGCTGACGAAGGCGATCCAGGGGCGTTCATGGACCGCAGCGTGATCGAAGGGGATCCATTCTCAATACTGGAAGCTATGGCTATCGGCGGCTATGCTGTCGGCGCTGACCAGGGGATCGTTTATATCCGCGCTGAATATCCCTTGGCAGTGGAACGTCTGAAGATCGCGATCAAACAGGCTAAGGAATTAAAACTACTGGGAAAAAATATTTTGGGAACGAATTTTTCTTTTGACATTGATATTGTGCTGGGCGCCGGGGCTTTTGTCTGCGGCGAAGAAACCGCCCTGATCAATTCTATCCAGGGGGAACGGGGTATGCCTAAAGTGAAACCGCCGTTTCCCTCGACCAGCGGTTTGTGGGGCCAGCCGACACTGATCAATAATGTAGAGACCTGGGCCAATATCCCGGTTATTATCCTGGATGGATATGAGCATTTTGCTGCGATCGGCACGGAGAAAAGCAAAGGGACCAAGGTATTTGCCCTGGCCGGTAAAGTGAAAAATACCGGTTTGGTGGAAGTACCGATGGGCACTACCCTGGGGGAAGTGATTTTTGACATCGGCGGCGGTATTAAAGAAGGACGCAAGTTCAAAACCGCGCAGACCGGCGGCCCGTCAGGCGGTTGCCTGCCGGTGCAATACCTGAATACGCCGATCGATTATGATTCCCTGGCCAGCGCCGGATCCATTATGGGCTCTGGCGGCCTGATCGTCATGGACGAAAAAGACTGTATGGTAGATGTGGCTAAATTTTTCCTGGAATTCACGCAAGATGAATCTTGCGGGAAATGCACTCCCTGCCGGGAAGGTACCAAGCGGATGCTGGAGATCCTGAACCGCATTACCAGCGGCCAGGGAGAACTCAGCGATATCGATAAACTGGAAAGCCTGGGAGAAACCATCAAGAAGACAGCTCTCTGCGGTTTAGGACAGACAGCTCCTAATCCAGTACTGTCAACACTGCGTTTTTTCCGGGCTGAATATGAAGCGCATATAAAAGAGAGAAAATGCCCGTCAGCTGTTTGCGCTGACTTGTTTGTCTCTCCCTGCCAGCATACCTGTCCGGCCCATATTGACATCCCCGGATTTATCGGCCTGATCAAGGAAGGAAAGTTCAAGGAAAGCGCTGAAATGATCTTACAGCGCAATCCTTTCCCTTCAATTTGCGGCCGGGTCTGCCATCATCCCTGCGAATCAAACTGCCGGCGCGGGAAAATAGAAGAACCAGTAGCGATCATGCTGTTAAAACGTTTTGCCGCTGATTATACGGTCAGCGATGATGTGAAAATTGAGAAATATACGGGTAAGCAGTTAAAAGAAAAAGTGGCTATTATCGGCAGCGGTCCGGCCGGCCTGTCCTGCGCTTACCAAATGGCCAAGCGCGGTTACCAGGTGACGGTATTTGAAGCAGACCAGAAACCAGGCGGGATGCTGACCTTGGGCATTCCTGAATACCGGTTACCAAAGGAAGTGGTTAAACGGGAGATCAAGCGGATCACTGACCTGGGAGTTAAGATCAAAACCAATACAGCTCTCGGTAAAGATATTTCGCTAAAACAACTTAAGGACCAGGGTTTTAAAGCAGTGTATCTCGCTATCGGTGCCTGGAAAGAAGCAGCCCTGGGCATCCCGGGTACTGATCTAACCGGTTTCCTGGGCTCCTTGAATTTCCTGAAAGATTATAATTCCGAGCGGATCAAGAAAATGCACGGCGCCTACGCCCTGATGAAGGGCAAAAGCAAGATCGTGTTTACCGGTAAAAAAGTCGCGGTCATCGGCGGCGGGAACGCGGCGATGGACGTAGCCAGGACTTGCCTGCGCTTGGGGGCGGATGAAGTGCATGTGATTTACCGCCGGACCAAAGATGCTATGCCGGCTATTCCGGAAGAAGTGGAAGAAGCGGAAAAAGAAGGAGTTAAGTTCCATTTCCTGCTCATACCTACAACGATCAAAGGCCAAGACAACCAGGTTGTTTCCCTGGAATGCGCTTATACCCGGCCAGGTGAATTTGACCTGAGCGGCAGGCGGAAACCATTAGCCACAGAGGAAGTCTTTAACCTGCCAGTGGATATAGTGATCAGCGCGATTGGCGGCAAACCGGACATTCCTGAAAATGTGAAAAAAGAATTAGGAATAAAGGACACCGGAGCGCTGAGCGTGGATCGGGAAACTTTGGCCACTAATGTACCGGGAGTTTTTGCCGGAGGCGATCTGGTGAGCGGTGGAGCCACGGTCATAGAAGCTATCGCTGACGGTGAGAAGGCGGCGATTTCCATTGAGCGCTCTTTTAAAGGCGAAGATTTGCGTAAAAACAGGTATGTCATCAAAGGACAACGCAGAATAGTCAGTGATTTTGATCCCAGCGCTGAGATCAAGGAGAAAAACCGGCCGCAGCAAGCTAAAGTGAGCATGGTCAAAAGACTGCAGGCTTTTACTGAGGTTGAATTGGGTTATTCTAAAAAGCAGGCTCTAGAAGAAGCTAACCGTTGCTTGCGCTGTGACCGCAAGGAAGAGGAGTGTAAATAATGACCAAACAAATTACTCTGACGATAGATGGGCAAAAAGTAACCGCGCCTGCCGGTACGACGATCATGCAGGCCGCCGATAGCATCGGTTTGCATATCCCGCGGCTCTGTTTTCACCAGAAGCTATCCAGTATCGGTGCCTGCCGCGTCTGTGTAGTAGAAGTGGCGGGAATGAAAAATTTTGCTCCCTCCTGCTGTACCGCGGCTACCGAAGGTATGGTCGTTAAAACTAATTCACAGGCCGTGCGCAAAGCGCGCCGGGACATAGTGGAACTGATCCTGGATAACCATCCGCGTGACTGCCAGATCTGTGAACGCAACAATAATTGTGACCTGCAGGAACTGGCTAATACCCTGGGCATACGGGAATTCACGTATGAGGGGGAACGCAAGCGTTATGATATCGATGTATCTGCCGGGATCACCAGGGATCCGGAGAAATGTATTACCTGCGGAAAATGCGTACGGGTATGTTCGGAAATACAGGGAGTAAATGCCTTGTCGTATGCTTATCGCGGTTTCCGGACCACGGTCCTACCGGCCTTTAACATGCCGATCAAGGGCAGTGTCTGCATTAATTGCGGCCAATGCACTTTATTTTGTCCCACGGCAGCGATCACCGAGACCGATGCCACGGCAGATGTCTGGCGCAATTTAAATGATCCGGCTAAAACTGTGATCGTCCAAATAGCCCCGGCGGTCAGGGTGGCGTTGGGTGAGGGTTTTGGTTTTGAGCCTGGTGTAGACAAAACATATGAAGCAGTAACTGCTTTGCGCTTAATGGGCTGCAAAGTAGTATTTGATACGCAGTTCTCGGCTGACCTGACCATTATGGAAGAAGGGCATGAACTCATCCACCGGCTGAAGAACAACGGGAAATTGCCCATGATCACTTCCTGTAGTCCGGGTTGGATCAAGTTCTGCGAACATTTCCATCCCGAGTTCCTGGAAAACCTGTCTACCTGCAAATCGCCGCAGCAAATGATGGGCGCGCTGATTAAAACCTATTATGCCCGGAAAATGAAGATCGATCCGGCCAGTATATACAGTGTCAGTATCATGCCGTGCACCGCGAAGAAGTTTGAAGCCAGTAGACCGGAGATGAATGCCAGCGGGTACCAGGATGTAGATGCGGTACTTACCACCCGGGAATTGATTAAAATGATCAAACAGGCCGGGATCAAATTCAATGAATTGAAAGGTTCTGAATTTGATAATCCCATGGGAGAATCAACTGGCGCAGCCACGATCTTTGGCGTCAGCGGGGGAGTGATGGAAGCGGCCCTGAGGACCGCGTATGAAGTGATCACCGGCCAGGCTTTGCCGTCTATTGATTTTAAAGCAGTCCGCGGTTTCGACGGTATTAAAGAAGCTGAAGTGGATATAGCCGGGACTAAGGTTAAAGTTGCGGTTATTTACGGTATGGCCAATGTCCATAAGGTTTTCACCGAAATGGAGCAGGGAAAACGAACCTATCATTTTATCGAAGTGATGACGTGCCCGGGTGGTTGTATGGGCGGTGGCGGGCAACCTTACCTGCCGAACCTGGCAGAAGCTCTGGATAAGGCCTGGTATGAAAAACGGGCTCAGGGTTTATATAAGATAGACGAGCTTAAAAAGATCCGCAAATCCCATGAGAATCCGCAGATCAAGCAGATTTACCAGGAATTCCTGAAACAGCCGTTAGGAGAAGTGTCTCATCATTTGCTGCATACGCATTATCACCGCCGGTCGCCCCAGGGTATACCGTCGAAGGTGAAAGAAACAGTCAGTCTTTAGCTTCTATATAATCCGGAGGATCCGATGTCGCAGGCCAAAGCCAAGCAAATTTCTAAAGAAACGCATGAAAAACTAAAAAAAGTGGGGGAATTCCTTAAAACCAGCCCGCTCTTGAAGGACCAGCAAAGCCAGCTTATGGGGGCGCTGCATTATGTCCAAACCCTGTTCGGCTACCTGCCTCAGGAAGCCATGGAATACATTTCTGAAAAACTTAGTATTCCTACCGCCCATATCTATGGTATGGCTACATTCTATAATTATTTTTCTCTTCAGCCGAAAGCCCGGTACCAGATCTATCTGTGCAAAGGTACTGCCTGTTATGTCGCTGGTGGCGCCAGGATCCAAGAGCGTTTGAGGGAAGAACTGAAGATCGGTCTGGGTGAGAACACACCGGACGGCATGTTCGGCTTGAACATTACCAGGTGCCTGGGATGTTGCGGGCTATCACCGGTCATGCAGGTCAATGAGGATATATACGTGCGCATGGTCCCGGAAAAAATACCGGCGATCCTGGAAAAATACCGCCGCCAGGACAAAAAAAATGCTAAAGTAAAGGAAGCCGGGATCGGGGCTTTTGAACATCCCGGTAAATAAAAGAAAGTCTTACGGTTTCGGTTACGAAGCCCGAAGAGAAGTGGCTGATGAAAAGGATCTTGATCATTGATGATGATACTGATTTTAATGAAGCCTGCCGGAATATGCTGGAAGCGGTGGACTATGAAGTAGGCGTGGAAAACAAGCATGAACACGCTTACCAGACTATTGTCGAGTTTAAACCTGATTTGATCCTGCTGGATGTATTAATGGATAATAAGCTGGCTGGCTTTGATATCGCCGAGACCCTGGCCAAGGATAAAAAGTTTAGGGAAGTAGCTATTATTCTGCTGACCGGGTATTTTATGCGGACCGGTTTGCGCGATCTGCAGCATGAGATGATGACAAAATGGGAAAATATAAGGTATGTACTGGATAAACCGGTAAAACCAGCTACCCTGCTGGAAACGATAAGGAAGGTAAACTTGTAATGAAATATATTGATGAGCCAAAAATAGAAGCCCTTTTAAAAGCTGCCAGGAATGTGCCGCCGGGTGAGCTGGACCGCATCCTGGACAAAAGCAAATCTTTGCAAAGGTTGTCTTTAAGCGAAACCGCGGCGCTGCTGGCGGTGGAAGACCCGCATTACCTTAAGAAAATATTTGCCGCGGCGTCCTTTGTCAAAGAGCATATTTACGGTAGCCGGATAGTGTTATTCGCGCCCTTATATATCAGTAATATTTGCGCCAACTGCTGCGCTTATTGCGCGTTTAATGCCAGGAATAAAAAGATCGAGCGGAAAGCCTTGACCGTAGATGAGATCAAGGAACAAGTCACGTTATTATTAAAACACGGGCATAAGCGCATCCTGGTCGTGGCCGGTGAAGCGGCGCCGGCCGGCAAGACTAATATTGAATATTATGTTGAATCGATCAAAGCAGTATATGCGGTTAATGTCGGGAAGAACCGGATCAAGAGAGTGAACATTAACTGCGCTCCTTTGACCGTAGCTGAATTTAAACAATTAAAAGCCGCAGGTATCGGGACCTTCCAAATATTCCAGGAAACATATCATGAGGAGAGTTATCGTAAGGTACATCTGAGCGGGCCGAAGACTGATCCGGATAACCGTATTGACGCAGTTGACCGGGCCTTTGCCGCCGGTATTGATGATGTCGGGATCGGCGTGCTGTACGGTATCTATGATTACCGGTTTGAAACACTGGCCATGCTCATGCATATCGAGCACCTGGAAGAAAAATTTAAAGTCGGTCCGCACACTATTTCCGTGCCCAGGATCGAGCCGGCGCTGGGATCTGAATTCAGCGAAAATGTCCCGCACCGGGTAAATGACGAGGAGTTTAAAAAACTGATCGCTGTCCTGCGTCTGGCGGTGCCTTATACCGGGATCATTCTCTCCACCAGGGAAACGCCGGAGATGCGTGATGAATTGTTTAATTTGGGTGTATCCCAGATCAGCGCCGCCTCCCGGACCTCTCCCGGCGGTTATGAAGAGACCCAGGGGAAGCTGCCTAAAGATTCGCAGTTTATTTTAAATGATAACCGGTCCCTGGACGAAGTCATCGGTTCATTGATCGAGAAAAAATTCATCCCCAGCTTTTGCGCTGCCTGTTACCGCTCATCCCGGACCGGGGAAGCTTTTATGAACCTGGCAAAGCCTGGTACGATCAAAGGCAAGTGCAGCGTCAATGCCTTGATCACCCTGAAAGAATATCTCGACGATTTTGCTTCACCGGAAGTCAAGAAAGCTGGATATGCTTTGATCGAGGAATGCAGCCGGCAGCTGGATGAAAAAACACGGGCCGAACTGGCTAAATTTTTCGCCGATATTAACCAGGGTGTGAGGGATGAGTACGTTTAAGATCAAGGATGTTTTAACGCGGGTATATAACTCTAAGAGACCAGCGGTGGCAGACCTGGAATTACTGCTATCAATGGCAACAGCGCCTGAAACCAGGATTTTGTACGCCTATGCCGATCAGGTGAGAAAAAAGTTTGCCGGTAACGGCATCCTGTTGCGCGGGATCGTTGAATTTGACAATAATTGCCGGAATAATTGTCTATATTGCGGATTGAACCGTAAGAATAAGCATATTAAAAGATACCGCCTGACCCAGTCCCAGGTGCTCGATAGTGTTGCCCGTATGGCGGCACAGGGGATCAAGACCGTGGTCCTGCAATCCGGTGAAGCCAGTGATCTGGACGCAGAGTGGCTGGCCAAAGTGATCAGGGAAATTAAACAGCGCTATCACCTGGCGGTAACTCTTTCAGTCGGAGAACAAGATGTAAGAATGTATCGTCTCTGGCGGGCGGCTGGCGCTGACCGGTACTTATTGAAAATAGAAACCACAGACCGGGAAATTTACCGGTCATTGCATCCGGACATGGATTATGACCGACGGGTAAACTGCCAGCGCAATTTAAAAAACCTGGGCTACCAGGTGGGATCCGGGATTATCGTCGGGTTGCGGGGACAAACAAAACACAGCATTGCCCGGGACATCCTGTTCTTTAAGCGGCATGAATTTGATATGATCGGAATCGGGCCTTTTATTCCACATCACCAGACCACGCTGGCCAAGGATAATAAAGGTGAAGCATTGCTGACCTTAAACGCCCTGGCCTTGACCAGGATTGTTACCCGCTATAGCCACTTGCCGGCTACTACTGCCCTGGGCAGCCTGGAAAAGGATTACCGGATCACGGGTTTGCAAGCCGGGGCCAATGTCCTGATGCCGAATTTCACGCCGCAACCATACCGGCGGTACTATGAACTGTATCCGGGTAAAAGATGCGTGAATGAAGCAGTAGGCGCTTGTGTGCCATGCCTGGCCCGTTTGGCGGCCGGCATAAGACGGCACCTGGATTATTCTTATGGGCATACTTTAATAAAAAAAATAGGGGAGGGAAAACATGGCTAAGAAAGTGCTCATTATCGATGATGACGCAGAATACCGCGAAGCAACCACCACGTTGCTGGAAGCTAAGGGTTTTGAGGTAATCACAGCTGAGAACGGGGAGCAGGGGTTTGAAAAAGCTAAAAGCCAAGGGCCTGATATTATCCTGTTAGATGTCATGATGACCCATAAGTCAGAAGGATTCGATCTGGCGCGTAGCCTGAAACAGGAAAATATAACCAAGAATGTCCCGGTGATCATTGTTTCCGGCGTGCGCAAGGAAATGAACCTGCCTTTTGGTTTCGAACCTGACCAGGACTGGCTGCCGGTGAAAACCGTACTGGAAAAACCGATCAAACCGGATGCATTGCTGAAAGCGATCGCTGATAATCTTAAATAGTATTTTATGGAGTGTGTGTAATGACTGAACCTAAGTTAAGCCAGGATATAAAAAAAGTAGTGGAAAAATGGCAGGATAAGAAAGGCAGTCTGGTCATGATCCTGCATGAGATCCAGAATACCTATGGCTATGTGCCCAGGGAAACTTCCCTGGAATTATCCAAGTACCTGGATGTGCCGCTGGCCCGGATCTATGAAGTGATCACCTTCTATAATTATTTCAAACTGGAAAAACCAGGGACACACCGCATCGCGGTGTGCATGGGGACAGCCTGTTACCTGAAAGGCGCCCCGGTCATCCTGCAGGAGCTGAAAGAATTGCTGGATGTAGAGGAAGGGCATAATACGAAAGACGGTTTATTCGCTTTAGATGTGGTCCGTTGCCTGGGGTGCTGCGGACTGGCCCCGGTAATGATGATCGATAATAAAGTGTATGGCAAAGTGAAAAAAGAAGAGATCATGAATATTCTGTCTGAATATGGGAAAGAGGAATAGACTATGGGTAAAAATTGGATTAGGGTGGGCATGAGTACCTGCGGGATCGCGGCAGGGGCGGAAGAAGTTTATAAAACCCTGTTGGAAGAAACAAAAAAGAGAAACCTGTCCGTAGAGATCAAGAAATGCGGCTGCCTGGGCATGTGCTACGCTGAACCTTTGGTGGAAGTTCATGTCGAGGGGGTGCCTCAGGTGATCTATGGCAAAGTGAATAAGGATGTAGCGATCAAAATCCTGGAAAAACATGTCGGGACAAAAATGCTCGTTAATGATTATATATTCGAATTGGCAACAAAGAAATAAGGAGAATCATGGATAAGAAGATAGTTTTACTCAAAGACACAAGTATCGGCGCTGCCGATAAAACCAAAGAATATTACAGCCTGATCCTGAACCTGCTGCGCGATCGCAATTTGCAAGATACGGTGCAAGTAGTCAGAGTGGCTGATATCGGTATTTATGACCAGGGATTAGTGCTGAAGATTCTGCCTGATCAGCTAGTTTATGGGCGGGTACAGGAAGCTGACCTGCCCCAGATCATCGCTGAAACGATCCAGGGGAATAAGGTGCTTGAACGGCTGGCCATGAAACCGGCAGCTAAACAATTACGTATTGTCTTGCGTAACTGCGGCTTGATCGATCCTGAGAATTTTAACGATTATTTGGCTGCCGATGGTTATGCGGCGCTGAAAAAGGTAATTACCGGATTAAAACCGCAGCAAGTGATCGAAGAATTAAAGACTAGCGGTTTGCGGGGTCGCGGCGGAGCCGGGTATCCTACCTGGATGAAATGGAATTTTGCCCGGGAAGTAAAAGCTGAGCAGAAATATATCGTCTGTAACGGTGATGAAGGAGATCCCGGGGCCTATATGGATCGCAGCGTCCTGGAAGGGGACCCGCACTCAGTGATCGAGGGCATGGCCATCGGCGCGTATGCTATCGGCGCCAGCCAGGGATATTTCTATATCCGGGCCGAATACCCGCTAGCCGTGGAACGGATCCAAAAAGCCATTGCCCAGGCTTATGAGTATGGATTCCTGGGGAAAAATATATTAGGCGGTGATTTTTCTTTTGATGTGGAAGTCAGGCTCGGAGCCGGGGCTTTTGTCTGCGGCGAGGAAACTGCCTTGCTGGCTTCGATCGAAGGAAAACGCGGAACACCGCAGCCTCGTCCTCCTTATCCGTCGATAAAAGGATTATGGGGCCAGCCCACGGTCATTAATAATGTAGAGACCCTGGCTAATATCCCGGTGATCTTGTTTAAAGGCGGGGCCTGGTTCAGCAAGATTGGGACGGAAAGGTCTAAGGGGACCAAAGTTTTTGCCGTGACCGGTAAAATCAAGAATTCCGGGTTGATTGAAGTCCCCATGGGCACTACCTTAAGGGAAATTGTTTATGATATCGGCGGCGGTATGCTTTCATCCAAAAAGATCAAAGCCTTGCAGACCGGTGGACCGTCAGGCGGGGTCATTCCCGCGAAATTTCTGGATGAGCCGGTTGATTATGAAAATCTCCAGAAACTCGGTTCGATCATGGGTTCCGGCGGGATGATCGTCATGGATGAGGATGATTGCCTGGTGGATATCGCTAAGTTTTATTTAAAATTCTGTGTTGAGGAGTCATGCGGAAAATGCGCACCCTGCCGCATTGGCGGTTATCAGATGCTGGAATTGCTGGAGAATATTACCAGCGGCAAGAGCACCAATGGCGATGTTCCAAAAATGAAAAGGATCGCCCAAGCCATGCAAAAAGCTTCCTTGTGCGGCTTGGGACAAACAG
>JAQTPL010000037.1 GCA_028712895.1 bacterium | reverse complement strand
AACAGGCGCTTATACCTGCCTATGGCCTCCTTATATTTCGCCTGCCATTGAAAAGATAATCCTTCTTCCAGCAGAGTGTCTTTGAGGGCAGTCTTTTCCTGTGAGCACAGGGAATTAGTCCCTAAGTTCAAAAATATTACCATGAATAATATTTTTATTTTTATAGCTGGCTCACCTGTATTGATGGTATTACTTTTTAAGTAACGTTTCAGTGCGCCTGTTTTTGGCCCACGCTTCTTCATCATGTCCTAAGTCCAAGGGTTTTTCCTTGCCATAGGAGATAGTCGCCATCCGTTCATATTTTATGCCCAACCGGTAATAATAATCCCGGACTGCTTTTGCCCTCTTGTCACCCAGGGCCAGGTTGTATTCGACCGTACCCCGTTCATCGCAATGACCGGCAATGAGTATCTCTTTGTCCGGATTTTCCTGCAGCCATTCGCCATTCTTGATCAGCACTTCCCTGGCCGCCGGGCTGATCTCATAGCTGTCAAAATCAAAAGGCACATTGCCTAATTCCATTGTTTGGCTAAAAGTCTTGCCTTTGATCTCCAATTCTACCTTTGGCGTTTCCGCTGCCCCGGCTGCTGTCCCCGCAGCTTCTGGTTTAACCACCTTCTTGTTGCACGCAAAAAGCGTTAACCCTAAAATAAGTATCATTACTACCCAATATTTCCTTGCTGTTAAATTCTTCCTCATGATACTACCCCCTTTTTGTAATGTCTAAAATAACAAAGCTGGCAAGTGGAATTAAACCATGCCAGCAAATAAATCGCCTCTGGATAATTCCCAGATGGCGGCCCGACCATCTATGCCTCTGTTACCTTCAGAGAAGTAAATCTCCGAACCCTTTTTAGATTGTAATACTTTTTAATTCATTCCGGCAAAAAAGTCAAGCAAAAAGTCTGTCAGGAATCAGTTTTTACTTTGGAACGCTCGTACTGGTCAAAATGCTTTTGGCCGAGCAAATATCCGAACGTCCCCCACAGCTTGGCCAGGGAGATTATCCAGCGGTACCAGAAAGTTTCGAAAAAGCTCAGGAATACAAATAGGATGATATCCCTTAGCTTAAATAATTTTTCTTCGCGGAAAAAAGCCCCTATGGAGACCAGTGAGACCAGTGTTTGGGTCAGGACCATAAAACTGAATAAAGCCAGGAACATCCGGACATCCAGCCAGCCGGACCACCAGCCGAACAGTACCAGGCCGATGCTGGAAACCTCAAAGAATACCCCTAGAACTTCGTATAGCAGGAAATACGGCATGATCACAAACGCGAACATTTTAAATTGCGGGTTCATGAACATGTGCCGGTAATAAGACACGGTTTCATTAGTGACCCTCTGCCAGCGGCTCCGCTGCAGGATCAGGCCGCTGATATTACTCGGTCCCTCTGTCCAGCCGATAAAATAAGGCATCATCAGGATCTTGTAGTTGCCTTTTTTATTCTTGATAATAAAGTCCTGTGCCCGGAAAGTCAGTTCAATGTCTTCACAGGTAAAGTCAGTGCTGTATCCACCCAATTCCAGCAATATATCCCGGCGCCAGATCCCGAACCCGCCGGCTATATTCGGCGAAGAATTGAAGCGGCTCCAGGCGATACGGTTACCGATGAAGGAGCGGATATATTCGATGTTCTGGTAGGCGAGCAGCGGGTTATACGAATAGCTCTTATCCACTATCTTGCCGTCTTTTACCTTAAAGCCGTTTACCAGCCCGAAAGAACTGCCGATACCGATGATATTATCCGGTTCTTTCTGTACGTGTGACATGATCCTCAGTAAAGCATTGGGCTCGATAATAGTGTCAGCATCCAGTATGCATACGTATTTGTATTTGGCGAAATTCAGCCCGGCATTAAGCGCGCCGGCCTTCTTTTTGCCGCTGATCTTGGTCAATACTGTTACTTTAGGATACTTCCTGGAGCGGTGCATGCCGATGATCTTACCGGCATCGAACCGGTCCTTGTAAGGATTGGTCAGCTCCTGCAAGTCCAGCAGTTCATTAAGGATGTTCATGGTCTGGTCGGTGGAATTATCATTGACCACGATCACTTCAAACTCCGGATAATCCTGGCTCAGGATCGCCTTGATACATTCGCTTATCCATTCCTGCTCATTACGGGCCGGCACGATAAAACTTACCGGGAGACTGAATGCAGACACAGAAAACCTGTTGTAATCTTCAGCTTCATCCTGCTTGTTGCGCCAGCGGTTCTCAAAGAAGCCGATCACGCCCAGTATCACCTGATAAACCACCAGGAGCAGGAAATAAGATATGTAGATAATAAACAATATTTCTATACAGCGGGTAAAGAAGCTCATATGAACTCTCCGGCGATGCGCCTGGCAGTATCCCGGTCTAAGGCGTTAATCACCTGCAACAGCTTGTTTTGTTCTCCCAGTTCAAAATTCTCCAGGGCTTTTTTTAAGCCGAAATATACTTTGGACCTGATCAATCCTGCCAGCAGGTACCTGGCTTTTTCTTCCAGCGGCTTCTCCCCGCTGAGAAGATTTTTTAAAATAGTCAGGATATAGCCGGAATCGATCAAAGCATCAGCACAGGCCCGGCTGGTGGGTTCGTCGCTCCTGGATACCCGGGCTAAAATATCTTCTATAAAAGGCAATGATTCCAGGATATTATGGGCCATGACACTTTTAACCGCTTCTTTCACCTTCCATGATGGGTCTTTGATCAGCTTGGCTACTAGCGGCAGGCTCAGCGGTCCCAGGATATTTTCCAAAGCGCGTACCGCGTGCATCCGGACAAACCAGAACTTATCATTCAGGCGTTCGATCAACGTATCCTTGATCTCCGGTGCATATAATCCGCCCAGGCACTCGCAGGCTGCCGCGCGCACATCAGCGTTGTCATCTTGGGAGAGCTTGATGATCTCAGCTATCTGGTTGCTATTGATCATGAATTTGAGTTTATTGATCACTTTCAGGGCCCAGAAGCGTACTGCCTGGTATTGGCTGTCCAGTGACCGGAATAGTTCTTCTGCCACTTCAGGCGGGAAAGTTTCCAGGGCCAGGGCGATATTGTAGCCGCTGTTGGCATGCGTTCCCAGGAAATCCAGCAGGATCCTGGCTGACGTGTTATTTTTTATCTGCTCCAGGCTACGCAAGGCATAGTAGGAGATATCTTCATCTTTAGAGTATAGCGACTCTTTCAGGATTTCCACGGCATTGGGGCTGTTGATGTAGCCCAGGCTGATGATCGCTTCTATGCCCTGCCATTTATTGGCCGGTTTCCTGGCGGCAGCTTCGATCTGTTCTGTATTGGTATCCGAGGAAAAATGATCCCTGATCTTTTGCTCCAGTTCCGGGGTCACTTCCAGTTCTTTGTCCCGGGCCAAGTTAATAAAATCCTGCGGAGTATAGCCGTTGATGAATAAGGCCATGTTTTCTTTCACTGGTTCCTGTCCGGACCGGGTCATCTCCAGCAAATGCTGTTGTATCGCTTGTAAGTGCCGGCGTCGCTGTCCCAGCTTGGCTTCCCTGGAGACAGCGTATAAAATAATAATTACTGACAGGGCTAAAGCCGCTGCCAGTAATACGATATCGATCTTGATAATTAAGTCGGTTAAATGGGTAAACATCAGAATTTTACCGCCAGGCCCGCATCAATGCTGCGGATCACAAAATCAGGTTTTTCCCGTCCATAAGAAGAACCCAGCCGCACATTCAGGAATTTGGTGACATTGACATCCAGTCCGTAAAAGATTATATAACCTTCCTGGTCTGAGGCTGGTAAAGTATGGACATCATAAAGCCGTTCTCCGAATGAAGTGCCCAGCCAAACATGAAGCAATTGCCGGATGAGAAAAGAACTTTTCAGGGTTACTGATTTGGCTGTTCCCCTTTCGCTGGTATGGGCCAGGTTAACATAGGCGCTGGCATAATTATCGCCGAAGTAATAGATCAAGCCAGGGTAGATAATATTCACTTTGATAGTTTCATAATCTCGATAACGGTAACCAATGGCGCCGAAAATATTCCGGGCCAATTTATGGTCATATTCCCCTTGGGCCTGCCATTTATAGATATAATCGCGGTTCGTGCCAAACCCTGCTTCTAATTGTATGTAATCAGCTTCGCTTAGCTTGCCGTAGGTGCCCAGGGACCAGGTATAATCCGGTTCCCCGAACCGCCTGAAAGCTACAGCTTCTAAATAAGGCGTCCAGCCCTGGTTCAGAGTGTAAGAAAAGTCGGCGGTGGTGGTCCGCCAGAGACCGTTCCTTTCGCCGATAGTGACCCGGCCGATCTCGTTATAGATACTGGTTGAAAATCCTCCGGCCTGCAGATTCTTTTCTCTCATCTGCCATTCCAGTACCTGCTCCTGCCATTCTGGTACCGGCTGCTCTTCAGCCCATACCATTTGGCTCGTGGCCAACAGCAATAGTCCGGCGATCAAGCGGCTATATGTTTTCATGCGTTTTCCTTTGGTCATTGAAGTGGTTGATGGTATTTTCAATGATCCTGTCTATATTATAGCAGGGACTGTATTTGATCGTTTTTTTTATTCTCGTGATATCCGGTATCCTGCAACCCATATCTTCAAAGTCTGCCGCCATTTTGCCAAAAGCTTTGGCATACGAAATATGCACTATCTTCGAACGGGAACCGGTTTGTTTTTTTATTCTCTTGGCCAGGTCATTGATCGTGATCGCGTGATCATTGCCTACATTGAAGATCTTGCCCTCTGCTTTCTTGGCCAGACTCAAGGTCGCGATGGCCCACACCACATCTTTCACATAGGTAAAAGTCCTGCTCTGGGAACCATCCCCGTACACGGTGATGGGCCGGTTGTCCAAAGCGCTTTGGATAAACCGGGGCAAGACCATACCATAGCGGCCCAGCTGCCTGGGACCGACACAATTAAAGAGCCGGACAATAACGACCGGCAATTTTCTCTCCTTGTAATAAGCCAGCGCCAGAAATTCGTCCAGCGCTTTATTATTAGAGTAGCTCCAGCGGTTGACCGACGTAGGTCCGACCAGGCGGTCGTCAGTCTCCCTGCTGGCTGAATCGACAGTTTTGCCATAGATTTCAGAAGTAGAAGCGAGGATCATTTTTTTATGGTATTTATCGGCCAGGCGGATCACTTTCTCTGTGCCGGTCACGTTTGTGACGATCGCCTGGATCGGATTATCCAGTATATACTTTACTCCGACCGCTGCCGCCATATGATAAACTATATCGCAGTTCCTGACCAGTCGTGCCATTAACGGCTCATTCATGATCGTATTTTTATAAAATTTAAAATGGATATTTTTCAGGAGGTGGGCAATGTTCTCTTTACGGCCGGTGGAAAGGTCATCTATCACCGTCACTCTAAAACCGCGGTCCAGCAATTCTTCAGACAAATGCGATCCGATAAAACCAGCACCGCCGGTAATCAAAGCTCTTTTTTGGGCCATCATTGGTGATGATCTCCTCTATTTTCCGAACAATTTCTTCAGGCTGTCGGAAGCTTTGTTCTTAATGTTCTCTTCAGCTTCTTTGACCGGCGCGGCTTGGCTGCCGGCTATTTGTTTGGTATAGTCTTCTACCTGTTTGGTCAGGCCGTCTTTCTGGCCCTGCACGGCCGCGAGTTTGGCATTCACTTGCGCCAGCAGTTCGGCTTTCTTTTCATTAGCCAGCTTCAGCAATTTCTCTTTTTCCGCTTGTATCCTGGTTTCCAGCTCTGCCTTGACCTTAGCCTTTAATTCTTCCATTTTGCGGCCATAGATAGCTTTGATCTTTTCGGCGATCAAATTATCCAGGTTGGACTCTATCGCTGTCTGGAAATCACCCGCCTGGCTGTACATATGCGCCTGCAGGTCAATTTCCTGGATACTGGCAAAAACCTCATTCAGTATTTGCTTTAAGTCATTGGTACTGGGTTCAATTTCAAAAGCAATACCATATATTTTCAGCTGCAACCGGCAATCAAGGTCATCGCCGGTGAGCTTGAACTGCGAGGTAATGTCATACTTGCCGTGCTTGAACTTCGGCAGGAAACCTTTGCTATCCAGGCTCATTTCGCCGATCGGGAAATTACTGGCCTTGATATTTACCTGGTCAGTCGCTATTTCAGCAGTATGGTCAAAGAGACCATCTATCAGGTACTTCCTGCCTGAGGCTTCGCCCTTGGCGTCAAAGGAAGTTGGCTTGCCCCAGACTTTCTGGTCTGACGAGACATTATTTACCCCGCCGGCTACGGTGATCGGGCTCTCAACATTCTTGCCTTCTCCGCCGGTGGTGCCGGAAAGCGCTATCTTGCGCACAGAGAATGTCGGCAGGGTTTCATCTTTGCGGAACTCAATGTCCATACCCTTAGCCCGTGGTTTCACGTTCACATTATCAGTTTTCTTTTTAGCCGGCATATACTTGCGCGCCAAACTGATATAGCCCATTACTGAATTCACCCGATCGAACCACATCTGGCCAAATATTGCTTTAGCCAGCCCGCCTTTTTCTCCCAAGCCCGGGATTTTCACTTTAGCCAGTAGATTCTGATAGTCGGCTTTGACCAGGTCATCTATCTGCAGGGTCAGGGCTTTGGAGTCGGCAAACTGCGTCGTAATATCATTTTTCAGGGTCGTTACCTTACCGTAGGTTTCTTCAATGACCTTCTTCTGGTTATTCAGCTTGGTGATCGCTTCTTTGACTTTAGGGATATCAGCGACTGAATTCACTTTCAGTCCCTGTACGTCCTGGATCACCTGCTTGGTGTCAGCTACCTTTTGTTCGACGTTCAAAGTGTTGGCATCAGTTTTATATTGCTCATATTTTACCACTGAATTATTGTAGAGGCCCTCGACAGCGGCGCGGGATTGCAGGTTTTCTGCGCTGACCATTTGTTTCGCGTCAAAGTTTTTAATCGTATCGCTGATATTTTGTATATCCTGCACAATAGGCAACGCTTTTGATTCAGACGTGATCTTATCTTTTAAAATGATGAATATCTTATCCGTCAATCCGGCTTTTTTTTCGTTGGCCTGCTGTTTAGCGTATTTC
The DNA here is from genome assembly GCA_028712895.1 of bacterium. GTDB lineage: Bacteria > CAYTYR01 > UBA6262 > UBA6262 > UBA6262 > UBA6262. The sequence continues at coordinate 13,013 of JAQTPL010000037.1, read as the reverse complement.
TTCTGCTTGCGCGGCGGCAAGGCGCCTGAAGTTTTGCGGGTTGTGCCCCAGCGCAGGTTTGATACAGTCATATTCTCGATCGCGACTTTCTTGGTCAACAGCGGCAGGAAACGCATATCGAATTTCAAGAGGTCGATAACGACGAGGTTTTTCCAAACATCGCTCTTGTTGGCTACCTGCAGGTCTTTGATCTCCAGGGAGGAATCCATCAAGCTGGTCTTAAATGAAGACACTTCTATTTTAGCACCGGTCACCATTTCGCCTGTGGAAATAAAAGCCTGTTTCAGGATCGCGTCGCGGAATATTATGCCTACAACAATAAAGATAGCTAAGACGACAAAAAATATGAGCAGTGAGCTTTTTCGGAATTTAATCATTGAAGGTAGCCTTTATTTTAAGATATTTTTCATACCATTTGGCTTGCTGCAGGAGCTGGATGATCTTCCATTTATTGACCTTTTCCTGAAGATTCCTGCGATACAGGATGAGAAATTTCTTGCTGATGAGCCAAGCTGGAATGAACAGTACCAGGGCAATAACCAGGCTGCCCAGCACGACCGTATTATTGAAACGGGTAAATGGTATTATCGGCGTGTTATACATCCTGGTCCAAAAAGGATTCAGGGCCGGCGTTTCCACCAGCAGTTTATAGCCGATCTGGTGCGCGTATGGATCCGTGAAGTAACCGATCATGGCAAAAAGAGTCACGCCAATAAGCGCCGCACCCTTATTCACGTTGAGCAAAAACAGCAGTAAAAGGATGACATAATTGTGCAAAGTGTTGGTCGGATTCAGGCCGATGATGGATCCCAAAGCAAAACCAGCCCCGATTTCATCCGGGTCCTGGTTGCTGCGAAAAATAGCTATTACCTGTCTGATAGTCTTAAACCAAAACATGGGTATAACCTCTTTATAATAATAGATTGGGAAACGCTGTTTTTTACCATTATTTTAACGCTAAGTCAAGGAAATCTTGGGTTAACCCATGCTTTATTAACCAGCCATTTTCCCCGCAGTGAAAATAAAGTAGATACCCGCGCCCATGAGCATGAAAGCCAGGACATTCTTGACCAATACCATCCACTTGCCTTTTTTCGGCAGGAAATTCAGGAATCCGGCAAACAGCCCGATAACCAGCAGTAAGGTGCTCATACCCAGAGAGAATGTGAACATCAACAAACCGCCGGAGATCACGGCCTTTTGCGTCGCGATGAACAATAGTAATCCGGCTAATACCGGAGCAGTGCAGGGAGATGCTACCAGGCCTGTACTCAGGCCGACAAAGAAAGGACCGAAGAATGAATTTTTTCCTGTATTGTTTCCCCCGCTCAGTCCTGGCATGGGAATATAGTACCAGCCGATCATATGTCCGGCCAGTGCCAGTATCAAGATCCCAAATATTAAATAAACATAAGGATTTGCGGTCAGCGATCCGAACAACCGGCCAGTCAACGCCGCGATCAGTCCCAGGGCAGTATAAACAAGGGATAGCCCTAGCACATAAAAGATCACGCCGCGGATCCGCACCATCAGACTCCCTTCCCGCCCGCCCAAAAAGCCGATCACAATAGGTAAGATCGGATACACGCATGGCGTCAAAGAAGTTACCAATCCTGCCCCATACACGGCCAGGAATGTCCCCACGGTTATGTGGGTAAAATCAATTTGCATCATGATCAAACCCCTCCTGATATCTTATAGCCCTTTTAATATTTACTTAATTAGATAAGCCCGTTCTCATTGAAGTATGCGCTGTATTTCTTGTCTGTGACCAGGATATGATTGGTCAACCAGTCCTTAAGGAGGCGAGCTATTTCCGTGGACATGATATAAACCCCTGCTTTGAGCCGTCCGTTCATTTCCATGACTTTTATACTGAATTTATCATGCTCCGCTTTATGGACCGGATAATCATGGTAATTGAATTTGGTCATATATTTTTCTTCGGTTGTAAAATGGACCTTGGCGTATTCGATCATTTTATGGACCGTGGCGTCGATGATCTCCTGCGCCTTGCCTGCAGCGACAGCGTCGTTCAGGTCATTCATCATCTGGAATAGCCCTTTATGCTGCTCATCGATCTCTTTCACGTTGACGCTGTACTTCTCATCCCATTCAATAAACGGCATGGTATGCTCCTTTAAGCTGTTTTCTGCTCCATCTATTAAATTATTATACCATAAAAAAACCCCAAGTGTAAACTTGAGGTTTTGTTTTATTGGATAACTGGCTTAATTATTAACGGGTATACGAAAAACCGAACCGGCTCTCGTTGCTGATACTATAATCATCATTTCCATTAAGTGCTGACGTTGCCGCATAATCCAGATTGAAACGCGCGAAGGACAGACCAATACCCATAAAATAGGCGATCGTCCTATCATTGCGCCGCTCTATACCGCTGCGCAGGGCAAAATTCTTTAGCGGGTAATATTCTATACCAAAACTTGCGCCGCCTGCATCCTGCTGGTTCCATATTCTTTCATAGGACACAGAGCAGAGCAGGTTTTTCTTGGATAGTAAATAGTAAGACAAACCCAGCCGGTTTATCAGGGGTAATGATTCCAGGGGGCCCTGCTCGGTAAACTTGACTTGTTGCCCGAGGTTGGCCAGGGTCAAAGCCGCATTAAAACGTCCTGACTTATAGAGCAATCCTGCATCCAGCGAAAAGATAGTTTTGGTATTAGCCAGTAAACGCATATGATTGTAATTTAAGGTAGTCCCCATCGCCAGATTGGGTAATATTTGATTGGCAGCGGACAAACCAAAACTGCGGCTGCATTCTGCTTCATTAATTCCCGTACTATAGCCATTATTATCATATGTCTCCAGCTCTGCGGTTTGGTTTATGAATCGGCAGCCGAAACTGTATTTTCCGATAGGCAAGATCAGGGCAAAGAAAGTGTTGGGCATGCCGCCATTGTCGGCATCCGGGAACAGGTTCACGCGGTCAGCTCCCACGGTAAAGCCAGGCACAAAGGCCGCTGCCGCCGGATTCCAGTATAAGGCACTGTAATCCAGGCAATTGGAAACCACTGCTTTGCCCATAGCCTCAGCCCGGGCACCCTGCGGCACCAGCAGGAATAGTCCCGTCGGCGAGTCAGCGCCCGCTGTTTTCCAGCTTAAGGTTAATAAGGCAGCTACGATCAATAAGGATTGGATCTTTTTTTTCATGGCGGTTACCTGAAAACCAGGATTTTGAACAACTTCTTGGTACTGCAACTTGGCGCGTTGATATGGACCAGGTAAATTCCTGAGCCTATCTTACCATTACTGTCAGTTGAGCCATCCCACGGCGGGACATAGCCATTGCCATCAGCCGTAAACTTCTTGATCACAGAGCCGGATTGCAACATAATACTTACTTCCGCATCTGCCGGCACTAAAGCAAAATGGATCATATCCCCTTTCGATAAATACGCTGGAGAAGGGAAACAATAGGCCTGCCCCGGCGAGTCAGACAAAGTTCCGGCCAAGACCTGAGTTTGTGTATCGTACCAAACCAGTTCATCTCCGTATAGGTCATTATTGGATTTACAGAGTACTCCCAGGTAATAAGACCCAGGTGGTACTGACGCGGGAATGTGTACCTCATAGGTTAGGTCGACATCCTCATCTATAGGAATAGGGTTGCGGTTAGGGAAAGACAATACTTTTAGCTGGTAAGCACCGGTCAGGGACTTAGCCGGGGATAAATAATATTCCGCTTCCATCGCGCATTCTCCGGTACCACTATTAGATACCTGGAGCTTATGGGTAAAAGGCAATCCTGCTGAAAGTTTATCAGCCACATAATACAGCCACACATTCAAGTCACTAAGAGCCTGGTCAGTGACGGTAAAAGTTTCGCTTACCGCTTCTGCTGCTTCAAGCAATAGTTCATTAGATCCCTTGAGCCGTACCGTTAAATCTCCGGACTTATAAATATAAGTCTGCCCTGTGTAGTACTTGCCGTCACGATAATTTTTATCCTTAATATCTTCTTCCGTTAAATAGGTATAAAAATTATAATTACCAAGCTGGACCTTTATTTCCGAAGTTGGCGGTATATTATTAGGATCAGTGTATTTTACTCTGAAAGTAAATAGAGTTTTCCCGTAGAATCCTTTATTGGGGGTGACCTCGATCCGTGAAAATGACGGGTATTCAGTTGTCGCTAATTTTAATTCTAAATCATTAGCTAAATATGTAAATAGACCATATTCATCTGATGTGCTGATGCTAAATGAGCCTGGCCAAGCGCCGGTGATCGCCGGCTGGTATGTACACGTATATTCCTTTCCATCTGCATAGTTAGTATCCAGCGGATCGCTTGCCTCCATATCCAAATATATATAATTAAATAAATTCATATAATTAGCATCGGTCAAAATTACATTTAATCTTGGTCCATAAGATGGAGGGTCATTGTCTTCATCATAATACTTGATCTTAAAAGTATACCTGGCGTTAATTTTCATTTCATCCGGCTCAATCGCATCTTGTTCATACCCTGCTGCTCCAGTATATGCCAGTACAGGTTGATGACCAAAAACAGATCTATACAGGTTCTTGCCATAATAGTCACTGGTGTACAGGCTGTTATTCAGCGTCACAATGTTAGTCATGTTTTGGACTGACTGGCAGTAGGATAAGTACTTATAGCTATTATCGACTGGATTATAAAGGTAGGTGCTGCTGCCGACAAGATAGATTTTGTTATCCAGCAGTACAGTTGCTGCCGGGTCTATCGGCTCAGGAAGATTCACTGTTACTTTATTTTCCCAGGTGTCAGCCAGGGGATCATAGATTTGCAGGGTGATTGAAACGTAATTATTGATACTGAATACATATATTTTATTATTATACACCAGGCTGCTAAATCCGATATACCCGAAAGTATACAGTTCAGTATTATAGATAACCGGGATCGGGGCCTTGGCCGTCCAGATATCAGCCGCTGGATCGTATTCTTCTACTGATATCGTATTTTGATAGGCATCATTCAGGCCGCCAATAATATATATTTTATTATTAACAACCGCTACGTTGGGCCATTTCTTTTTTACCGGCAGAGGACTCCTAATGGCCCAGGTATCTGCTGCCGGATCATACTCCTCTACCGCATCGGATAAGCCAGAATATGGTATTTCTCCGCCGAAACTGTAAATTTTCCCGTTCACTACAGCAGTCATGGGTCGTTGTCTTAATACATTCATCGTTGTCTTATTGCTCCAGGTATTCGTTCCCAGGTCATAGCAGTCGTGATGGGCTATATGAGTTGAAGCCCCAAAATCGTAAGTTGTTGTCAGCACATAAATATTGTTCCCCAGCCCGGTGAGCCGCGCAGAGCCTGGTTCCTCATAAGGGCCGGGAGTGTATACAGATAAAGGCGTCCAGCCGATGCCTGGCTCACTGGCCCACAGCATGCTTGACGGGAAAACGCACAGCGCAATATAGAACAGGATCCTAAAACATTTCATACGTACCTCAATAAAAAACCGGGACATAGGTCCCGGAAAAAAACAATAATGCTATATTTAACAATTCTCCGAGGCTTTGGTTTATTGTTATTTATAGTGTAATAAATCTATAGCGCTGAAAATAGTTTTTGTCAAGCGGTTATTTTTTAGTATACCTGTTGCTTTACTTCCTGCCAATTTATTATTCTGAAAGGATAAGCATTAGTGGCCTGCTGAACTGCCGTACTATTATAAAAAATATCAGACGTACCAAATAAGCCGGTCACATCAGCCATGGATTGGGACAAGATAGAGCCGTTAATGGCAGCATTGCCAGTCATTCTAAAAGTACCAACCACATATATGACCCCGTTAAAATCCCCCCCGCTCATATCAAAATTCCCATTGACAATAAGGATCCCAGACCCATCCCAGTCATTGGACGAGGCTTTTAAATTTCCCTCTACCCAGGTAATTCCTTGGCAGGTAGCATTAGTACCGGGATTGATATATTTAGTAGTAGCATATTTTTCCATATCAGCCATGGATATGCCGAACACATCGGCAAAAGCCGGGAAAGAAGCATGACTAGTAGCTGGCGTGCCGCTCACAGAAGACGAACCTGAAGTATATACCGTACAGCCCACCGGGACCACGATCCCGGTTACCGTAGCGCCGGCTACATTGGCATTACCACCCATATTTACATTGCCGCCACAGGCCAAAGCGCTGTTAACGGTAATATTGGCGTCTATTTTTTCAGTGATCACTTTAATTTTTCTGCGGGACCAGCCGATCCTTCCCAGAACAATGATCTCCCGCTGGTTAGGTTGTCCCGCTGGCGTATTAACCGTAATTGTATAGGTGCCTTTCCCTAAGGTACTATATGATTCGCCGGCGTAACTACTATCATGATTAAGCTCCCACAGGGCTTTTTGGGTTCCGCCCTCAGCGATATAAAACGTAGCGTTTTGCAAATTGCTCCGGACAGCTTTTTTCACCTCGTTTTCGCTTAAAAACAACAAACTTATCCCGATAAAGAAAACTATGAAAACAATAACGGTGGCAAAAATGATCGCATTGCCTTTTTTATTACTGGTCTCTATTATTTTATTCAGCGATCTCTTCATAATCCAGTCTCCCCACTATAAACATACCCCCAAAGTCACCTTAAATCAATAAATTTTAATTTGGCAGACAAAGATCGATTAGCCGATCTGCACTTCCGCCACATGTTCCGCCCGGTCATCGACCAGCGTGATAGACCTGCCTGGCTGCTCTGTCCCATCAACCAGTACTGAAATTATCTTATCCTCTGCTCCTGATCTCTGGAAGGTTATATGGTAAAACGTTTCACGGTACCGGTAATGAAGCTTGAATGATGTCCAGTCTGCGGGCAGGCATGGTTCGAAATAAAGCCGCTGCACATCCAGGCGGATGCCCAGCAGGTACTTGATAATGACTTGATACATCCAGGATGCTGACCCGGTATACCACGTCCAGCCGCCGCGCCCAGCATGACCTTTGCCGGCGTACACGTCAGCGGCCATAACAAACGGTTCCACTTTGTAAATATCACAGGCGTCTGCCGTAGCGCTGTGCAATATCGGATTGATCATAGCCAGCAATTCCCAGGCCCGTTTACTGTCCTTGAGGATGGCAAAGGCCAGCACTGTCCAGATAGCGGCATGAGTATACTGTCCGCCGTTTTCCCTCACCCCCGGGACATATCCCTTGATGTACCCCGGATTGCTCGTACCGGTATCAAAAGGCGGGTCAAAAAGCTTGATCAGGGAATCTTTCCTGTTGACCAGCAATTGGTCTACCTGGTCCATGGCCATTTTAGCTCTTTCCTTGCCGGTAGCCCCGGAAATTACTGCCCATGATTGCGGCAGCGAATCGATCCGGCATTCACTGTTTGCAGCCGAACCCAGGACCTGCCCATTATCAAAATAAGCCCGCTGGTACCATTGGCCATCCCAGGCCTTATCCTCGATGTTCCGGGAGAGTGTCCCGGCTTCTTTAAGGCAGACATCAGCAAAAGCTTTGTCGCCGCGCCGTGCAGCCAGGCCTGCCATTGATGTCAGCACATGGTACAGGAAAAAAGCCAACCAGACACTTTCCCCTTTCCCTTCATTTCCCACCAGGTTCATGCCATCGTTCCAATCACCGCTGCCCATCAAGGGCAGGCCGTGAACGCCGAATTTTAGTCCCCGCTTAACAGCAGCGACGCAATGTTCATATAATGTTCCTGATTGGCGCGATATCCTGGGCAGATCATAGTTCGAATCTTCACCTGGTTGTACTGGTGATCCTTCGAGAAACCGTACCTGTTCATCTAAAACCCCGGTGTCTCCTATATCCTGGACATAAAGACAAGTGACCAGGGGCAGCCATAAATAGTCATCTGAACAATTACTGCGGACACCCCGGCCTGAGGGAGGATGCCACCAATGCTGGACATCTCCTTCGACAAACTGATGCGCGGCAAAGTCCAGTAAGTGTTCCCGTGCCATACGGGGATTGGAATGCATCAAGGACATAACATCTTGTAGCTGGTCGCGGAATCCATAGGCCCCGCCGGACTGGTAATACCCGCTCCGTCCCCACAGGCGGCAGCTGATCGTCTGGTATTGCAGCCATCCATTGACGAGATAATTTATCGCGTTGTCAGGTGTTTCAATATACACTACGCCGAGAGTGTGTTTCCAAAATTCCCAGACATTTTCCAGTTCCTGGCGGATCGACACAAAACTGTTAAAACGCTGGAGAATACGGCGCGCCTCTTCCACGTTCTTACCTGCGCCGAAAGTAAACGCTATCTCCTTTTCGTCGCCGGCCGCCAGCTCAAAGGGCACCTGCAGGCAAGCGCACGGGTCCAGACCCGCGCCGGTTTTACCTGAAAGCCTGTCTCTTTGCAGCGCGGCCGGTGCCGCCAGGGAGCCGTTCCTGCCCAGGAATTCATTCCGGTCACCGCTCATAAAACGCTTGCCTTCACTGGCATCAAGGAAAACCACATGTTGCGGGAATTCCTTGTTGTAATGATTATGGGCGAGTATTGCGCCGCTCTTGGGGTCTGCCTCGGTAACGATATGCATCAGGTACTTATCCCTGAAGGTCCCCAGGACCAGCTCATTATATGATGTGGCGGAAAGACGCTTGGTACGCCCGGAAATATTCTTGATTTTCAAAATAGAGAATTTTACCGGATCAGACAGGGAAACAAAGACCGTAAGCTCTGATCTAACGCCATTCTCGGTATGCTCGAAAACGCTGTACCCGAAACCATGGCGTGACAAGTAGCTGGTTTTTCCTGTGGCCGGCAGCGGGGTCGGTGACCAGAATTGCCCCGTCTCTTCATCACGTATATAAAGCGCTTCTCCACTGGCATCAGTGACCGGGTCATTCTTCCATGGTGTTAAGCGGAACTCATGCGCATTTTCACTCCACGTATAAGCACTACCGCTTTCGGATATCACTGTGCCGAAATTTTTGTTAGCCAGCACATTTACCCACGGTGCGGGTGTCCGTGTTGCCGCTCCGGTGGTGATCACATATTCCCTGCCGTCACTGGTAAAGCCTCCCCAGCCGTTGAAATAGGCCAGGTCAGTATGTTCTGGCTGGTTTTCATCTGTTTCTTCATGGCTGGCTTTTTTTACCGGTACTAAGGCTGGCCGGTGTATCTTTGGCTTGGCCATGCTTTCCAGCTGTTCAGCTAAGGTTCCGCTCCTATCAGTTATCACTATACGCGCGACTGTCTGGATCAGTATTTTATCTTCATCGGACATCTGGTCTGCCCGCCTTAAAAATATCCCGGCCGGCTGGTTTGGCGGTCCCCCGGCATTAGCGGAGATCAAACCATTTATCTTTTCACTCATCATATCCCGGTAAACCGAATGGTCCTCGTTCCATATCATCAGGTCCACCGCCAGGCCCTTCATGCGCCAATAGGAATGTGCTTGAACCATGCGTTCTATTAATTCGATATTTTCCTGGTTCTCTATGCGCACGAGAACGATCGGCAGGTCCCCGGAAATATCGTAACCCCACAAGTCAGACTGTCCCCGGAAATTATGTCGCAAGATACTGGGCTGGGCTCGCCAGGCTGGATTGGCGTAAACAATAGCCGTAGCCAGGCGGCCGTATAACTGGGCATCAGCCTCTGTCGCATTGATCTGCTGTAAAGCCACTTGCCCGTGCGTCCAGGCCAGGTCGAAAACCCGGTCGGAAAGATTGCGGTCCCGGTATTTCTCCATTAATTTTTGCGCCGCTTCCCGGCTGTCGCAGATACCTGTAACATAATCTATAGTCGCTGATTCTTCAGGCTCCAGTTCTATCCGGCAGCGGATGGAAACAGCCGGATCAAGCACCGGGCCTTCGCTGTCCGAGAGATTTCCCTTGCTGATCATTGCCGCGGGGTTGGCCAGTGTATTGCACCGGCCGATAAATTTACTGCGGTCTGTTTCATAAGAAGCGCCGACAATAGATTTGCCGTGTACAGCCATCAGGTGCAGCATAAGCGGGAAAGTATCTTTCTCTGACCGCGGCCGCCGGCGGCAGATGATCGCCTGGTGTGACCTGATTATTTCCGTCTGGACGAAAAGGTTGCTGAAGGTTTTGTGCGCCAGGTCTTCCGCCGGGTAATTTAATACTACGTCAGCGTAACTGGTCAATTCAATAATCCGGTTATGCCTGGACCGGTTAGTGATCTTTACCCGGCGCAGTTCAATATCATCTTCCGGCGAAACCGCTATTTCCAGATGGGTGTCAATAGCGTGATCCCGGCGCTTGAATTCGGCCCGCGACTGGGAAAATAAAGCTTCATAATTTTTTGCTTTTTGCCGGGTCGGCTGGTGCGCCGTGGACCAGAACTCGCCGGTGATCATATCACGCAGGTAAATGAATGTTCCTTCATTGTCCAGGGCCGCGTCTTCATGCCATCTCGTAACAGCCATATTTTTCCAGCGGCTGTATCCGCCGCCGGAATTAGTGACCATCACGCTGTATCTGCCGTTGGATAACAAGTGGGTCTCGGGCATCGGTGTATCAGGGGTAGCAAAGACGCGCAGCAGCGCTTCCCGTTCCTCTACTTTCCTGAGCAGCCCGGTCACCTCGACATCATATAAGTACGGCACCTCTTTAGGCACCCGTTCTTGCAGGAGTAGTTCAGTGGCCTTGAACATGGGATCTGCCAGGAAGCGTCTCTGCATCGGCCGGTCCAGCAAAACATAGGCCAGGGACAGGAAGCTCATCCCCTGGTGATGAGCCATGAATGATTTAATGACCGCCTGAGTTTCACCCGAGGCCAACCGGGAAGGTGTATAATCAATTGCTTCATAAAAACCATACTCTCCTCCGAACCCTTGATCTTTTAAATACTCCAGGTTCTCGTAAGCTTTTTCCGGTTCTACCATCAAGGCCATCACCGAAGCATACGGGGCCACTACCAGGTCCTCGGATAACCCCCGCTTAAATCCAGTATCCGGCACGCCGAAAGAATGGTACTGGTACATCATGTTCGCGTCGATCTTATTGTAACCGGATTCAGAGATACCCCAGGGTATGTTATTATGGGAAGCATAATCGATCTGCCTTTTGATCATTGATTTGTACGTGCGATCCAGCAGCGTGCCTTCATAAGTAGGCATTACCAGCAAAGGCATCAAGTATTCAAACATTGACCCGCCCCAAGATATCAGGACCGGATCACCGCCGGTCTTGGAAAGCAGCCGCCCGAGCATAAACCAGTGCTCCTGGGGCATTCTCCCCTGGGCAATAGCCACAAAACTACAGAGACGGGCTTCAGATGCCAGCAGGTCATAACAAGACGGATCGGATTTATGTTCCTTGACATTATAACCGATGGAAAGCAGATGCGAGGTCTTGTTATAGAGAAATTCATATTCGATCGCCGACATCTCGCTGCAGCGTAACGCTATATAATCGATTGCCTTAAGCCTTTCGCTGGACCTTGTTCCCGCATCCTTGATGACATTTTTAAGCTGTGTGAACCATCCTTTTATCCTGTCTGTTTCATCATCGGGTAAAACAACATTCCCTAATATTTCATCGATCAGCGGCAGGAGTTTCCGCTCCAGCTGGGCTACTTCGCCCAGGGCGGGAATTTCATCCAGGCGCCGCAATTCCTCCCGCAGCTGGGCCAGCCGTTCATGTTGCTTCCCGTCGGCCTGGTCCCACATCCCCGGTATTTCAGGGGTTAGCGAGATCCAGGGAGCGATAAAAGCCATATCCTCCAGGTAATCATAGCACTGCTTTTCCAGGGCGCGGGCCCATTTTTTAGCTTTCTCCAATTCCTTCCGGTCCAGGTCAGACAACATCTTGGAGATATCCATTGAGAATTGGCGTAAAAGGGTATGTATTTCCGATAGGTATAGCGGCGGGGATTTGATCTTGGCTCTTAAATTTTCTATGCGTTCCCCTATTTTTTGCATTGTGCCGGTAAGGTTGCTTGTTTTTATCTTGCCCAGATCCTTAATGCTTTCCTGTAAAACATTCAAGGTATCGGCCAGACCGTCAAAAATATTCAGTGATACTACTTTCTCGTCATACATTTCCATTAATCCCGAACGCAGCACCAGCAAATGGCCGACCAAATTACCGCTGTCTACAGACGATACGTACAAGGGCTCCAATGGCTTTAATGTGCCAGTATCGTACCAGTTGTAAAAATGCCCCCTGAATTTATCCATGCCGTCCATTGTTTTGAGGGTTTTTTCCGTCCGGTTAAACATCATGCCCATGGACAAATACCCGAAATCGTACGCTGCCAGGTTCGCTAAAAGCGATAAACCGATATTAGTAGGCGAGGTCCTGTGAGCAATAGCGCTGACTGGTTCCTCCTGGTAATTATCAGGCGGCAGCCAATTATCCTTTTCAGTGACAAAAGTTTCAAAAAAATTCCACGTGCGACGGGACTGTCTCCTGAGAAAACGTACCTTTGACCCGGACAGTATGACCTGGCGGGAGAGAGACGGCCGGCTAATGACACAAGCGATGGCCGGGGAAAGCAACCAGGCGCCTAGCAGCAGCAGTGCAAACGGGTAAACAGGTACGTTGGCCGCTGCTATACACATAAAGGAAACCAAGGCAACTACCGGAGCGATAAACATCTTTTTATAACAAGCCAGGATGTTTTTAGGCGTATAGGCCCCTGCTTCCAGGGAGGTTTTCCATTCCAGCAAACGCCGGCGAGAAATGAGCATCCGCCAAAAAGTTGTCAATATCGCGTCTAAACTGACCTGCGCTTCATAGATAATAAAAGCCAGCGAAAAACAAAATTGTATGGCATGGATGTTCAGTGAGGAAAACGCTGAAACTAAATGGGCCGGCAGGGAGATCCCCTCTGGTTTTCTGATGATCTCAACCAGGGCCATGAACAGTAAGGGCAACCCGGTGAAAATGATGACCATGACCGTCCAGTGCCAGGAAGGCTGAAAAAAAAGCCAGCCAAATAAAAATAGCGCTGCGCTCGCTAGCGGCACGAGGCTGCTCCTCAGGTTATCAAGAATTTTCCATTTTGACAAGAAAGAGAGCGGATTTATCAATGTATTT
>JAQTPL010000066.1 GCA_028712895.1 bacterium | reverse complement strand
AATCTGCTCTAGTCTTACTGTTTGCTAGCATTACTATTTTTTGTTGATTCTGTTAAGAATCGACAAGGTTTATGGTTTTTACCATATTGCACCTATTTAGTTATCAAAGAACTATTTGAAAACAAAATAACATAATCACACTTACCACTTGCGTAAGTGGATTATTAAATTATACTTATATTAAATTTATTGTCAAGATTTATTTTGTAATTTTTTTGCGAGGATTTATTGCGAAGGTTATTTGCTACCGGGAATTCTGCTTGCTGTTCCCTCCCTTCTTGCATCCATGGTTAATAGTACCAGAGCCTCTAAATAATGTCAAGTGGTATTTTTAATAAATCATTTAATATTTTGAAGTTATAAAATTAAAATACATATCCATAAGATATAGTTATTTTGCTATATTCAACATCAACATTCAAATCATCAATAGAACCGTTGTTTATCGAATAGAGCAACTCTAGCTGATTATTCTTATTAAAAACTATCCCTCCTCCTATACCGTAATAAATTCCTCCGGTTAAATATTCATCTCCTTTATAATCATCATCCCCCCTAAATAAATTATAGCCCAAATGCCCAAGCACATAATAATTTGTTTTTTGAACTTGGATATTTTCTTCATCTTGTTCCTGAGAATTAGTATAGATTTTTAATAATCCATATAGAGGAATAAAATTAAAATCACCGGCGTAATCTTCCTGTGAACGCGGAATTTGGAAGGTTATTCCCCCGCCAAGTCTTATATTAGAATTGATCGCTTGCATATATTCGCCGGACAATGAGATCCCTGTTTCTACCACTTCGTCTCCGTTCAATCCATTCCAGGTAACTTCATGACTTCCTGCCAGATCTACACCAATTTTAATATTACCTTCCGCATAAGCATTCCCAGCCAATAAAATCGCTGCGAAAACCACAGCTATTAAATATAACTGCTTCATCATTTTAACTCCTTTAAAAGACTATGCCTTTTACTTTTGTACTAAATTACGACTCCTTCGTTTTTTATTTTCTTGAATTTTCTTTTGCCGATCTGGATGATCGGCTCTTTATTAATATCAACTTCGTAATTTACATCAGTCACTTTTTCAGCATCTATTTTTACTCCGCCTTGTTCAACCATCCGCTTGGCTTCGCGTTTGGATTCAGCCAGTTTGGATTCAACAATGACATCAATAATATTGCAGGTATCCTTACCTATATATATAGTCTCTACATAATCCGGCAGCTGGTTGGCTTTAAAAACATTTTCAAATTCGGTGCGAGCTAGGCCAGCGGCAGTATGGCCATAGAAACGTTCTACCATAATTTCTCCCAGTTTTTTCTTAGCTTCCATGGGATGCTGTTTTTTGATCTCCGCGACTTCCTCATTGGTCAGTAGTTCATAATAGCGGTACATTAATTCATCAGACACACTCATGATCTTGCCGAATATTTCCTTTGGTGGTTCAGTGATGCCTATATAATTATTGTAAGATTTGCTCATTTTGCGAACCCCATCCAGTCCTTCCAAAAGAGGCATAGTCAATACTACCTGTGCGCTTTTCTTGCCATAGTCCCGCATCAGTTCCCGGCCCACCAGCAGGTTGAACTTCTGGTCACTGCCGCCGATCTCCACATCCGCATCGATCTGCACAGAATCAAAACCTTGCATCAAAGGATAGAGGAATTCCAATATGGAAATAGGCGTACCTTCCTTATAGCGCTTCTGAAAGTCATCCCTTTCCAGCATCCGGGCTACTGTGTAGCGTGAAGCCAGGCTAATGATCTCCTTAACCCCCATTTTACCCAGCCAATGGGAATTATATACTACTTCCAGCCGGGCCGGATCCTTATCCAATATCTTGAATACCTGCTGTAAATAGGTCTCCGCATTCCTGGCCACTTCTTCCGCAGTCAATGGTTTGCGGGTCTCAGAGCGGCCACTAGGGTCACCTATTTGAGCGGTAAAGTCACCTATTAAGAATACCACTTTATGTCCCAATTCCTGGAATTGCCGCAGTTTAGTAAGAGCTACGGTATGACCTAAATGGATATCCGCGGTGGTAGGATCCACCCCGAATTTGATGCGCAAAGGCCTGTTTTCCTGTAATTTTTTAACCAGCTCATTTTCGCTGATCAACTCTACAGCGCCTTTTTTGATTAGTTTTAATTGCGTACCGAGATCATTCATATGGCAAGATATTACCACAGGAAATGAGTATTGGCAAGAAAATATTTCGTTGATATTTAATGGGTAATATGTTATTATCCTTTTTATGCGCACCAATCAGATATTATTCAGAATTATAATAGCCGTTCTTGTCTGCACCATAATTGCAGCCGGAGCAGTTTTGCAGCTTTTCCGCAAATATGCTAAAGATCTTCCTTCCACTACCGCCCTGGAGGAATACAAACCAGGGTTGATTACCCGTTTTTACGATATTCACAATGAAGTGATCGCGGAAATGTTCGCTGAACGTCGCACTATAGTACCGCTGCAAAGAATACCGGTAGACCTGCAAAACGCGGTTATTGCTACGGAAGATGAACGCTTCTTCAGGCATTGGGGTATTGACCTGCGCGGTATTGGGCGGGCCTTTCTAAACAATCTTTTCCGGGGCCGGGTAGTTGAAGGCGGCAGCACCATCACCCAGCAGTTGGCCAGGGCTCTTTTCTTAACCCAGGACCGGACTTTCCAGCGCAAGATCAAGGAAGCCTTATTATCCCTGCAAATCGAAAAGAAATATACCAAAGAAGAAATATTGCAGATGTATTTGAATCAGGTATTTTTTGGTCATGGCACTTATGGCGTAGAGCAAGCATCCAGGGTTTATTTTGGCAAGCATGTACAAGAGTTGAACCTGGCAGAATGCGCTCTTTTAGCCGGCTTACTGCGCGCGCCCAAAGCTTACTCGCCATTTACCAAGGCTGCTTCAGCCCAGCGCAGGGCCCAAACCGTATTGAGCCTGATGTATAATCAAAAATATATTACCTTGGAAGAAAGAGATAAAGCCCTGCAGTATAAATACTATACCCAGAGGCAAAAATATGTTTCCAATGCCGCGCCGTATTTCATTGAAAATATTAAGATAGAACTGGAAGATAAATATGGTACTGACGCTATGTACAAAGGCGGCTTACAGATATACACCACCCTGGACCTGGCCATGCAGCGCAATGCCGAAAAAGCCCTGGACAAAAAATTAAACCCCTATGATGTCGCTGCCTCAACAGATGCCCCGGTGCAATGCGGATTAATCGCCATTGATCCTAAAAACGGCCAGATCAGGGCTTTGGTTGGCGGGCGCAATTTTGAAAAAAGCCAGTTCAACCGGGTCACCCAGGCTAAGCGGCAGCCAGGCAGCGCTTTTAAAACTTTTGTTTTTACCGCCGCACTGGAAAGCGGCCTAACCCCTTCTTCTCTCATCGATGATTCACCAGTCACCTTGGTAGGCGGAGATGAAAAAGAATGGGCACCCCAAAATTATGATAAAGAATTTTGGGGTCCTACTACCCTGCGCCGGGCTTTGGAAAATTCACGTAATGTCTGTTCGGTTAAGCTCATCGTACAATTGACTCCGGAAACAGTAGTTATTTATTCCCGGAAATTAGGAATACAGAGTCCCTTAGGAAATAATTTATCCTTGTCGCTGGGCACGAGCGAAGTAACCCTGCAGGAAATTACCAGCTCTTTCTGCACCTTTGCCAATTACGGGATAAGAACCATGCCGTACAGCGTAATAACGGTCAAAGATGCCAGCGGCAATGTCCTGGAACAGAACATCCCGGTGGAAGAAACAGTGCTGTCAGAGCAAACTACTTACCTCATGACCAATCTGCTTAAAGGCGTAGTCAAGAATGGCACAGGTTACGCAGCCCGGGCCCTGGGCCGTCCCTGCGCCGGCAAAACCGGCACCAGCAATGATTACCGGGATGCCTGGTTCATAGGCTATACTCCGGATCTGGCCTGTGGCGTTTGGGTCGGGTATGATGACCATCGGATCATCGGAGAAAAACAGACCGGCGGTGTCATTGCTTGCCCAATTTGGACAGATTTCATGGAACAGTCACTGCAAAATGTCCCGGCCAGCGATTTTAAGATCCCTTCAAAGATCAAGCAGATCAAGATCGATTATAAATCAGGATTACTGGCACCACCTAATTGGCCCAATCCATTTTTAGAAAGTTATGTAGCCGGGACGGAGCCGACAGAGTATGCTTCTCCTAAGATAATCAAAGAAGAAATAACTGGCGGCAGTGAAGGCGGCTATTAAAGAGCAGCAATTGAGTTCATAGCTGGTAGCTCATAGTAAATTGCCTTCCCTACGAGCTATGAACTACGAGCTAAGAGCTAATTCCTTGGAGGAATTCTATGATCATGAAGAATCCGGAAAAAAGAGAAGAAGTGTTGCTGAAAATGGCAGAAGAAATATGCCTGGCAGTGAGGACTGCGCCAAAGGCCAAGGGCCTTGATAATTTGACCACTATGATCGTCTCCGGCAACGAAAAAAATAAAATCGCCGATAAAATGGAGGAGATCGCCAAGCAATATGATCACCAGGGATATATCCGCGATGCCAAGGGTGTGCGGGAGGCACAGGTATTGATCTTGCTGGGCACTAAAATAGATCCTGTTGATCTTAAACTATGCGGCCTTTGCGGCAATAAAAATTGCGCTGAAAGCAGGGCTAAGCAGACAGTTTGCGTCTTTAATTCCCATGATCTGGGCATAGCAGTCGGAGCAGCGGTGAGTAAAGCAGCG
>JAQTPL010000036.1 GCA_028712895.1 bacterium | reverse complement strand
GGGCCTGGCCAATGACTATTCCTGGCGAAGCAGCTATGCCGCGATGCATGATCTTTTCCATCAATTTTCTCCGAATTTATTTTCGATCAATGTTTCGATCTTGGCCATCAATTCTTCTTCTTTATCTTTTTCACCGGATATTTTAATCAGTAATATAGAACCAGCTTCAGCCGCCAGCATCATCAGCCCCATGATACTTTTACCGTCAACTTCCTCGCTTTCCTCATTATCGCGCAAAACCTTGACCTTGATCTTGACCTGTTTATACTGGTTAGTCAGTTGTACAAACAAGGCCGCGGGCCGGGCATGCAAGCCTAACTTGTTTTTCATTTCCAGTTTTTTTTCGATCATTAATTAACCACTTTCTATAAAATTACTTTTAAGTAATAAAGCACTACACCCAGGGCCAAAGCCCCATAGATCAGGATATTGGTATTGACTTTTTTGCGGATCAAACCGTACATCATGAGCAAAGTACCAAAAAAGACAATGTTCTGCCATATACGCAAATCAGAGGCGTACAGTATGATAAGTACTCCCAGGCCGATCAAGCCCAGCAGATTGATCACGGTGATCAAGTCCTGGGTATCAAATTTCTTCAGGATTTCAACCACCCCGGTACCCAGATTGTAACCCTTGGCTATACCGCCAAACCTGATATACAATCCGAACAGGTTAAAGAAAAATAGGAAAAATACTGGCCCGATCAACCTGGCATGGCCTTCCAGCGTCAGGATCATCAAGATGCCAATAAGAGCGCTGAAAGGACGCAGGGAAGCCCAGAAAAAAGCATCACCGATAGCGGCCAGCGGTCCGCTCATTATAGCCTTAATGGAGCGGATATCTTCAGGTTTGACCGTCCCCGGCTGATTAACCATCTTCTCTTCCAAGGAAGTGGTCACTCCGATCACAAAAGAAGCCATATAGGGATGCGTATTAAAAAACTCCAAATTCCGGTGCAGCGCTTCGATCCTGGCCGGGCCTTTTTTATAAAGCCTTTTTATCATCGGTACAACCGTAAACAGGAAGCCAAGATTCTGCAGCCGTTCAAAATTCCATACTGCCTGGATATAGAATGACCGGTGCATTATCTTGATCAGGTCCAGCTTGGTAATTGCGCGCTTCTCTGTATTAACCATTAAGCTTCTTTCCCTACCTTTCTGAATCTAAAGGTATCCCAAACCATGGCCAAACCAAGAGCGATCAGCAGTATCTTGGCCTGCCCCAACCCAGCCAGCACATAATCAGGCAAGCGCGGTACGACCATATGAAAAACATACAATCCTAAATATATGGAAATGAAATAAAAGAGAAAATATTTAATGATTATCAGTATAATTGCCATGATAACCATAGCCTGGATCATGAATAAATTATCCTGTTTAGCATATTTATCAGCGTAATAGACTAGCTGGTTACTGAATCGACGCACAAAAATATCCAGTTTTTTAATAATTGTCCCCAGCGGCAGAGCATAGCAGATCCCCAGCACTATGCAGGTACTTTCACCGCCCTTCCACCACTGTTCCAGAAAAACTGAACTGGCAGTGGCAACTACGGTCGTAGCAGCCGCGTCAAGCGGAATGCTGGCGCCCAACGGCAAGGTATTTATCCAGATCAGCTCTAAAATACTGCCCATGATCATGCCGTGCGTGAAATCGCCGCACATCCAGCCGATCAATGGACCGATGATTATTGGCCGGGAGATCATGACCTGCCAACAGGCAGTGACATCCAGGCTGATAATACTGGCTACCAAGCTGATCCAAATTGTAGTTAATATCATTTATTTAGTCCTCTATATTTTTAAGCGTAAACTTAATAGTCGTCTGCCACTGGCCCTTTGGTTTCAAGTCCACCTGCCAGAACGGCATGATGACAGATCCCTGGTAACTGCGTTCAAAGCCAGACTCGGATTGGGACACGGTTTCCAAGGGAAAACGCCAGATCGTGGCAGGTTCCGAACACTGCCAGCAGGCATCTATCCGGGTAAAATAATCTTTAATACCGATTCCCCGGGACTCTAAATTTTCTTCGATGCTGTCCATATATTTATTATCTATTTTAGCCGTATCTTCCAAGCTATAATAAAAACAGCCGTCATCATGGCCGGTAGTGCCGGCAAAACAGTATTCACTGCCAAAGCGCAGTTCCAGCTTAGTGTTTTCCAGATTAGTTAATGTATATTCGATAGTAATGAGTGACTGGCTTTTGACTAAGGTTATTTTCTTTTCTACCTTCACCGCCGCAAAAAGCTTATCGAGCCAGACATGCCCTTCCCGGGTCAGCTGTATCTGCAGTTTCTCTCCCTCTGTCCGGCACTTATAATCATAAGCCTGGTTTACAAAATCTCCCTGTTCCCCAAAATTACAGTTATGGAAAGCGGCTAAATCGCCCCATTCGCTCAGGAAATGTTCAATGGCAAACCCGCGTTCATACCAGTCATATTTCAGGTACTGGTCCAGGTTTTTTTCTTTTACCCGGAATTGTTCATGAATAGTCTTGGCTTCCTGGTTTTCCTGTTCCTGGCTGTGTTGGCTGACAAAATCCTTGATCTTTTGGTGATAAGCTTCCTGATGGCGGCTTAAGACATTCAGGCAATTGAAGTTTTTAGGCCGGTAATCAAGTTCCAGGATCTTGCCGCCGACTTCCGGCGACACATATAACTTTAAAGTTTTACCGGTAGCAATTATTTCCAGGCTGTCATCATTGTTATAATCAAATGTCTGACAGGTAACCCCGTCCAGGGGGACGATCGTTTCATCCAGTAAATTTTCTGCCTTGATCAGGTTCTCATAGACGGAACGCCGCAAATGGCTCATATATAAACCGCCAAAGACACCGTGCCAGTAAGCGTCATTAGCCTGGGCCGCCAACAGCGCGTCCTGGGCTTGCTCAAGTTTAGCATCTTTTATTCCTGTTTTTAAAACCCCGTTAACCCGGCCGCTTACTTCCAGCATTTTTTTGTGCATGGCATTGGATTCCGGGTATTTGACCAGGAAATTCCGCCAAAATCCTCCCTTGATGAACTGCAAATATTCTTGTTGATCCTGGTTTTGCTTGATCCTGTCCACTACCCGTTCATATGTTTCCTGGGCATGCTCAGGCAGGGACCACTCCAGCATTTCACTGTAGCTGGCGCAGGGAACATAGGCCCTTCCTTTTGGCTTATATGTATCCAGGTATTCGGTAAACGTCGTGGTCTTGAGCCAAGAAGCATTTTCCTCCAGTTTCACGAAAAACCGTTCCAGCCATTTTTCTTCATACACTGATTGGTACGTTTGCGGCCAAACCCCGAATTTTTCCCCGTCATCAGCAATGACCAGGAGCCGTTCACCTTCCTCGCTGGCGACCTGCGCGCAATACTCAACAGTTTTTTCCGGCACGGCGAAAGGGATAAGGTAGCGTAATTTTTGGCTGATCGGGAACATCGCCAGGGATTTTCCCTGCTCTTCAGTAATATAATAGCCAAATAAGTCTTCTTCACTTAAGCCCGCAGACTTGAAATGATAATCATCCACAACCACATATTCAACTTTGGCTTCCTGCAAAGTTTTGACCAGGTGCGGTTCCCAAATACGCTCTGCCAGCCACATCCCGCGGGACCGGTATCCTGTGACTGAGAGGATAAACGAAGTTAGCTTCTCGATTTGGGCTTTTTTATCATCATCCGGCAGGATCGCCAGGATCGGCTCATAGAATCCGCCGGTCATGATCTCGATCTGTTTTTGCTCAACCATCCGGCTGATCTGATCGATAAATTCAGGGTGCTTTTGCTTAATGAACTGAAAAAGGGCACCGGTATAATGGAAACTCATCTTGATCTGCGGATGGTGCGATAATACGGTCAGAAACGGCAAATACGCTTTCTGGTAGGCTTCTTCAAAAATATGGTCAAAGTTTCCTGCTGGCTGGTGGTTATGCACACCGAAAATAAGATTAACTGTTTTCAACTGGCGGCTCCTTCAGATTCACAGAATTGTCTCCCATGGTAATTTTCTTGACTGATTCCATGATATTTATACGTTCATCCGTCGGAACGATCCGTCCCTCAAGTTCAATACCTTTGCGTTCCAGCTGGTATAGCGCTTCAATATCCTCCATATCTACGCATACGGCTTTCAATATTTGCTTCTTACCCTCACAATAATGGATACCACCCACATTTATGCTCTTGATCGGCACTTCTTTCTCGATCAGGGCCAGTGCATCTTCCGGGGAGTTAAATAAAATGATCACCCGGTCTTCTTCTTTAACACCTTGTTTTAGCAGTGTGGCTGCTTCCTCGATACTCAGGATCGATAATTTCAGGTGGCTGGGAACAGCCATGGATAAAAGAACCCGCTGCATCTGGTCCTGGGCAACCTTATCATTCACTACCATAATATGATTCGCTTTAATAGCCTTAACCCAGCCGGCTACTACCTGGCCATGTATTAAACGGTCATCGATCCTGACTAATACTATGCCCATTACGTGCTCCTTTTCAGCTTTTGCAAGAACATTTCTTTGGCATTGATAATAGTTTTCTGTCCGGTCTGCTTGATCTTTTGCACCAGGTCCGGCAGCGGCAGGACTTCACGGGAGGAAAAAAATTCCAGGATCATAGGCAGATTCACGCCTGTCAACAACTCTATTTTCTGGTTTAAAGTCAGCGGCAAGCTGGTGTTAGTAGGTGTCCCGCCAAACATATCGGTAAAAATAATAATTCCCGCGTCGCGGTCCAATTTTAGTAAAACTTCTTCAATCTTGGTCTTTAATTCGCCGGGGCTTTCCCCGGGTTTCAAGGTAATAGTCTCTATTTCAGGCTGTTGGCCGACAATGCTTTTAGCTACTGTCACCAGTTCCCGGCCCAGGTCCCCATGGGTAATGATTATTGCCCCAATCATTGAAAAGCTCCTTGGATTACACTGATTACGAAAAATGATTACACCGATTACAAGCTTTAAATCTGTGTAATCTCTTTTGAAATCTGTGTAATCTCATTTATTTACATCCCGGTGTTTTACTTTTACGTCATAATTGCGGCCAGTCAGGTATTTTTCCAGTTCATTGGTCACAACCACCGATCGGTGCTTCCCACCGGTGCAACCAATAGCAATGGTCAGGTAGGTTTTTCCCTCTTTGATATAATTAGGGATCAAAAATTTCAGTAAATTAAAATATTTTCTCAGGAATTTCTGGGTAACCGGGTTGTTCAGGACAAAATCCTTCACTTTAGAATCATTGCCGGTATAAGGTTTTAATTCATCGACACAATGCGGATTGGGCAGGAACCGCACATCCGCTACCAGATCCGCGTCCAGCGGCATGCCGTATTTATAGCCAAATGAAACCAGATTGATCCGGATCGTCCTGGTATTATCAGATGCTGAAAAGAATGATTCATTAATAGCATCCCGTAATTCTTTGGCGTTTAAACTGGTGGTATCGATAATCTTATCTGCCTTGGCTTTGATCTCGGTCAATAAGGCCCTTTCCTTATTGATCCCTTCCATAATACTGCTCTCTTCGCCTTCAATATCCAGCGGATGTCGGCGCCGTGTCTCACTAAAACGGTGCAGCAGAACTTCAGTGGAGGCGTCTAAGAACAGCACTTCGTATTTTATCTGCAGGTCAGACAACTCTTTCAGCGTATTAAACAGGCTGTCAAGGAATCCTCCTTCCCGGACATCTATACCCAAGGCTACTTTATTGATCCGGCCGCCTGATTGGGCCACAACTTCGGCAAACTTCGGCAACAGGATGATCGGCAAATTATCAACGCAAAAAAATCCCAGGTCTTCGAAAACATTGATCGCTGAGCTTTTACCTGCCCCGCTCATACCGGTTATGATAATCAGTCGGCTGATACTGCCTGGAGACATAATCACTGCTCCTTTTGCGTCTTTTCCTTCAGCTTTTTATCGAACTCGTGGGCGGTGAAATAGCCGGTCTGCTTCAGCCGCCAGTTCATCGCCGCCACTTCCACTATCGCGGCAATATTCCGGCCAGGCCTGATGGGGATGAGCAGTTTAGGCACTTCCACACCCAGTATTTCATACGTAACTTCATCCAGCCCAAGACGGTCATATTCCCGTTTAGAATCCCATTCTTCCATTTGGATAACCAGGTCTATTTCAGTATCATCGCGGATAGCGCCGGCACCGAACAAATTCCTGATATCAATGATCCCTAAACCGCGTATTTCCATATGATATTTTATAAATTCCATGCCTTTACCCACCAGTAAAGTGGATGATTTTTTGCGTATATCCACCACATCATCGGCTACCAGACGATGCCCCCGTTTGACCAATTCCAGGGCACATTCACTTTTGCCGATCCCGCTTTCACCCAGGATCAGCGCACCGACGCCATAGACATCGATCAGTACGCCGTGCACGCTGGTTGAAGGCGCAAACTTCTCTTCCAGATAGGCCGTCACTTCATTAATGAAAGTAATGGTATTTAAAGGCGTACGCAGGATGGTGACTGCCCTATCATTAGCCAGTTTAATCAGTTCCTGGGGTGGTTCCAGGCTGCGGGTGATCACAAAGCACACCAGGTCATAAGAAAATAACCGCTCCAATATTTCCTGGCGGCGCTTCTGGTCCAATTCAGCCAGATATGATAATTCAGTCATGCCCAATACCTGGATCCGTTCAAAAGCGAAATACTCAAAGTAACCGGACAAAGCCAAGCCAGGCCGGTTAACGTCAAAAACCGTAATTTTCTTTTCCAGGCCTGCTTCACCGGCCAGTAATTCCAGCTGCATTTTTGACTGCTTCTCTTTTAAAAATTCCTTAACCGTAACTCCAGACATAGAAAACTCCGTTTTAGCTCATAGTTCTTAGCTGGTAGCTCATAGTAATTGTTCTTGCCATTACCTGCGAGCTATGAACTATGAGCCATGAGCTATTTAATATTCGTCTTCTTCCTTGATGATCTTGGTCACTTCCACAACATCTTTGGCATCACGCAGAGATTGGCGGAAATGTTTATCCTTCAGGATACGCGAGATCTTGGCCAGAGCCTTAAGATGGATCCCGGTTGATTCCACCGGCGCCAGCAGTAAAAATACCAGATAGACAGCTTCGCCATCCAGGCTTTCAAATTCTATCCCTTGTTTAGACGAACCAAAAGCGATCACGACATTATCCACTTCATTGGTTTTACCGTGAGGAATGGCTATTCCCTGGCCGATCCCGGTTGATCCCAGCTCTTCCCGGTCCAGCAGGATCTTGACCACTTTTTCCCTGCTGCTGATCTTTTTGCTTTTTACCAGGGCCTCTGTCATTTCTTCCAGTACGTCTTTTTTCTCCGTGCCTTGCAGGTTTACGACTATCGCATCCTTGACGATGAAATCCATTAATTTCATCATTCCCCTCCCATCGCTTTCAAATATAGATATTATTTACAGGACCGGTTCCAATAATCCGAAAGTCCCGTCGCGCCGTTTATAGACAATATTCACTTTATTGGTTTCTACGTTCACGAAAGCCCAGAAATCATTATCCGTCAGTTCCATTCTCTTAATGGCTTCCTTGGCATTTATGGGCATTGTATCAAATTCTTTTTTGATCATATTTTTGACCAGGTCATTACCAGTCTTCTCCGAACCGTTACGCGAAATTATTTTCGCGTCGGTCGTGAGCAAAGTAGCACTGGTACGATGATCATGGTGTTTGTTGGTTTTGACTTTTTCCTTGAACTTCTTCATCTGCCGGTCCAGGCTGTCTACCATCAAATCAATAGCGGCATAGAGATCTTGCGACTCTTCCTTGGCATTGATCCTGGTTCCTCCGGCATTAACCGTTGCTTCAGCTATAGAATAATACTTCTCCACGGTCAGGATCACATGCGCCGCGATCACATTTGTAAAATACTTTTGTACCTTGCTGACTTTCTCTACTGCATACTGCTTCAATTGCGGGGTTAGCTTTGCGTGTCGTACCGTAACGTTCACTTGCATCTACATTGCTCCTTTCTATTTTTACAAATTTCGCGAACAAATACAGTTTTGTATTTTAACACATAACTGCCTGATCATAAAGTGAATTCTTCGCCGAGATAGATCTGGCGAGCCTTTTCGTTATTCACCAGCTCTTTGGCTGAACCCTGGAGCAGGATCTTCCCTTCATACATAATATATGCCCGGTCTATGATCTTGAGCGTTTCCCTTACATTATGGTCGGTGATCAGGACACCCAGCCCTTTATTACGCAGCTTGGAAATAATCAACTGTATGTCTATAACGGCGATCGGATCAATGCCGAGAAAAGGCTCATCCAGCAGGATAAACTTTGGGTTGGTCACTAACGCCCGGCTTATTTCCACCCGCCGTTTTTCTCCGCCGCTTAATAAGTAGGTTTTAGCTTTGGCCAAGTCCGAAATATCAAATTCTTCCAGCAGGGACCGCATCTTTTCCAGGCGTTCTTTCTTGCTCAAGGGCAGTGTTTCTAATATTGCCAGCAGGTTTTCCTCTACGGTCAAATGGCGGAAGATAGATGGTTCCTGTGACAAATACCCGATACCCATGCGAGCCCGCATATACATGGGCAGGTTGGTAATATCATGTTCATCCAGTTTGATCTGCCCGCTATTAGGCGAGAGCAATCCTACGGTCATATAGAACGTTGTTGTTTTGCCGGCCCCGTTGGGGCCCAGCAGTCCTACTATTTCACCTTCATTAACATTTACACTGACCTTATTAACTACCGGCCTTTTGGCATAATATTTGACCAGCTCTTGGGTATATAATTTACTCATAAATCACGAATGACTGCCGAATAAATACTGCGAATGTCTCGAATGTTTTAATTCGTGTAATTCGCTTTCATTCGGCTTTTATTCGTTTGCTCTCCTCGTTTTTAATTGAAGTGATCTTGGCCTGTACATTCTCTTCAATGACCACTCTCTCATTTTCTGTATATATGGTGATGACTTTACCGGTATATTCGCTGATATTATCCTGGTTCTTCTGCCAAACCCAGGGATTCCCGGTTAAGACCAGTTTTTTCTCCAGTGAGTAATAATCCGCTACGTTGCTTTTAGATTTTGCTTCTGGTTGGACAATGTTTACATTGCCTGAGACCCTGGCCCGTTTTTCATTATTGAATATCTCTACCAGGTCTCCGGTAATAGTGGTATCATTTTTAGGATTAGCCGTATCCTGCCGCACGATCTTCGGTGATTTAGTGACTGTCCCATACCCTGTTTTACGGTTAAAGACCATCTTGCCGCCATAGATATCAGTGATCTCTTGTTCTTTTTTTTCCTGGTAATGGACATTCCCTTCGGCTTCCAGCCGATCCTCAGCCAGGTAATGCCAGACTTTGTCAGCGTACAATATCCCTTGCTCCTGGGTTACTTTGACCTGACCGCTGAAAAAAGCGACCTTGCCCTTTTCCAGTGTTTCCATCTGCTGGCTGGATACGTCAATAGGCTTGTTTTCAGCGCCAGACAGGATATTCACGGCGGACAGGAACAACATCCAGAAGATTACTATTAAAGCTACTTTTCTCATCTTCATTTCATCTCTTTACTTTGGGGAATAACCTGCGCTTTTACTTCCCTCTTAATGACTGACCGGGATAGATCTGGCTCAGCTTCCAAGCCATATCCGGTAACAATTCCGCCTGGCCTGGTTTCCTTGACAAACGAATCAGTAACGATCTTCTTACGTTTATTATCCCAGTTCAGCTGGTCTGTTTCCACTTTCACTTTTTCCGTTTCACTGGTAAATACTACATTGCCGGTGGCAATCATATCCCCGGTTTCTGTATTAATATCTCCTTTTTCTGCGATCAGTACCGAGGTTAGCACTTCTTCCTTGTAAAATTTTAACTTGATCTTTTCCAGCTTGGTCTGTTGCTCTGATTCCTGCAGCAGCGCCCGGGCTGCTTCCAGCTCCCATTGTTTTTTTCCGGCTTGCGTTTCTACCATTGAAAACTTTTCTAAAAACTGTTCGGCATTTACTGGAGGTAAATCTCCACTATTGTTATTCCTCCCTTTACACCCAGCAATAACCAGGCCAATTAATAATATAAAAACTATTTTTTTATTCATTTTTATTAGCTACCAGCTCCGAACTATGAGCTACGAGCTATCTTATTCTCCTTCTTCATAATACCTGGTGCATACTTTATCCCAGTTACCCTGGGTCTTGATTATTAGCTCGATCACTTCACGGAATACACCCTTGCCACCCTCAGCTTTGGTTACCAAGTCTGCTTCCTTTTTTACTTCCTGGGGAGAATCAGCCGGACAAATGGCCAATCCAGCATGGCGCAATATCGGAATATCGATCAGGTCATCTCCCAAAAAAGCTATTTCCTCATCCCGCAATTTATATTTTTCTTTGAGGGCGGCATAAGCTTCTTTCTTCTTGGTTGCTTTCTGGTAAATTTCATCTATGTGGCATTCCTCCGCGCAACGGAACACTTCCTTTGATTCCCGGCCGGTGATCCAGCAAAGTTTCAGGTTATCTGTCCGGTGCGCCAGGGCAAAGCCCATGCGGTCCTTCACATTCCAGACCTTGATCTCATCCGTATTATTGAGAAAAATAATCTCTCCGCCGGTCAGTACCCCGTCTACATCCATCGCTACCATTTTGATCTTTTTAATTTTATCTTCCAGGCTCTTCCGCATTATCCCCCCAAATACAGTTATGAGTTTTGAGTGTTGAGTTTTGAGTTAATGTTTAAAATCATTATTATAGGGAGATTTATTCACCTAAACTCAAAATTCAAAACTTCTAACTCAAAATTGCTTTAACCAAGGCCTTTAGCTAAAAGATCTCTCTCATCAATAATGCCAACCGGCCGATTCTGGTCATCTACTACCGGTATATTATCAAAATTCCTTTCCTGCATGATCCTGGCTGCTTCCGTAGCCAAGCGGTCAGGCGTGATCGTAAATGGTTTCCTGGTCATAACCGTGCTGATCGGCTCAAACAAAATGTCCTCGCCTTTTTGTAAATGGCGGCGCAAATCTCCATCCGTGAAAAAACCCACTAATTTGCCCTGGGGATCAACAACATTGACCGCCCCCAGCCGTGAAGCAGTCATTACGAACAAGGCTTCTTTGACTGTCTTATTCCGGCTGACTACTGGATTGTTTTTGCCAGCGCGCATAATATCCCCGACCCGCAGTAATAATTTCCGTCCCAGCATCCCGCCGGGATGCAACGCCGCAAAATCCTTTTTTTGGAATCCTTTTTTCAGCAGCAGCGTGATCGCCAAGGCGTCACCTAAAGCCATAGTAACTGTAGTTGAGGCTGTCGGCGCTAAGTTGTATGGACAGGCTTCCTTATTGATCTTCGTATTTAGTACGATATCGCTGGACTTAGCCATGCTGGAATGGGTCATCCCGGTCATGGTGATCAGCGGCAAGCCCAGGCCCTTAATAGCTGGCAATAGTTTCAGCAATTCTTCGTTTTCGCCGCTATATGATATCGCCAGGATAATATCATCTTTCATAACCATACCCATGTCCCCATGAGCTCCTTCGGTCGGATGCAAATAAAATGAAGGGGTACCGGTTGACGCCAGGGTAGCTGATATCTTGCGCCCTACCAACCCGCTTTTGCCGATACCAGTCACTACTACCCGGCCCCGGCAAGCGCTGATGATCTCCACTGCCTGCTCGAAATTCTTATCCAGCTTAGGGATGAGACCCTTGATCGCTTTATATTCTATTTCCAGTACTTGTTTGGCCTGTTTCAGGATCATTCTTTTCACCTTTTTTAAATACAGTCGCTGGTCGCTAGTCTCTAGTCGCTAGTCTTTTAGTGTCAGTTTTTATTTTTTAACCAATGCATCTATGGCTATGACATCCTGTAAAAGTTTTTTCAGCGATTGTAAAGGCAGCATATTCGCGCCGTCAGAAAGAGCCTTGCTTGGCTGGCGGTGCACTTCCAGGAACAACCCGTCAATACCGATAGCTGCTGCTGCCCGGGCCAAGGCCGGTATATACTCGCTTTGCCCGCTGGAACGATCGCCTTTTCCACCCGGCAATTGCACGCTATGAGTCGCATCGAAGATCACTGGATAGCCGGTTTTTCTCATGATCACTAGAGAACGCATATCTGTGACCAGGTTGTTGTATCCAAAGCTGGTGCCGCGTTCAGTCAGGACAATTTTCCGGTTGCCGGTTGATGCCACTTTCCGGATAATGTTTTCTACATCCCAGGGAGCCAGGAATTGCCCTTTCTTAATATTGATCACCCGGCCGGTCCGCGCTGCCGCCAAGACCAGGTCAGTCTGCCGGCATAAAAAAGCCGGTATCTGCAGCACATCCGCCACTGCGGCTGCGTCTTTCACTTCAGCTACCTGATGGACATCCACCAGGATCGGAATATTGAATTTATCTTTAACTTTTTTCATGATAGCCAGGCCCTTTTTAAATCCCGGACCGCGATAGGCCTGCAATGAGGTGCGGTTTGCCTTGTCATAGGATGATTTAAAAATAAACGGCAGATCCAGGGATATAGACAGTTTTTCCAGATAAGCGGCTGAATCAAGGATCTGCTTTTCCGATTCAATCACACAAGGACCAGCGATCAATACCATAGGATATCCCTGTCCCATTTTGATCCGGCCGATATTGACTATAGTTGCTCTTCCCTGTTCACGTTTCAAGCTTTAGTCTCCTTGTAAGCTGCGGCATGTTTTATAAATTCCCTGAATAAGGGGTGCGGATGGGTCGGACGGGACTTAAATTCAGGATGGTATTGCACCCCGACAAACCAGGGATGACTGGGGATCTCCACTACTTCCACCAGATTATTGGACTCATTTTCCCCGCTGAACATCATACCGCAATCTTCCAGTTTCTTTTTATATTGGTTATTGAACTCATAACGATGGCGGTGTCTTTCCTCGACGTCATCTTTACAGTAAGCAGCATGGGCTTTGGTCTCTTTCTTCAAATGGCATGGATAGGCTCCCAATCTCATGGTTCCGCCCATTTTCACTTTGATCACTTTGCGCTGTTCTTCCAGCAGGCTGATCACCGGTTGTTTGGTTTTTGGATTAAATTCAGTGGAGTTAGCATCAGGCATGCCGCAGGCGTTACGGGCAAATTCAATGACCGCGGTCTGCATACCCAAGCAGATGCCGAAAAATGGCATATTATGTTCCCGGGCATATTGAATGGCTTTGACTTTTCCTTCTATGCCCCTGCCGCCGAAACCGCCCGGCACAAGCAATCCGTCCACATTATGTAAAAATTTGTCGATATCTGTCTCAGCTTTTTCCACATCTACTGATTTTATCCTTACTTGCACGTTATTAGCCAAGCCGCCATGACTCAAAGATTCCCGTATACTCTTGTAAGCGTCTTTTAAAGTGGTATATTTTCCAGCCAAGGCAATAGTGATCATTTTCTGGGGTGTTTTTTCAGCTTTGACCATGGCTTTCCATTCAGTCAGGTCAGGCTTTTTGGTTTTAAGTTTTAACAGATCCACGATAATATCATCAAGCCCCTGCTTTTCGAACATGAGCGGCACTTCGTAGATACAGGGGACATCTTTGCATTGGATCACGGCTTTTTCATCAACATTGCAGAACAGGGATATCTTGGACAAACAGTCTTTGGGTATGGTTTTCTCCGTGCGGCAAATAATCACATCAGGAGTGATGCCGATCTCCCGCAGTTTCCCTACGCTATGCTGGGTTGGCTTGGTTTTTAGCTCTTCACTGGCATGGAGGTACGGGACCAGCGTGACATGGACATACAACACATTATTTCGTCCGATATCTTTGCGAAACTGGCGGATGGCTTCCAAAAAAGGCAGGCTTTCAATATCACCGACTGTACCGCCGATCTCAACGATAACTACGTCATTTTTATCTTTTACTTTCTTAATATGCTCCTTGATCTCATTGGTAATATGGGGAATGACCTGCACGGTAGCGCCAAGGTAATCGCCGCGGCGTTCTTTAGTGATCACGCTGTTATAGATCTTGCCGGTAGTCACATTATGATGTTGGGTCAGGTGGACATCCAGGAACCGTTCATAATGGCCCAGGTCCAGGTCAGTTTCCGCCCCATCGTCAGTCACATATACTTCACCGTGCTGGTAAGGGTTCATGGTCCCGGGATCAACATTGATATACGGGTCGAATTTTTGCAGGGTTACTTTTAAACCGCGCATTTTCAGGAGACAGCCGATACTCGATGCGGTAATTCCCTTGCCCAGCGATGAAACTACGCCGCCAGTCACAAAAATGTACTTGGTCATCTCATCCTCCGAATAATGGTACACACTTTTTTCAGGTCCTGAACTGTATCGACACCGATCGAATCATACCTGGTAATGACGGCCCGGATCTTGAACCCGTTTTCCAGGGCCCGCAATTGCTCCAGGCTCTCTGTTTTTTCCAGTATAGTCTGCGGCAATGAGGCAAATTTTAGTAAGAATTCCCGGTGGAAACCGTATAATCCCAGATGTTTGTAATAAACTAGTCCCTTGACGATATTACGCTGGTACGGCAGCGGTGAACGGGAGAAATAAAGGACATTAAGCTGTTTATCCAGGACTGCTTTCACTACATTGGGATCTTGAATATCCTGCTTCTCTTTCAAGGGAATCACCGCTGTTCCCATTATGACATTTTTATCCCGGAACAGTAAAGCCACCTGATCTATGGTCCTGGGATCGATCAATGGTTCATCGCCCTGGATATTCAGGAAGACATCGGCTTTCGTTTTCCTGGCAATCTCAGCTACCCGGTCAGTGCCACTGGAACAATCCAGGCTGGTCAAAACTACCTTGGCCCCGGCTTGACTGCAGGCTGAGGCGATCTTTTCATGGTCGCAGGCAATGATCACATCATTCAAATGATGCGCCTTTTTGGCCTGTTCATAAACTCTTTGGACCAGGTATTTTCCCTGGATCATTTGCAATGGCTTTTCCGGCAAGCGGGTTGATTTAAGCCTCGCCGGTATCACTCCGACTATTCTCATCATTGCTCCAGGTTCTAAAAACAGTTTTAATTTTTCTTTTGCTTTTACCGCCGTCCGCCATCCGCGCCTGCCCGCCAACGCCTGCTGGGAGGGAACCGCCATCTTGCTTTTATAACTTCAATCCCGCTTTATCCTGACTCAAATTTTCCATTAATTCTTCCGGTGAGCAGGTAGCAGTACCAACCTTAGCCACCACTATTCCAGCCGCATGATTGGCTATGTAAGCTGCCTGCTTCAGGTCTGCTCCTGCAGCCAAAGCTAAAGTCAGGGTAGAAATTACCGTATCCCCGGCCCCTGTCACATCAAATACTTCCCTGGCCATAGTCGGGATATGCAGTGATCTTTTACCCTGTTCAAACAAGGTCATGCCCTTTTCACCCTGGGTGATCAGGAGCGACTGGCAGTGCAATTTCCTGATGATCTTTTCCCCGAGAATTTCTGTTTCTGCCTGGTCCCGGGGCACTGGGTAATGAATTCCCTGTGCCGCTTCCAAATGGTTTGGCGTAATGCAGGTCACACCCCTATATTTCAGGAAATGCTCCACTTTCGGATCCACGGTAATGACTTTGCCGTAGCGGTGCGCCAATTTGATCGCCTCTTTTAAGAGCGGCACACTGATCATGCCCTTGCCGTAATCAGAAATAATGATCGCATCTACCTGGGGAATAGTTTCTTTCAGGTACTGCAATATCTGGGTAATGATCCTTTTATCTTTGCTTTCCCGGTCTTCCCGGTCGATCCTGACTACTTGCTGGATATTGGCAATGATCCTGGTTTTCTGGATCGTCGGTATTCCGGCATCGGTAAAAACTCCGCTGGTATCCACGCCCAGGTCGCTGATGAGTTCCACGATCTGGCTGCCGACCAGGTCATGGCCAGTGACCCCGCATAAAAATACCTGCCCCTTTAAGGCCGCGATGTTATGAGCCACATTGCCGCTGCCGCCAGGCACAAAGCTTTCTTTGCTCACTTCCACTACCGGCACCGGCGCTTCCGGGGAAAGTCGTGATACTTTACCCCAGACAAAATGGTCAACGATTATATCCCCAATAACCAGGGTTTTAGTCCCCTTAAACTGGCTAACGATCTTCAGAATATTTTTTAAATCATACTTGGACATTGAAATCTCCGCTTATTCTTTGGCTAATTTTATAGATACAAGTTTTTTTCCAGGTACTGCGCGTAATCTTTCACGCTGCTTTCCAGCGACTGGCATTGGTACTTCCTGTATTTTTGCAGTTTGCCCATCTGCGCCTGGGTAAAATACTGGTATTTGCCCCTTAATATTTCAGGCATATCGATATACTCGATCTGGCCCTGTATACCCAGGGCGCTGAACAAGGCCTGCGCCAAATCATTCCAGCTGCGCGCTGCCCCGCTGCCCATATTGAAAATCCCTGTTTTAGCCGGATTAGTGAATAAATAATACATCATTTCAACCACGTCTTTAATATATACAAAATCACGCTTCTGCTCGCCGTCAGGCACATCTTTACGATAGGACTTAAACAGCTTCATGGCGCCGGTCGCTTTCACTTCCCGGTATCTTTTGCAGACCAGGCTCATCATCTCGCCCTTATGGTATTCATTCGGCCCGAATACATTAAAGAACTTGATCCCAGTCACTTTATTTTCCAGCTTATGCTGATAGACCCAGAGATCGAACAATTGCTTGGAATAACCATATATATTCAGCGGCACCAATTTAACAGTGGTTGCCGGGTCATCCTGATAGCCATACTCGCCGCTGCCATAAGTAGCCGCGCTGGAAGCATATAAAAAATCAGCTTCGTGGCGTATTGCCCACAAAGCTATTTTCTTCGAATATTCATAATTATTGCTCATAAAATATTCAGCATCCTGGAGCGTGGTTGAACTACAGGCTCCCAGGTGCACTACTTTTTTCGGTTTAGGCGCCTTATTCGATTCCACCAGCGACAGGAATTTGTCTTTCTGGATATAATCGATAAAGCTTTTGCCCGCCAGGTTGCGCCATTTCTCAGTAGCAGCGAGATTATCCACTATCAGGATATCTTTAATGCCCATTTGGTTCAATTTCCATAGGAAGCCGCTCCCAATGAACCCGGCTCCTCCGGTCAATACGATCATCGTACCCTCTTTTTCGTCTATAGTCTTAAAAGTTTAATATAGCATAAATTTGCCTGAAATGCTATCGATATCTTAGTTCTTCTGTATCTTCTCCATAGCTGCGACAATAGAACCGACAGCTATTTTGCTGCGCAACAGGACCGGTATTCTTTCCTGGTCATCAGTCAGGTACACGAACAAGCGGCCTTTATGCATAAAAATACCTTCTTGTTTCAGCAAGGGTTCGACCATAATGGTCTTAAACTCCCCGGCAGGCACATTCACTGTCTCCCGCGAGATCACCTTGACCACTAATTCATAGTTCTTCTTGTTATTGCAGACATTGATGGTGAACTCTTTACCCGGTTCCAGGCTCCTGAACCTGACGACATAAAGACTAGCCAGGACATCCACTGTCCCCTTGGGTATATCGACTGTGGTATCAGGATAGATCACCTTCCCGTTCACCTGGTCAAAGATCATATTCTCCTTCTGATGGTATTTCCCCTCATTTACATCTTTAAAAAAACTTAAGGTGCTGAAAGTTTCCCGGCTGACGATCGATTCTGATAGATCTTTTACCGGATATATAGAACTGATCCAACCTGCGCTGGTGGCTTCAGAAACAATGCGATAGACATCCTGTCCATTCCATACCTGGGGCTCTATGCTCAGGGAAGCCCGGCCCGCTACGATAAATCCCCATTTGACCACGTAATTTATTTTCTCGCCCCTGGCAAAAGGTATATTCAGCTCTCCCGCCCAAGATACAGGTACTGCTCCCAGCCACAAGACAGCCAGCAGGCCAGTCAAAGCAATCATTATTAACTTATGTTTATTTGTTTTCATCATCCTAATATTTTATTGTACGGGGTCCCGACATTATACTGGATCCAATACCTGATGATCGCATATATCGCTATGAGCAAAACACCTATTACCGTAAGCTGTTCCTTATTATGCTTGACCTGCTTCCAGCTGAATTTACTGTACACATTGGAATTATATGGGGTTAATTTCGGGAAAAACATCGCTACGCTTTGCTTGTATTTTTGGAATTCATTGCCGAACTTTCCTTCGAGTATCCCCTCTTCATGCCGGATAGTATTCAAAAAAACCACAAAGTAAAATACCAGGAAAACCACAAACAGCGGCAACCGGGAAGTAGCAATGCAAAAACCGCAGCCAATCAGGAAACTACCCAGGTATAAAGGATTGCGGGTATAGCTGAACGGGCCATTGACTGCCAGGGATTCATCCTTCTGCAGATATCCGTTGGCCCAGATACGCAGGCCCTCGCCCAACAAAGCGATTTCCAGGCCGATCACCAGGTACAATAATGCAGTCGTCGGCGGGACATAGCGCGGCGCTGCGGTAAAGATGAGATAAGCCGCGCCAAACAACCAACTGAGTAAGATCCGGTGCTTAATGAAAAAAGCGCTAATACTCTGCATTTTTACCCCTTCCTGTATTTTTGGATAATGGTCTTGATCAGATCTTTGGTCGCATGATCTTTCCGGTCACCGGCAATAGCCACGCTCCCGCCGTAGCTTTTCACCAAGGCTCTTTCCGGCACAGAATCAACCGTATAATCCGTGCCTTTGGCCTGGATGGATGGCTGCAGCGCCAGCAATACCCGGTCAACCTGCTTTTCACCGAATAGGACAACGTAATCAACTGCTGCCAGGGAAGCTACTATTTCCGCCCTGGCCTGCTGTTTAATTATCGGCCGGCCAGGATCCTTGATCGCCCTGACCGAGCGGTCATTGTTAATTGCTACAATAAGGACATCCCCCAGTTTTTTACTGGCTTCCAGATAGCGGATATGCCCCACATGCAACAAGTCAAAACAGCCATTGGCTAAAACTACGCTTTGGCCGTGCAATTTATGTAATTTTACTATCTTTTTTAACTGCTGTAAAGACTTTATTTTACTTTTCACTAAAAACGCTCCCTTGATCATCTTTTACCGTCATCCGCCATCCGCTGTCTGCCATCTGTCTTTAGTTATTTTAGAGTCTGAAAAAGCTTGAATAGTTCCGCAAAAGCCTTGAAGATCACGCCTAATTTGGCGCCAGTCGGCTGGCCAGCCAGACGCGGATAATGATGTACTCCTACCTCGACAAACCGGCAGCCTGTACGCTTAGCCTTGATCAGCATTTCAGCACTGGCTACTGCCCCGTCTGACTCAATAGTGATGCTGTTCATTACTTCCCGGCGAAACATCTTAAAGGCACAGTCAATATCCCTGACCCCCAACCGGAAAAACAGGTTCACTGCAGTTTTGTAGATAAAAGTATTGATCTTGCGATAGAACTTATCCTGACGCTTTAGCCGGTACCCCAGGACGGCATCATATTTTGCAATGAGCGGCAGGAACTGGCTGATCTCAGATAGGTCAAACTGGCCGTCAGCATCTGTGAAGCAAACAATATCATATTTAGCGGCAGTAAATCCTGACCGTAAAGCCGCCCCATAACCCCTATTGCTTTCATGGGTCCAGACCCGCACCCGCTGGTCGTCCTGCGCCAGGGCAGCAGCGATATCCCCGGTTTTGTCTGTACTGCCGTCATCCACGATGATCACTTCAAAAATATCAGTAAACTGCGCCAGGACCGCAATGGCTTTGGTCACAGTCGTTTTAATATTGGCTTCTTCGTTATAACAGGGGAAAAATACGCTGATCTCAGGTTTCATCTATTCCTCTTTTTCACTGCCCTTCGTTTTTCCGACCAACTACGAACCACGAACGTCTTTTAATTTTTTACTGCACCCTGATCATATCATCTTGTAACGATATTTTCCCGATTTTTGTCGTGACCGGCCACTCCGGCTCCGGCGACAGCATAAATGGTTTTTCCACTATTCCCTGATACAGCCAGCGGGGTATTCTCAGCCAGCCGATCTTTAATTTGGAGCAGCGCGCATAGATCTTATCTTGCTCCTGTACTATCCCTGCTTTTACGAGCAGGTGAATACCGCGCCAGTCCCCCTCCACATTCAGTACATTATGCTGGATACTGACGAGAGGGTTCTGCAGGTTTTTAGCTTTTTTCAGCAAAAGCTCATAGAGATCCTGGGCCTTGATGCTAAAAGCTGGATGCACTTCATCCAGCGCATAGACGATCAATTTCCCCTGGTCCTGCAACAAGGGCAGGTTTATGGCCAGCCCTTTAATCGCTATGCGCACATCAGTGAGCCAGATCTCGCCTATTTTTATTTTTTTGGCAGACAATATTACCTGCTCAAAACGGCCTTGCAGGGCTTCTTCCATGTTCTGGTAATTGATCTTTACCGCGAATCCTTCAGCGTCCTTAAGATATTCCTTTACGCCGGCAGCCAGCTTGCTTTCGAGCTCACTGTCATTTAATTTGCGCGGAGCAAACGCCTGGCTGTTTATTTCACGCCCGAACACAAATAGCCAGGAGCCATCCGGCAA
The DNA here is from genome assembly GCA_028712895.1 of bacterium. GTDB lineage: Bacteria > CAYTYR01 > UBA6262 > UBA6262 > UBA6262 > UBA6262. The sequence goes on along the minus strand of JAQTPL010000036.1, from coordinate 716 downwards.
AGCGAAACTCCCAAGTAAACGGAACCCGTTGGTAAGTTGATTGCCCCGGCCGGACAATAGTATATCCCTGGCTTCAGGCATGCCTCCCAGGGTAAAGCCTGGCCCCAGGTCGCCGCTTTTAGTAATAATATAGTCGGCAAACTGACCCAAATTCCGGCTATAACCTTTAAACAGGATAGGCAGTTGATGCGCCTTGGCATAAAACTGCAGTGTCTCGCTATGCCAAAAACTATGATTAGCCACGACACTGACACTGGTATAGGTCTTGCCGGCAGGTTTGGTTTTGAGAATAAGTTCGCAGACTGCCTTTTGCTGCCAGTTTTCCGGGTGCGGTGGCTGGCAGTAATAGTTGCCAACCTGGCCAAAAGAAGTGACAAAATACTGGGTGATGCTAAATATGACAACGAGCGCCACCAGGATATATTTTATGGCTTCCTTTCTGATATTCACCAGCCAGAAACAGGAAATAATGCTGACCGCGGCTAAAAACGGCAAGGTATATCGTTCATCTTTATTCCGGATCATGGTCAGTATAATATACGGGAGAACGATCCACCAAAAAAGTATTTTATTCTGGCGCTTCCACGTGATCAAATAGATCAGGATCCCGATCACAAATAGCAACAAAAATACTGACTGGACCTGCAGTAACAGGTTTTTGCCGTAGTAAAGCCAGCTGGACAGGGACAAAATTACAGGATCGCCTTCATTAGCGC
>JAQTPL010000002.1 GCA_028712895.1 bacterium | reverse complement strand
GGCATTGTGGCTACAGGCGCTGGTTCTAGTGTCTATATATATAATAATGTAATTATCCAGGGTGGAGCAGATGTGTCTTGGAACTATTGTTTATACCAGTTGTCTGCTTCCTCTTATTTTTATAACAATACTGTTTATAATACGAAGGGATCATATACGTTCCATTTGTATACCTATATAGAAGGTGCCTATACATATAAACCAGAGACTGTAGAAATAAAAAATAATATATTTTATAATCAGGCAGCTTGTGATTACTTTTTAATTGAAAATGAAAGCCAGATGGGCAGTGTGAGTATCAGCAACAACTGCTACTATGGTAATGGCAATGGCCCAACCAGGGATACCGCGGCGGTCAATGCCAATCCGCTATTCTATGATGCTGCTAGTGGCGATTTCCATTTATTAGTTAATAGTCCAGCGAAGGACGTTGGTGCTAATGTGAGCTCAATAGTAACCAAAGATTATGATGGCCTGTTAAGACCCCAGGGATCTGGCTTTGATATGGGAGCGTATGAATACGCCTCAGGCTATACTGGGGGAGGCGGAGATGACACAGATGTTACACCACCTGCTGCTATCACAGATCTAGCTTCAGTCTTAGGAACTAATTCCGGTGAGATAATATTGAGCTGGACAGCTCCTTTTGCCGGAGATGGCAGCAAAGTTAGCGGTTATGAAATTAAATATTCAACTAGTATTATATTTGAGGTGAATCAGTTGAATATTGCGGCTGATAATCAAATAGAATGGTCGAGCGCTATGGATTATCCGGCGCTCATAACGCCGGCGTCGCCGGGAGAACGGCAAATTTATTCTTGTACCGGCCTTGACCCAAATCTGGATTATTATTTTGCCATGAAAAGTTATGATGCCCAGGGTTATACATCGGCTATTTCCAATGTATCCCAATCATTGGCCGGTGATATAGATCATGCTGCCCCAGCTAGAGTGGAAGACCTGGCAGTGGAAACAGGCAGTATTGAAGGGGAAGTTATTTTAACCTGGACGGCACCTGGTGATGACGGCAATTCTGGGAATGCTGCTACTTATTCGATTAAATACAGTACCAGCGCGATCACTGATGATAACTGGGATCAGGCAAATTCTCTAACAGACACCCCCATCCCACAAACTGCGGGGACAAGAGAAGTATTTACCGTAAGAAATCTGCCATCAAAAACTATTTATTTCTTTGCCCTGAAAATAGCTGATGCGTCTGGTAATATTTCTGCTATTTCTAATTGTGCAGAGGGGCTCAGTGACACACTGTATAATTTGGATAAAGTGCGGAGTTTCCCGAACCCCTGGAAAAAATCCAAAGGCGGGCTGATCACTATTTCACACTTAACACATAATGCCAAGGTTAAAATATTTAATTTAGCCAGTGAACTGATCCGTGAGCTGGGAGAACAGGATGGAGTAGTGACATGGGATGCTAAAAATGAGAATGGACAGGATGTAGGCAGTGGTGTCTATATATACTATGCCTGGGATGATGAAGGGCATGAGAAAACAGGGAAGATCGTCATAATCAAGTAAAAGTTGATTGTTGATAGTACGCTGCGCTGGTAGTTGATTGAAAAAGTAAAAGGCAGAAGAAACGAAACCTCAGGCGAAAGCTTGGGGTGTTTTTTACTTAACAGGAACTTTAGAATATGGAGAATAATATGGCTAAAGTGATCACTATACGGTTAAGAGAAGAATCTTGTTTTACAGATGCGGTAGAGATGGCGCAGGTCAATTCTGATAAAAAATTACTAATCAAGCTTAAAACCGGACATGCAGATGCCAAGAAGAGAAGAGGTGGCTTCGTTGGCTGAATACCGGAGACAAGGGGCGTATTGAGATGACTAAGTTAGGATGTTTGCGGGACAGGATGGATGAGAGAGACTACTTAATGCGGGCGTATTTACCGGTGGTAAAGTTACCGGTTAAAGTTGACCATACCAGCAAGATGTCTCCGGTGCGGGACCAGGGAGACGAGGGCACTTGCGTAGGATTTGCCAGCACAGTGGGGATGAAAGAATACCAGGAAAAACAGGATTACGGCAAATTAGTGGAGTTGTCTCCACGGTTCCTGTACAATGAGTGCAAAAAAATAGACGGCATTGACAGTGAAGGTACAACGATCCGCACAGCAATGAAAGTGCTGAAAGAATGGGGAGTTTGCCGGGAGAAGTACTGGCCGTATAAACCGCACCAGCAGGATAAGCCAAAATCAGGGGCCAAAGATGATGCTAAAAAGTTTAGTGTTTTTACGTATGCCAGGGTATTAAACCTGCAAGAGCTTAAGATGAGCTTGGCGCAGAAAGGTCCTGTGGTGATAGGAATAGAAGTATTTAATGGCATGATGGATGCGAAAAATGGATTAGTCCCGTTACCAAATAGAAGAGAATCTTCTTTGGGAGGACACGCCATCTGCCCGGTAGGGTATGATGATAAAAAGGGATTAATCAAATTTAAAAATTCGTGGTCTACAGGTTGGGGTGATAAAGGGTATGGATACTTGCTGTATGGTTATGTTGAGAAATATATGATGGATGCCTGGAGTTCTGTAGATGTGCAGGATCCAAATCCATTAACTTTGGCGATGATAATCAACTTTTATAAAAATACTTGACAAGAACAGTTAAAAAGCATATACATTTAATAAAGAAAAGAGCTTACTGTCAGTTGATACAAGGCGTGAAATTAACAGAGCTTTTTATCACGTTTTTTTGTTTTGCGTATACGATAGAACTCTAAAATTGCAGACTAGGGGATATCGCTATGCTCGATGAAAAACCTCAAGAACACAGAGTTCTAACCATTAAGGAAGTTGCAAAAGTACTTAAGGTCAGCGTCCAGACAGTAAAGAATTACATTTATCAGGGCAAGATCAAGTCGTTCAAAACCCCTGGTGGGCATCACCGTATCCTGGAATCAGAAGTGAACAGTAAACTTCCCGTAGAAGAGCTGCAAGGCAATGACTTGAAAGAATTGATGGATGTGAGCGCATTGATAGTCAGGGCCATGGTGCGGGCCATTGAAGGCAAAGAAATACCAATGTTCCTGGGGCATAGTACAAGAGTGGCCAAACTCTGCAAATTGATCGGTCAGGAGATGGGTTTTAAAGACGACAAAATTGAGCTGTTGAACATGGCTGGGCTATTACATGATATTGGTAAATTGAATGTAGCTGATGAAATATTGGGTAAAACTGACAAGTTAACCCGTGATGAATACAAGGAATTGAAGAAGCACCCGCAATTTGGTTCAAAAATGGTCAAAGATGTGGAATACCTGCAAATATTTAGTCCCATCATCAAGCATCATCATGAATGGTACAATGGAATGGGATACCCCTCAGGATTAAGGGGTGACGCGATACCGCTGGACGCGCAAATTGTTGGCTTGGCAGAAGCATTTGATGTTATCATGAGTAAGCATAAAGCTCAAGGCAGTAGTAATGCGCAAACCAGCCTTAACGAGATAAAGAAATTTGAAAACATCCAGTTTTCTTCAAATTTAATCACTATTTTAGATAATGTAGTTAAAAAAGAAATGCATTAACTCAAATGCGTTTAAAACCGTATAAAATCAATTAATTCAATAGAAAAGGCCTTGACAAAAGCATAAAATTATGGTATTTTTATTTTACAATGCTCACCAGTAACGGAGGCTAGTCATGGAAAATGCTGCCACTGAACGGAGAAGGCAGGAACGTAGATCTAATGGAATCCCAAAGGATGAATTAGAAATTTTACATGCGTATCGCAAAGCCAAATCCCTAAAGTATGCCGATATTAACATCGCTATACAAGAAGGTATCAGGGTGAAGCTCTGGTTGACAGAGAAGATGAAATAGCTTGGTGGATAGAAGTCAATTTAAAGTAGAATCTGCCAATTGTGTAAAAGATGTGATTTTGGTATAAGTATATTGAGTTTAAAAAATTTAAATATAAAATAAGTAAAACCATTTAGTTAGTTCACACGAAAACGTGAGATTAACAGGAGTTAATCTCATATTTTTTTACCCAGATCAAAGAAAGAAAAGGAGATGGCAAGAGTGAAAAGAATAGTGTGCCCTTTGGTAATTGGCTTGACTCTTCTTATCTTTAATTTCGCGCACGCTTATGTCGTGGATGGGCTGGTCGGTGATTGGGGCGTAGATTTTAATAAAGGTACCTCTATTAAGAACTGCTTGGATACTACTTTGCCAGATGGTGGCCTCAATATTAATTTTACCACCAAAGACAATGCTGGGCCACAGCCTGGTTGGCAATTTGTCGGGCCAGGATATTCTCATTATGGCAACGAGTTTGATTTAGAAGCTACTTATTTTAATAATAATGCCAATAGCCCATATCTTGCTATAGTTACCGGCTTGCCCATTAGCAGGGAAAAAACTTCCGGTAATTCCTGGTTCTATCCCGGAGATATTGGTTTGGATGTGAACAATGATGGCGTTTATGAGTACGGGATAGATGTGCGGGAATATAATGCCTCTAAAAAGAAAGCAAAGTTATATAAAAATCTAAATGACAATAATTGGCAGAATATATATTTCCCACAGTTTGGGGCAGCCCATGCCTGGCAGATCACTTCTGGATTTAATTTTGATTGGGTGGATTTCATTTATAGCGGAGCCCAAGATATCCATTATGACATGGGAGCTAATATCCCCGTAACCTCACTGGATCTGGACACTACGGCTAATACGAATTTGAGTGTACACTGGACTGCGCAAGGTGGTAAAGATTCTCTCGTCTTGCTGGCTGACGTAAGTCCGTTGCCAGAACCTGGTACATGGTTATTATTTGGCAGCGGCATTTTAGGGCTTATAGTTTCCTCTTTTAAGAAATTCTTTGATCAGATAAAAAGAGGTATAGATATCTTCATAGCTGGCTTGGCTATAGTATTCACTGCTCCTTTATGGATCCTGATCGCCAGCGCTATTAAGCTGACTTCAAAAGGGCCGGTATTTTTCAACCAGGAAAGAGTAGGAGTGAATAAGCGCTACAGTGAAAGAAGGAAAGAGAGCAGGGGCACTAACCGTAGGGCCAATCAGAACTATGGCCGCCCTTTCATCATGTATAAGTTCAGGACTATGCAAATGAACGCTGAAAAAGAAACCGGCGCGGTCTGGGCTATGGAAAATGACCCCAGGATCACACCTATTGGCAGTTTTCTGAGAAAGTCCCATTTAGATGAATTACCGCAGATGATAAATGTGCTAAAAGGTGAAATGAGTATTATCGGTCCAAGGCCGGAAAGAGCCCAGATCATCCCTGTTTTGAATAAGTCAATCAAGAAATATAACAAGCGGTTGAGAGTAAAACCAGGCATTACCGGATTGGCTCAAGTACGGCAACGTTATGATTCTACCATGACCGATGTCAAGAAAAAGGTTCATTATGACCTGTTATATATCAAGAAAAAATGTTTATTAATGGACCTGAGAATAATCTATGCTACCTTTATAGTAATGTTGACCGGACGCGGCGCCAGGTAGGCTACTTTCGAGATAAAAATAGGATCTAACAATAGAGGGCAGGGAAAATATCCCTGCCTTTTATATTTGACAGGATGTGGAAAATGATAGTATAATCACATTATGACCTTTATAAAAAACCTGCAAATCTATGGTTCAATAATTAAAGCCACACTCCAAAGCTGGAGAAAATATCCTGAGCTGTTCAAGCCTTTTCTTTGTTTGATGCTGCTGGAGATATTAGGACTGGCATTACTCTATTATTCTCCCCAGCAGCCGGTTAGTCTGCTATTAGGACCGCCAATCAGGGCTTTTTATGGTGAAGCTGCCTTGCACTATCCCTATAATTTGGCTATGTTGCCAAGGATATTTTCCCGCTGGCAATTATTCACTATTCTGTTTTTTGACTGTCTCTTTACCGGGATAGCCATTTCCATGTATAATCAAAAGTCAAAAAATAAGAGTATGCGTTTTGGTAAAAATTTTAAAATTGCCGTCAATCGTTATTGGCCTTTATTAGGCTATAGTATAGCCGTTACCCTGCCTCTTTATTTAGCAGGTTATATTCTAAAAATTCTGATCGAAGACAAGTTAATAGCCGGGCAGGGATATTTATTAGGCATGGGACAGTTCAAATGGTCCATGAGTATGTTAGTTTTTAACTTATGCATCCAAGTATTTTGGCAAACCTTATTGATCTATATCCCTATTGTTATTATCATTGAGAATAAAGGTTTTAGGGACGCGGCTCTGGAATCATTGAGGCTAGTACGTAATTATTTACTGGTTTCTGTCCTATTGGTAGCGCTGGCCTTAGCGCCGTTTGGCGTTGTTAATGAATTGTTCAAAATATTCAACCTTAGATTAATGGATAAATTTACCCCCGAGATCACGATCTTGATCATAGTATTAATTATTTTGATAAAATTTTTTATGAATTCCATGATCACTATATCCACAACCATCTTATTTTTAAGCGAGAAAGAGAAAATTGCTGATGAGAATAGAAGTAGTACATAGGACAACTAAAATAATACTGTTTTTAGTATTGCTATTCTTATTAGTAGGGTGTTCGCCGCAATACCAGGCGGAAAAAGCATTCTATCGGGCGGTTAAATACAGCGATGACATATTCAAGGATCCTAAGAATATTCCCCTTTATAAATTTGAAAAAGCCTGTAAAGATTTCCAGGAGATCATTGACAAATATCCACAGACCGTTCAGGGAGTGGAAACCCATTTTTTGCTGGGAAACCTCTATATCATAAGAGGTAATTATGATAAAGCGATCGCGGTTTTTGAACAAATATCAGAGCATTATCATGACAACGAAGAAATACTAGCCAAAGCAGTGGTGAGCGTAGCCGGGTGCTATGAGAAAAAGGGTGAATGGAGCGTAGCGGTTAAAAAATATAGAGAAGCTTTTTCCCTGTATCCGCACAGTCGCAGTGCCCTGAACGTACCTTTATATTTATATGAATTGTATAAGGCTAAGAATAACAGAGAATTGACAGCTATCGCCTATCGGCGAGCAGTGCTTGATTATAAGAACATAATTATCAAAAATAAGGATACTGATTTAGCATATTCTGCCAGTAATATGTTGACAGAACTGTATATGCGGGAGGGCAATTGGGCAGAGATGATGGCAACTTTAAATAATTTGTGGAAAACGTATCCTAAATCGCCAGACGTTCCTACTTGGCTAATGACGATGGGCGCGACGTATGATGTGAAGCTGAGGGATAAAGTAAAAGCGCGGGAAATGTACCAAACTGTCAAAGATCATTATAGTCAAAGCCCGTGGGCCAAAGAAGCGATTACACGTTTACAAACCTTGAAATAATTATTTTTCTTGACTAATTTACAGTATAGGAATAATATAAAGTTATAATTCTTAATTTACAGCGAGTGAAAAACTCATAGCAGATCGGGGGACGAAAATAAAAACGTCCAGGGTTTTAGAAGATAAGATCCGGGAGCTTGAAGAGGAGTTGGAGAGAAGCCAGTCGGAACAAGAGAACTTGTATGTTGAATTAGACGAGGCTTACCAAAAGTTGTACGAGCTTTGTCCTCATCTATATAAGGGTATTATTGCCAAGGAAAGAAACGAAGTCCTGCATTAACTCCCCAAGAAGGCGTCTCATGCAAAGAAGAAAGAATTACCTGGTCAAAGCTACTTATCAATTCAAATATGCTGCCTTGATGGTTTTTTCCATCCTGTTTGTAGTAGCCATCGTAGGCTGGAATCTCTATTATGAAGCTGGATCCATTATTCTGGAAAAGACCAGGACCGGCGATGTCGTGGACCTGGTGACCAAATATAACCAGATGCTGGTGCGCAGCTTGCCGATGATATTATTAGCCGTGATCATAGTCAGTCTCTTTATTTCCCATGAAGTGGCCGGGCCGTTGATGCATCTGGAAAATGGCATGATCAGGATAGCCGAAGGTGACATGACCCAGAAGGTGATGCTGCGCAAGGGGGATGAATTTAAGGAAATTGCCGTAAGATTTAACAGCATGCTCGATGACCTCAAGGGTAAAATGGTGAGTGACCGTGAACACCTGCAGAGGATCATCTTTAAGCTGGAAGATATGAAGAACAAGATCGGTCAGGGAGTAGCGAAGAAGGAAGAAATAGACGTGCTGGTGACAGAGTTGAGGGAAATAGGGAAGCAGTTTAAATTATAGACCGATTACACAGATTAGATAAAAAGATTACACAGATTAAAACAGGAGCTCAGAAAAGGGCTCCGGTTTTTTATTTAAGAGGGGATCGTGCGGCCGATAGCGGTAATAACTTTAGTATTTATAAGTATGATCCTGGCGGCGAATTGGTGGTGGCATCCGGCTCAGCCTGTCCCCACAGTCCAGGCCCAGGCTCCTTGGGCCCAAGCATTGCAGAAGAATATAGCCGGGAACATCAGCCATGGCTTGCCGGCAGGCTCATCAGCGCTATTGCGGGGTATAATGCTCGGTGAGAAAACAGAAATATCCCGGGAGACCAAGGACATGTTTGCTGATACCGGGGTAATGCATATCCTGGCCGTAAGCGGCTTGAATGTGGGGATGGTGGCGGTGATATTCTTTTTCGTGCTCACGGCAATCTTCCGCCTAAAGAAAAAGCTGGCTTCTTTTATCTTAATGTTCATCCTGGTGATATTCGCCCAGGTGACTGGCTCGCAAGCCAGCGTAAACCGGGCAGTGGTCATGGCTATAGTCGGCCTGGCAGCAGTGATACTGGAACGGGACCGGGATATGCTTAACAGCCTTTGCCTGGCAGCTCTATTATTACTGCTCTATGACCCTGGAAATTTGTCCAATGTCGGCTTCCAGCTTTCTTTTGCCGCAACACTAGGCATCATCCTGTTTACGCCCAGGCTGATGTCCCTGCTAAAGCCGCTGGGAAAGGTTGTGGGTGGCAGTTTAGCTGTCACCCTGGGGGCCCAGGCAGCGGTCACCCCGCTCATCATTTATTACTTTCATAAATTTTCTATAATTTCACCACTGGCTAACCTGGCGGTAGTGCCGCTGGTGGGGATCATAACCGGTGTTGGCTTTGCCTCGTATTTCCTGCGGTTGTTGTTTGCTTCCTTAGGTAATTTGATCATAGTCTTGAATCATTATTTATTGGTGTTGCTAGTAGGTATCGTAAGATTTTTCGACCATTTTCCCTATGCTTTTGTGTATCTGGCCACACCGGGAATAATTACGCTGGCAGTATATTATGGCGGGTTATGGTGGTGGCTGAGCGGGTACCGGCAGAAATACCTGGCCTATAGCCTGGCTGGCTGTGTGCTGGTGAATATCGCGGCACAGCAGGCAATTTACCGGCCATTGGCAGTCTCATTCCTTAATGTCAGCCAGGGAGACTGTATCCTGGTGCATCTGCCTGGCCAGGCAGCAGTGCTAATCGATGGCGGCGGAGGAATGGACCCAAGATATAATATCGCTGACCGGAGAGTAGCGCCATATCTCTGGGACCAGGGTATCAGCTCACTGGACACAGTGATACTAACGCACCCGCATTACAATCATGTGCAGGGATTGCTGGCGGTGCTGGAGAAATTCCCGGTGCGGCAGGTGATCATGCCGGTCATGGATGTATCAGGACTGCGGCAGGATTATATGCGGGATTTACTGGTGAAAATAAGGGATAAAAAGATTTACCTGCAGGAATGGCAGGGTGGCGAGATACTTAAATTGGGCCCGGAGATGCGGCTAGAGAACATCCCGGGAGATGGCCAGTGCCTGATGACCAGGCTAGTGTATAAAGCCAGGAGCTTTTTGTTTACTAGTGATGGATGTATCCCAGATGGGGCGCAGGCAGATGTAGTGCAACTGCCGAATCATGGCAAGGATATAGAAAAGAATTTTCCGCCAGGCAAGTATTTGGTGGTGTCCAGCAGGGTGGTACCGGAGGATGAGATGATCTGGAGTACAGCGAGGGATGGCTATATCAAGTTTACCACTAATGGTGATTGGTTGAAAGTCAAAATAAGTAAATAATAGGTATATAGGCTCGCTGTCTCGCTGCGCCGTTTCGAAAAGCGTGTCGTTTTCCCCTGCGAGGAAAACGCACTCAATTCTCGCTTGAATTCCCCAAAGTACGGGGATAAAGAGTCCATGCCAACTCAAGCTCCGAACGTTTTCTACACGACATCAGCGGCCGCGCTCGCCTCTATAGATAGATAAACTCAAAAAACAACCAAGTTTCCTGATCAACACATTAACCAATCAAGGCCGGTTTCGTTAAATAATACTTGACAAAATACTACTAAGAATATATTATTATCATAGGAGATAAGAATATATGCTTAGTAAGAATATCCTATTAATGCAGGAATTAAGCCAAAGACTCTATTTTAGTACGGCAGAGGTAGCTGAGATTTTGGGGATCCAAGTGCCTTCGGCCAGCGTGTTTTGCAGCCGCTATGTTAAAAAGGGATTGCTGGTAAAGTTAAGGAATAATTATTTTACTACGGCGCAGAAATGGCAAAATATCACTGACCAGGAACTTTGCCAAATTGCTAACATACTGCAGGTCCCTTCGTATATTTCTTTCATGAGCGCTTTATCTTATTATGAAGTGACCAGCCAGATGCAGCAAGGATTTGTCGAGAGCGCGGCCTTAAAACGGACCATCACGTATGAAGCAAAGGGAGTAATTTTTAAATATTACAAACTACAAAAGCAGTATTATGGTGATTTTGTCAAGCAGGGCAGTCTGTTCATCGCGACCAAAGAAAAAGCTTTTCTGGACGCTATCTATTTATATTCTTTTGGCAAGTATAAAATTGACTTGAATTCTCTAAATCTGGGCAAGCTAGATCAATTAAAGATAACTAAGATCATAAAAAGATATCCTGGTAAAACCAGAAAAATAGTGAGGAATTTATGCAAGATCTAAAAAAACATGAGCAATTTGAATTGGAAATCCTGGAGCGGTTGAATAGTGGCCGGTTTCTCCGGAATCTTGTTTTTGGCGGTGGTACCATGCTGCGGCTTTGTCATGGGTTGGGGCGGTATTCGGTGGACCTTGATTTCTGGGTGATCAAGGATATTGAGCCCAAGGAGTATTTCCAGAAACTAAAGACTTATCTGGCCGAGTCTTATACTATTACTGATGCGGCTAATAAGTTTCACACCATTCTGCTTGAGCTCAAATCACCGGCTTATCCGCGCGCCCTGAAGATAGAGATCAGGAAAGAACTTAGGAAGATCGAAACAGAGTCAGCTATTGCCTTTAGTTCTGAGTCTAATATCCAAGTCTTGTTACGGGTGGTGGCCTTGCGGGAGATGATGAAGGCCAAGATCGAGGCTTTCTTAAGCCGGAGAGAGATACGTGATGTATTTGATATGGAGTTTATACTGAAAAAGGGGATAGCAGTGATAGCTCCAGTTGATGAATTAAAGGCCTTGATCAGGGGTATTGAAGAATTACAGAAGAATGATTACGCCGTCAAGCTGGGCTCATTGCTTGACCCGGGGCAGCGGAAATACTACCAGGAGAAGAATTTTAGTATCCTCATTAGGCATATCCAAGACCAGTTAACTGGATAATTTATCCTTGCCAGCTAAGAGAAATTGTAGTATAATAAAACTAGCCCGCTGGAGCAGGTGATGCGGGTTTGTTGCTTTATAGGCAATACAGTCCGCGGGTCCCGGGTCCGCGAGTCTCGATTAAAAGCTGGATTTTTATGAAGAAGACAATGGTGATAAAGTTCGGGGGAAGCATTGCTGTTGACCCGACGATAAAGAAAGGATTTTTTAAAGATATTGCCGCTCTGTGGCAGAGGGGCTATCATATTGTTATTTGTCATGGCGGCGGACCGGAAATAAACGCTATCCTGAAAAAGCTGGGCCAGAAACCAAAATTCGTAAATGGTTTGCGTGTGACTGATGCCAAGACCATAGAAATAGTGGAAATGGTCCTCTCAGGCAAAGTGAATAAGGATATTGTTGGCGCCTTGAACACCTTGGGCGCTCCGTCAATCGGATTGAGCGGCAAAGATGGCAAGCTTTTGCTGGCGAAAAAAATAAAATCCCAGCATAATCTAGGCTTTGTCGGTGAAGTAGCCAAAGTAAATACTAAAATGTTATTAAGCCTGATGAAAGAACATGTTGTAGTTGTGTCCTCCCTGGGAACTGATGCCAAGGGACAGACCTATAATATCAATGCTGATATGGTAGCTACAAAAGTGGCGCAGGCCTTGAAAGCTGACCGGCTGGTATTGTTGACTGATGTCAAAGGGGTGCTGGCTAACGCTGAGGATTCTTCTTCTACTCTTCCGGTGATCAAAGCCAGCCAGATAGCTGGATTGATCAAGGATGGAGTGGTGACCGGCGGGATGATCCCTAAGATCAGATCCTGCTATGAAGCAATATTAGAAGGGGTGCATGAGATCGATATCATCGATGGGCGTGTTCCTCATGCGATACTGAAGATAATAAGCACAACCAATCAATTAGGTACGCGTTTTACGAAAGGAGACTTAGATGGATTTTAAACAAGCTAAAAACATGGATGAAAAATACATTTTCTCGACCTATAAGCGGCAACCTTTGCTGCTGGTCAAGGGGAAAGGTTCCTGGGTCTGGGATAGCGAAGGGAAAAAGTATCTTGATTTCTTCAGCGGCCTTGCGGTCAATAACCTGGGCAACTGTAACACCAAGATAGTGAAAGCCATCAAGTCGCAAGCCGGCGCGATCATGCATACATCTAATATTTTCCTGACCGAACCAATGCTGGAAGTGGCGCAGATCCTGGGCGAACATTTTGGCGGCAAGGTATTCTTCTGCAACAGCGGCGCAGAAGCTAATGAAGGAGCGATCAAGCTGGCGCGCAAATGGGGCAGCGAACACGGGGGCAAATGTGAGATCATTACCATGGAAGAATCATTCCATGGCCGGACCCTGACGACTATTACTGCTACCGGTCAGACCAAATACCAGAAGGGATTTGAACCGCTGACCCCGGGATTCAAATATGCCAAGTTCAACGATCTTGGTTCAGTAACAAAACTTATCACCAAAAAGACCTGTGCCATCATGGTAGAGCCGATCCAGGGAGAGGGCGGGGTCAATATTGGGGAAATTTCCTTTATCAAGGGATTGCGTGAGATCTGCGATGATAATAATATCCTGCTGATCTTCGATGAAGTACAGACTGGGATTGGCCGGACTGGCAAATTATTTGCTTATGAACATTTTGGTGTGAACCCTGATGTAATGACCCTGGCCAAAGCCCTGGGTGGCGGATTGCCGCTCGGCGCGATGCTGGCCATACCGGAAATAGCCGGGTATTTTAAACCGGGTAACCATGCTTCCACCTTTGGCGGCAATCCGGTATGCTGTGCCGCGGCTAAAGCAATATTGCAGTCTATTGTAGAAGATAAACTGCTCGATAATGCCGCCAGGATGGGGAAGATACTGCTGGAAAAATTGACTAACTTTGAAGGAAAATATAAATTTGTCAAAGATGTACGCGGCAAAGGCATGATGATCGGCATTGAATTAGAAATGGAAGGCGCTGATATTGTGGAAAAGGCGCGGGATAAGGGGTTGCTGATAAACTGCACTGCGGATAAAGTGATACGCCTCTTACCGCCGATCACGGCCAAGCTGAGCGAGGTTAAGGCCAGCGTGAAAATACTGGATGAAATATTTATTGGAATAAAAGAAAACAGTGGTAAGTGATAAAGTGGTAAGTGGAAACTGCATTAATTAAAAAACAGGAGTTAACAGTGAACGAACTTGGATTGAAAGCGACGGTGACCAGGCCGGAACCGTGCAAAGTATGCCTGGAAATAGCTATACCTAAAGAAAAAATCGAGGAACGGTCCAACGCTGCATTTTCCCAGATCCAAAAAGTGGCGGTTTTGCCCGGCTTCAGGCAGGGCAAAGTGCCGGCAGACATGGTGCGGAAGAGTTTTGCCAAAGTGGCCAGGGATGAAATGCTGCAGAAGCTGGTGCCAGAGGCGATCGAGCATGTAGCCCAGGAAAATAATTTTGTACCGGTCGGTGAAACTGATGTGGAAGCTTTGGAATTTGACTTTGACAAGGATTTGACGTTCAAGGCGACTTTTGAAGTGAAACCGGAAGTAAAACTGCAAGATTACAAAGGGATCAAAGTAGAAAAGGAAAAACTGGAAGTCACTGATGAAAAGCTCAATGAAGCGCTGGAAAACCTGCGCCAAAGGGCGGCCAAGCTGGAATTAGCCGGCCATGAAGAAGTTAAAAAAGGCGATTTTGTGGCGCTGGATTACGAAATGTTCCATGAGGGCAAGCCAGTAAGCGAGACCAAGGTCCAGAACCAGATAGCCCAGGTGGAAGATGACCAGTTGCTGCCCAAATTTGCCGAGCAGATGGTAGGAATGAAAAAGGGCGAACAAAAAGAGATCAAACTGACCATGCCGGCTGATTTTAAGAGAAAAGAACTGGCTGGTAAGGAAGTCACGGTTAAGATAGCCATAAAGGAAATTAAGGAAAAGAAATTACCCGAGCTGAATAATGAATTTGTTAAAGAGCTGGGAGAGAATATTACGCTGGCTGAGCTGAAGGAGAGGATCAGAAAGAACATCACGGCCCAGGAAGAGGCGCGGATCAAGGAAAATGTTAAAGAGCAGATCGTAAATAGCCTGCTGGCAGCCCATGAATTCTCCCTGCCGAACGTACTGGTAGAAAAGCAGGTGGATTATCTTGTGGAGCGCACCAAACAATATATTACCCAGCAAGGCGGCACGACCGAGGCTCTGGGACTGACTGAGGAGATCATGCGAGCCAAGGTCAAGCATGATGCAGAGCGGCAGGTCAAAAGCCTGTTGTTGCTGGAGGCCATAGGGCATGCTGAGAAAATGGAAATAACCGAAGAAGAATTGCGCCAGGAAATGGGAAAGACCAAGGAGATTTATAAGAAGACAGATGAGGAAGTGGCTGAATTTTTTGAAAAGTACCATAGCCAGATAATCAGCCAGATGATCGAAGATAAAGTATTTAAGTTCCTGACTGATAATGCGCAGATCACGGAAGTGGCACCTAAAAAGAAAGAGAAGTAGCGCTAAGCGTTTAGCGGGTAGCGTATAGGAAAGCTTTTCTAAATGCTATACGCCATACGCTATACGCTATAAGCTAAGATGGAGGTTTTCATGAGCTTAATACCGATGGTAGTGGAGCAATCGCAACGCGGCGAGAGAGCGTTTGATATTTATTCCCGGCTATTAAAGGACCGGATAATCTTTATAGGTACGCCGATCGATGACGACGTTGCCAACCTGATCATTGCCCAGCTGCTGTTTTTAGCAGCTGAAGATAACAGCAAGGACATTTCCCTTTATATCAATTCTCCAGGTGGTTCAGTGACGGCAGGGTTGGCTATCTATGATACGATCCAGTTTATTAAGCCGGCAGTATCGACTATTTGTATGGGCCAGGCTGCCAGTATGGCTGCAGTCCTGCTATCGTGCGGCACTAAAGGAAAAAGATTTATCTTGCCTAATGCCAGGGTAATGATACATCAGCCGCTGGGTGGGGCACAGGGGCAGGCCAGCGATATCGGTATCCAGGCCAAGGAAATTCTCAGGATGCAGGACAAGATCAATGAATTGATTGCTACTCATACCGGTCAGTCTGCGGAACGGGTGAAAAAGGATACTGACCGCGATTATTTCATGAGTGCGGAAGAAGCCAAGGGATACGGTTTGGTAGATGAGATCATTAAGGAACATAAATAATAAAAACAGTGTCAGAGTGTCAAAGTGTCAATGTGTCAGAGTAAAAGCTTAAATCTTTGACCCTCTTTTATGACCCTTTCTTATGACCCTCTTTAATGACCCTGAATTTGGAGAGAGACATGGTTGATCAAGTAAATACGGAAAAAAAGATAGAAATACCCGAGACTTTGCCATTATTGCCGGTCCGGGATATAGTCATATTCCCTTATATGGTAGTGCCTTTGTCTGTTGGACGGCAGAAGTCGATCAAGTCCCTGGATGAAGCCATGGCCAAAGGGCGGTTGATAGTGTTGGCTACCCAAAAAACAGCGGCGCAGGAAGATCCGCAGATAGCTGATATTTATGATGTCGGGACTGTGGCGGAAATACTGCAGCTGCTGAAAATGGGCGACGGTACCATCAAGCTGTTTGTAGAAGGCATTGCGCGGGTGAAAGTCGAACAGTACCTGCCAAACAATGAGTTCTTTGCGGTGAAGATTAAGAAAATTGTCTCCCCGGCAGGCAAGACCCCGGAGATGGAAGCATTGATGCGTAATGTGGTCAGCCAGTTTGAGCAGTATGTCAAGCTGAACCGGCGCCTACCGATCGAAATGGCGATGTCAGTCAATAACCTGGAGAATCCAGACTCGCTGGTGGATGCCATCTGCGCGCACCTGAATATAAAGATCAAGGATAAGCAGGAGCTCTTGTCTTTAGATGAGCCCATGGCGCGCCTGGAGCGGCTGATGGTAGTGCTGAATTCAGAAAACGAGATCCTGGGCATAGAACGCAAGATCCAGGGCCGGGTCAGACAGCAGATCGAGAAATCCCAGAAAGAATATTACCTCAGCGAGCAGATGAAAGCCATCCAGAAAGAATTGAAGCAAAAAGATGAATATGGCAAGGAACTGGATGACCTGTACCGCAAACTGAAAGAAGTCAAGATGAGCAAAGAGGCAGAGGAAAAAGCCAGGGAAGAATTGAAACGCCTGGAAAAAATGATGCCTTACTCGCCTGAAGCGACGGTAGTGCGCACCTACCTGGACTGGCTGGTATCGATACCCTGGTCAACAAAGACCAAGGATAATATTAATATTGAGCACGCAGAAAAAATAATGAATGATGAGCATTTCGGCCTGGAAAAAGCCAAGGAAAGAATATTGGAATACCTGGCAGTATGCAAGCTATCAGGCAAGATCAAAGGGCCTATCCTTTGTTTTGTCGGACCTCCGGGTACCGGTAAGACTTCTTTGGGCCGGTCTATTGCCCATGCCATGGAACGGAATTTTGTCCGGATATCCCTGGGCGGGGTGAGGGATGAAGCCGAGATCCGCGGCCATCGGCGAACATATATCGGGTCATTGCCTGGCCGGATCATCCAATCCATGCGCAAAGCCAAGAGCAAAAATCCGGTATTTTTACTGGATGAAGTGGATAAGATAGGGCTGGATTTCCGCGGTGATCCTGCTTCAGCCTTGCTGGAAGTACTGGACCCGGAACAAAACCATGCTTTCAATGACCATTACCTGGAAGTTGATTTTGACCTGTCTGATGTCTTGTTCATCACCACAGCCAATACCCTGTATTCTATCCCGCCGGCGTTATTAGACAGGATGGAAGTCATTAATTTCCCCGGCTATACTACTGAGGAAAAGATACAGATCGCTAACCAGTTCATTATTCCCAAGCAAATCAAAGAGAATGGTTTGAAAGAGAAATCCTTTACGTATAATGATGAGACCATCCAGTCAATGATCATCGAATATACCCGGGAAGCCGGGGTCCGCAACCTGGAGCGGGAAATTGCCAGCTTGTGCCGCAAAGTAGCGAAAAAGATCGTCAAGGAAAAGGTTAAGAAGACACTGGATATCAAGAAAGATAATATCCATAAATACCTGGGAATACCCAAATATCATCCGGATCACCTGGAAGAAAATGAAGTGGGAGTCGCAACTGGCCTGGCTTGGACTGAAGTAGGCGGTGACACCCTGGCGATAGAAGTATCGATCATGAAAGGCAAAGGGAAATTGACCCTGACCGGCAAATTGGGCGACGTGATGCAGGAATCTGCTCACGCGGCGTTGAGCTTCATCCGTGCCAATGCCAAAAAGTACCAGCTGAAAGAGGATTTCCTGAAAGACAAGGAGATCCACGTCCATGTGCCGGAAGGGGCCATTCCCAAAGATGGGCCCAGTGCCGGTATTACCCTGGCGACAGCGATACTTTCCGCGCTGACGAACAAACCAGTCAAGAAAAGTATCGCCATGACCGGGGAGATCACCTTGCGCGGCCATGTCCTGCCAATCGGTGGACTGAAAGAAAAAGTGCTGGCAGCTTACCGGACCGGCATTAAAACCGTGATCATACCGGAAGACAACAAGAAAGACATGGAAGAGATCCCGGATTACGTGCAGAAAAAGATCAAATTCATTACCGTGAAGCATATCGACCAGGTATTTAAGGAAACGCTTGTAAAATAGCGTTAAGCGTTTAGCGGGTAGCGTATAGGAAAGCTTTTCTAAACGCCATACGCCATACGCTATACGCTAATCTAGGAGTTATAAATGGTTAAAATAGCGGGCTTCAGGGGATTGCTGTATAACCAAAGCAAGATCAGCAGTATGACTGATGTCATCACTCCGCCCTATGACGTGATCTCTGAGCAGGAGCAAAGGCAGTACCGGTTACGCAGCCAGTATAATATTGTCCGCCTGATACTGAACACTGAGCCTAACCCGTATGAAGGAGCAGCAAAGCTATTCCGGCAATGGCAGGGAGAGCGGGTGTTGCTGCGGGACGGGGACGCGACCATCTATATTTACCAGCAGGAATTCAAGATAAAGAGTAAGATCATGACCCGGACTGGTTTTATCGCTGCTTCTTTCCTGGAAGAGTTTGGCGAGAAGTCAAAAGTGCATGCCCATGAGTTTACCTTGACCAAACCCAAAGAAGGACGATTACACCTGATGCAGGCCTGCGCCGCGAATTTTAGCCCGATATTCTACCTGTACAGGGATGAAGATAAAAAGGTGGCCGGGATAATGAAGGTAGTGAGCCGGGAACTGCCGGCGGTCAAGGTCCGGGATGAAAAAGGTGTACAGCACAAATTATGGCGGTTGCCCAGCTCTATGGCGCACCGGCTGATAACGGCAATGAAAGACAAAGAGGTTTTTATCGCTGATGGCCATCACCGTTATGAAGCGGCTTTAAATTACAAAAAAGAGCGGGAGAAAGCAGACGAGGGGAAACCCGGGACGCATACCTACGATTATGTCATGTCCATGTTCGTGGCTGCTGATGACCCGGGATTAGTGATCTTCCCGACACACCGCTTACTGCATGTGCCGGGCTTTGAGCAGGGGGAATTCCTGCAAAAAATGAGCCGAATATTCGAGCTGGAAGAAGTCGAAAACATGCCGGCGATGTTGAAAGTCATGGAAGCAAACAAGGACAAAAAGGCTTTCGGCGCTTATTGCGGCAATGTATATTATGTATTTATCTTAAAGCCGGAAACCCATATCGACACATTGATAAAAGATAAAAAACCGCTGGCCTGGAAATCCCTGGATGTGACTATCCTGCAAAAAGTGATCATTGAAAAGGTACTGTGTGTAACTGCGGAAATGATTGCTAATGAAAAAGGCTTTGCCTACACCAGGGATGAGGAAAACGCCGCTAAAATGGTGGATGGAGGCAAATACTCTATCGCGTTATTCCTGAATGCGACCAAGATAGAACAGGTCATTGAAGTAGCCAATGCCGGCGAGCGTATGCCGCAGAAATCAACATATTTTTATCCCAAGCTGATCACTGGCTTAGTAATAAATAAACTGGACTAAATTTGATTGACAGAACCCTGATATTAGGGTATATATATAAGATATTATTTCCTTTACCGGGCCGGTAGCTCAGCTGGTAGAGCACTGCCCTTTTAAGGCAGGTGTCGTGAGTCCGAATCTCACCCGGCTCACTTTTCTCTTTTCAGAGAAAAGAGTTAGTGGTTAGGGGGCCAATAGTTTGTAGTTTTTACTACTAACTACAAACTCCCAACTTTTAACTGAAGTTGCTTTTTAAAAACTGGCCCCATCGTCTAACGGTTAGGACACGTCCCTTTCAAGGACGCGATAGGGGTTCGATTCCCCTTGGGGCCGCATTTTTAGAAGCCGTTAATCGTCCGACCGATAAAATCGGTCTCGGAGTTGATAGTTGGTAGTAAATACAAAAGCTTTTACGACGAACAACGAACGATTAACGACGAACGGTATTTGCTCAAGCGACGGGCAGTTAGCTTAGCTGGGAGAGCGCCGCCTTTACAAGGCGGAGGTCATAGGTTCAAATCCTATACTGCCCACCATTTTTAGCTGAAAGCTGAATGCTGGAAGCTAAAAGTTAAAAATCATTTATGTGTAGTTACTTTAAGCATCTAGCTAATTACATTTAGCTGTATCTATGGGGATGTGGTGTAGCCTGGTTTAACACGCTGCCCTGTCAAGGCAGAGATCGCGGGTTCGAATCCCGTCGTCCCCGTTTTAATACCGATGGTGGTTAATCATTAGTGGTTCGTCGTAAAAATTAAAAAGAGCTTTTACTACTAACCATGAACCACGAACTACGAACGGTGGAGTGAAACGACACAGTGCCTATCTTCGAATATATCTGCAAAAAATGCAAAAACCAATTTGAGCTATTAGTTTACAGTAGCGATATACCGGAATGCCCTACATGTAAGTCTCAGGAACTATCCAAACTTATTTCCCGGGTGAGCCTGGGAGCCGGCACAGGATCTGCCAGCAACGGCAGCGGTAAATGTTCTTCCTGTTCCAGCGGCCATTGCTCACACTGTTGAAAATGGTGAGCTTGTCGAACCGCTAGGAGGGCTTGAGAATGAATATTTACTTTTTCCAGAGTGTTTTGTTTGCGGTGTTGTCAGTTGCCGTAGTGGTCCTGTTAGTATATTTAGTGCAGGTTCTTAAGCAGTTGAAAAACACATTGCAAAGTGTTGATTCCCTGGCTCAGCAGATAAACACGGAAGTTATGAAAATTGATGTTGCTGTGGAGAATATCAAGGAAACTTCTGATCACCTAAAACAAGTAACCGGTAAGGCGGCTGCTTTTTCCATGGTCAAGATAATAGGAATTGTGACCACTATTATTAAAGGCTTAAACTTAATAAAAGATGTAAGGAAAAAGAAAGCCAAGAAAGATTAATCCTATATTGCAGTATATTTACATGCCTCGGTAGCTCAGTCGGTAGAGCGCAGCCCTGAAAAGGCTGGCGTCGGCGGTTCGATTCCGTCCCGAGGCATTTTTTATCGCTCTCATGTAAAAGATCCATTCCAGCGAAGCTGCTATAAATAGAGGTAGTATGGCTAAGAAGATATTGATAATCGAAGATGAACAGCAAATAGTCAATTTGCTCAAGATCCGGCTGGAAGCAAACGGCTATGCGGTTATTTTCGCTACGGATGGGCAAAAAGGCTTAAACATGGCGCGGGAAGAAGCTCCCGATCTTATTATCCTGGACATCATGTTGCCCACCATGAATGGTTATCAGATCTTAAGAATGCTTAAATTTGACGGTCGCTATCAGGCAATTCCTATAATCGTTTTGACCGCCAAAGGTGTAGAAGAAGATAAGAAGCTTGGCCAGGACTTGGGGGCAGATGCTTATATTACTAAGCCTTTCGAGCCGGAAGCCCTCCTTGCTAAAATTAAAGAATTACTGTAATATATAATTGAAAATATTATATTTGTCCCTGTAGCTCAGCTGGATAGAGCATCTGCCTTCAAAATAGGAGCCTCTACTTGGAAAAGAACAGGTAGAGTGGATGTGGCTATATGCAAGGAACTCCTGATGAAATATCAGGACAATTTGCAGGCAACCGCTGGGTCCAGGTCGTCATAAAAGAAAGGAGTGAGCATTGCACCACACGAAAGTCAAAGCGGATATTGGAGTAGCCAAGGTTATAGCCGATTTGACTTTAAAAGGGTATGTTCCTTGTTTACCACTGTCTGAGCACCAACCGTATGATATAGTTGTTGTTTTGGATGATGGTAGTACTTATAAAATACAAGTAAAATATGCCACTTTAAAGAGAAACGGTACAATAGAAGTTAAGTTTAGAACTAGTTGGGCAGATAAAAATGGTACCCATATAAAGCATTATAAACAGGATGATTTTGATTACTATGCAATCTATTGCCCTGATAAAGAGAAAGTGCTTTATATACCAAATAGTTCAAATTATCCGAAAGCTATTCGCTTTGATAAGCCCACTAATAATCAAACTAAATTTATTAAATGGGCAAATGACTACTTGGAAATCAAGCGAGAGTCCTCAGAGACTATATGCCACACACCTGAAACGGTGAAGACATAGTCCAGACTTGCAACACCAGTAATTCGGTGGCTGGAGTAATCCAGTGCGGTAAGCTAAGCAGAGGGTCGCGTGTTCGAATCACGCCAGGGACGCTTAAATATAAAAACAGTTTTAAGTTTTGAGTGTTAAGTTTTCCCCTGCTGATTTGTCTTAAAGGACAAATCAAAGACGCGGGGACAGGTAAGTTATGAGTTAAGGTAATTTTACCTAAATTCAAAACTCAAAATTCAAAACTTATAACTTTCCTTAATATGGTGGCTGTAGCTCAGCTGGTTAGAGCGCTAGTCTGTGGCACTAGAGGTCGCGGGTTCAAATCCCGTTAGCCACCCCAAACTGACTCAAAGACAGAACTTCTCTTGTAGATGTTCTGTCTTTTCCTTTTATAGGTAGGGGAAAAGTGTATTCAAGCTCTAATTGCGGGTAATTGACGGTAATTCTTTTGACGAACGAGCGTATAAAGCTCTTTCTTTCCGATATTGCTCCTTTTGACAGTGTTTCAATGAGGTCATCCGTATATGGTTTTAACTGCTCATCACTTATATTTAAGCCATCGCCATTCTGATGTCTTTCGAGTATATCCTGCTTATGCTGTTCTAATTCGGCAATTTCAGTATTAAGCTCTTTCAATCTTGGGGCGATATCTTGTAGATTAATAGCTCCTGTTTCTATACCCTCGAATATCTTAGCTCTGCGTTTTAACTTATCCTCTAACCCCTCATCAATAAGATCAAGTTTTGTTTTGTATTCAACGTCAAATTTCCGCAATTCAGCGTTTAGCATTAAAAGCAGTTTCCTGATATTTTCTTCTGTGAGTATTCTCTTGTTAATGGTCTGAATGATTAAAGGCTCAATTTTATTAACAGGGATTAGCTTTTGGTCACAGTATTCCCTGCCTTTTTTGAGGTATGTCTGGCAGAAATAATAATGGAACTTCCCAGACTTAGCACTACATGCCGTCATGGCACTCCCGCACTTTTTGCACCGTAAAATACCGCTTAGAAGATATCTTGATCCTAATGCCCTTGGATGAATGACTTTTCTTGACCGGGAGCTTATCTGTTTTCTGGCTTCATTGAAATCTCCTTCAGAAATAATGGCCGGGTGAGTATTTGGCACCTTAATCACGGGCTTGCCGGCTTTTGGATTGTGTTTGCCTTCATCCCAGAATAGACACCCAGTATAAATAGGGTTATTTAAGATATAACTGATACTTGAGTTTGTCCACGGTTGACCGCTTTTACGTTTAAAGCCTTCCTGGTTCAATGCTTTTGCAATTTCTTTTATCCCTACACCCTCAAGTGATAAGCTAAATATCTTTTTTACTATTGAAGCTCTTATTTTATTGATTTTAAGTTTCCGCTTTGTGTTGTTTCCTACCTTTACAAAGTCAAAGTCATATCCAAAGGGGGCGATTCCACCATTCCAGAAGCCCCGCATAGCATTTTCTTTTAATCCCCGGATAGTGTCCTGTGAAAGATTTGCTGAGTAAAATTCATCAATAGACTCAATAATGCCCTCAAGAAGCTTACCGGTTGGGCCTTCATCAATGTTTTCATTTGTTGAAATAACCTGAATACCACGCTTACGGAGTAGCGATTTGTAAATTATAGAATCTTCACGGTTGCGGGCAAAGCGGTTCAATTTCCAAACAAGGATCACATTGAAGGGGGCGTCTTTATGCTTAGCTGATGTAATCATTCGTTGAAATTCCGGGCGATCGGCTGTCCGGGCACTTTCAGCCTCATCAATAAATTCTTCAACGATTGTCCACTGCCGTTTTAGAGCATATTCCCTAAGAGCTTTTAACTGGGCTGGCAGTGATAAGTCCTTTTCAGCCTGTTTTTCCGATGATACTCTGGCATACAAAGCTACCCGCATAATGAGACTCCATTAAATAGTTTTAACTGATTGTCAGGAAGTGATAATAAAACAAAGACTCTGCCGTTAATCGGTCTGCATTCCGCTGTATAGTTGAACTTAGCAGAAGAACCAAATACCGAAGCGGGGATTTCACCGGTTAAAGAAATATTTGATTTCCATGATTTATATATAAGGTTATCTTCACCGATTTCAATGCCGGATTTTATGAATTTTGGGAAAAGATAAGAACGAATGCAATATTGAACCCTCAGGGGTGCAATAGGCGTAGGTGATAGATTTGGTTTTTGAGAAAATGGTATTTGTAAAGGCAATAAATATTCATTAGGAGATGAATTATTTGTGAACTTCTCTATGTTGTCAATTAAATCGTTCTCTTTTACTACTACAATAGCCATAATATTTTGATTGGTAAGAGTATACCTTATCGCCGTAGCTTCAAAAGAACCGCAATATCTTTGGGCAATACTTTCAATAGAAGAAAACTGCAAAGAAAGACTGGTTGAATCATTAATAAAGTTTTTTAGCGGAAACATTACTTCCGCACCTGCTAAAAAAGCATCTCTCTCGGCAAGCTTATATGAAGTAGTATCTATATCACTGTTTTTGCCTATTGAAACTAATCCCTTCGGATGATGTTCATTTATTTCGTGGCCAATTTCGTGGAAAATAGTGTATCTTTTCCTTGTAGGGGGCATAGATTCAGAAATAAACATGATATTGTCACGGTAAAATGTTATTGCGCAAAGGTCATCAAAAATATCGCCTATGCCTTTATACTCCAAAATCCCTTTATGTTCTTCAGGGTTAAGCGGTTTTATTTCATAACCGAGAAAATCTATTACGTCATATTCATTAACATAATATTTTTGGTTACCTAATCGCTTAAGTAGGTTTCTTCCATACAGGGAAGGTCTTGCTCCAAGATAATCGTCAAAAGTCTTGGTCATTTTTGTTTTTTCGCCTCACTTAAGAGATGTTGAAGATAACTTTGTAAAGCCATCTTTTTATCTTCTGGTAATTTATCATATCCTCTTGCAACAAATTCACCATTAGGAGTAGTAGCAGTAATATCTATTTTTTCATCTTTAAAAGCACTTTCGGCTTTTGCCATCATTTCGTTTATAAGAACGCCGTATGCTTTTGCAAGTCTGCTTAGGACTTTGATTGTAGGTATTCCTTTTTCACCCCTTTCTAATTGAGATAAATAGGCATTGGAAATCTTTGCCTTTGCCTCAACTTCCCTAAGAGTAAGTTCCCTATCCTCTCTTAATTTCTTCAGGTAAGCGCCAAATTCATTAGCCATAACCTGTCCCCCTTTTTATGTATCTGTAAAAACATAATATCATAAGTGCTATACTTTAGCAAGCATTATTTTTGCTAAACAGTTGACATGATATAAAAAGTGTTATATAATTAACTTGCATAACAATAGCAAGAAAGGAGAAATACAAATGAGAGCTTTGCTAAAATCTACAAGGATTAAGAAATACCTTCTACTGAAAAATATTTCACAAAACAACTTTGCCCATAGAATAGGCATTACAAGCGGGTATATGTCCCAGCTTATGAGTGGGTATAGATACCCTTCGCCAGAATTAAGACAGAAAATGATGGAATACTTAAAGATAAATGAGTTTAACGATATTTATAAAATCGTGGAATAAACAGATGAATGTAATGACTATTAGCAACGAAACAGTTTTGATTAGTAATAATAATACAAATGAATTAGACACTGGGCTTCGCATACTGACGAGGATCATTGCCCGTGATTTTATATCAAAACAGGTGGTGGATGGAGATTGCAAAAGTGACAGTGCAAATAATGGGCACATACAGGACAAGTGACCTTTACCTTTCAGCATACTTAAAATCAAAAGGCATGAAACTAAGGGATAAATGCAGAAATGGCAACAAGTTTGTTTTTGTCTTTGATGACCGGGATGACCGCAAAGAGCTTATACAGGAATTTTTTAATGACGGGCTTGTGAATATAACGGCTTTTAAAAATGCAATTCAAGATTTAAAGACAATGGTTTTTAATACATAGTAAGAAAGGAAATTATTGATATGGAGATGGTAAAGCAAAGAATACCTAAGCAGTTACAAATAGACAGCTTCGGATTCGTGAAGCTGAAAGCCCGCTCAAAAATCCCCTTTGAACCAGACTGGCAGAATAAACCTTATTCGTTTGCCGAAATTCAATCATGGATTGATCAAGGTGGTAATTACGGTGTGCTTGGTGGATATGGCAATCTTATCATTATTGATGCCGATACAGAAGTAATAAGCACTGTCATAAAAGAGCGTTTCCCGGATACTCTCACGGTCAAGACTCGCAAAGGGTTTCATTATTATTACCTTTCAAAAGATATCCCAAAGAAGATCGTGTTAAAAAAGGACGATATGCATTATGGGGAAATTATTTCAAGCGGTTCGCAGGTGGTTGCCCCGGGTAGTATTCATCCTGATACTGGCGTTATGTATGAGGTTGTTAATGATGTTAATATTTCAGAAATAACGCGAGAACAGATTTACTCCGAGCTTCTGGCATATATCACTTTTGATTATCCGCAAAAAGACGTTGAAACAGAGGCAGGCGATATAAGCGTTGTTGAAGTGTTGAATAAAACTGGTGTCCAGACGAAGCGGATCGGAAGCCAGTATGTATGTGGTCATCCTGTTCACGGTTCAACGAATAATAGTAATTTAGTTGTCCATCCTGATAAAAATGTGTGGCACTGTTTCCGTTGCAACTCGGGGGGCGGGGCAATATCTCTTATCGCCGTATTGGAAGGGATTATTGATTGCCGGGAAGCTATGCCAGGTAGCCTAAGGGGTGATAAATTTACACAAGCATTGAAAGTGGCCAAAGAAAAATACGGTATTGATATTAAGATTCCACCGGCAGGCACCGCAGAGCCGATCCTCTCAGAGGACAAACTTGCCGAGCTTGAGAAGAAGATAAAAGCAATCCCGAAAGACACGCACAAGTCGAAAATACCTGCTCTGCTTGACCCCATCCTTAAAGAAATAGCAGGGCTTAATCCGGCACAGACAGACGCAATTCTTAAATATACGATAAAAGATCATTTCAGCTTCACGAATGATGATCTTAAGAGCTATGAGAAAGTCCTTAAAAGTTATCGCAAAGAGCCAAAAAACACAGAGGCAAAGCGCTTGAATAAAGAAGATTTGATTGAAATACTCCGGGATAAGGAAGGCTCACGCACCGTTCATCCGGCACAGGATTTTAACGAAGGCATTATGTCATTTGCGGTGGCGATTAAAAATACGCACTGCCTTGTGACTTCTGATAAGCAGTTATGCTCTTTTGAAGACGCCGAAAGCGAAGGCATCATGCTAAAGCATACGACCGTTGATACTGCCCGTTTTTCCTATAAGGGTATACGCACCTTTATTGAGGACAATTACACGGTCGACATTCCCGGGGTTTACTCAAAAGTTTATAACTACATAAAGCGGTTTATCTGCTTCCCGGATGAAGCGTATTTGAGCTTTGTCACGCTATGGGTTATGGGGACATACCTTTTTATGATTTTTCGCTATTACCCTTATGTGTGGCTTAACGCCGAGAAAGGATCGGGCAAGACGCTTTTAATGGAAATACTCGCAAGTATTGCCTTTAACGGTGAGCTTATTACCAATCCTACGGAGTCGGTTATATTTCGGGATATTTCCAATAACCTTATAACAATGTTTATTGATGAGGTAGAACAGCTTCGTAAGCGGGATAAAGATACTTATGGCTCGCTTATCAGTGTTCTTAATGCCGGGTTTAATAAAGCGGGCGTTGTGAAGCGGACGGAAAGCACTGGTCAGGGCGGTTTTGTGGTTAAGTCATACAGTGCCTATTCGCCTAAGATGTTTGCCGGGATAAACGACATTGATGATGTATTGCAAGATCGCACTGTCCGTATTCCGCTATTACGCAAGAAAGATGACGAAACCGTCCAGCGGTATAAAGAGACGGGGGAGATTATTGACTTACAGCGAAGCATTCGGGATGATCTTTATATGTTTGCCCTTACCTATGCCCGGCAGATTGCGGAAGTCTATTATGCCCCGGGAGACGTTATTCAGGGTATGAGTCATTTGAATAACCGGGAGCTTGATATTTGGGAGCCGGTGTTTCTTCTTGCCAATGTCATTGACTCGCAGGGCGAAAATACCAATCTAACCGATAAAATGGAAGTATTAAGCCAAAAGTCCGTTGCTGAGAAGCAGTCTGATAGTGTTTCCCAGAACGAGACCTATAAACTGCTTAACGTGGTTAAGGTGATGATTGATGAGATTCCTGCTATTCAAGAGGACGGTAATATCAAGGTATTTGACGCTCAGGCGGTGCTTGATTATTTCAAGGCGAACGAGGATTTTGACTGGATACAGAGAACGAACGTCCTCACCCGCAGGCTTAAAAAGGTAAAGATTATATCCGAGCAGAAACGCATAGACGGCGAAAAGAAACGGGTTTATATCATGGACGTTACGGTGTTTCAAGATCTATGCGAGAGGTTCAAAATATAGGGGTATCAAAAATGTTTCTTTTATCAGGTGGAAATAAAATTAAGACTTTAAGCCAAATAGTGGTTTTCCCTTTGTTTTCAATGGGTTATGACGCCTTGATATGGTCTAAAAGACTCAAGGCGGTTTCAAGACAGGTTTTAAGGCAGTAAAAGTGCTTGTTTTATATGGGATTAAGCGTAAACGCCTTAAAGTCTCAAATAAAGTAAGGGGTGAAGAAGATGTTTAGTTTATTGGATGGTATAAGGAAATTAAAAGCCAGGAGGCAGGAAGCATTACAGGTAATCAGTGCAATTGCCGACAGGCCGGATGAGGTAGTAGAGCTTATTACGTTTTATTCGGCTATTGGCGCGCAGTCAGAACTTGTGAAAGGTGAGAACAGCACGGCAACGGATCAAGACAAGGCAGAGCTTGAACGGATGGAAAAGTCATTTTCATTGCGCTGGAATAACCTTTCAGTAGATAAACAGAAAGAGCTTGTTGGCCGGCTTCTTGAGAAGGGGTTGCTTCCCGGGATAGTCAAACAGGCCCTTGATATATTTGACGGAACGGTTGTCAGCCTTGTTTAAGGGTTATGTTCCCTTATTGATTTAGGAAAAATCCAGGGAGAAAAATTATTTTCAATGGGCAGATGGTCATATTCAAGCAGATTGACAATTGAGGAATGTAAGACAATCACAGCGAAATTCCTTAACAAACATCACTACTTTGACGGCGGTGTCCGCTCGGGTGGTATGAACTGGAGTCGCAACGGTGAAAAGACAGGCAGTATTAGCTTTATGGTCTCAACGGTGGAAGGTGACGAATATATCCGCTTCCAATACACCCAGACTGACAGGAATACGAACGAAAAGACCGAGCTTGACTATCAGACACGGCTTGTCTGGACACCTTGCCATTTTGGGGGGCACCGGTGGTGGTTTACCTGTCCTATTATGGTCAATGGGTGTGTATGTGGTCACCGGGTCGGATCGCTTCATATAGGGAGAGGTAAATACTTCGGGTGCAGGCATTGTTATAACCTTACCTATGAAAGCTCAAAGGAAAGCCACAAATTTGACAGATTGTTTCTAAAAATGGGTGTTTCACCAAAGATGGCAAATAAACTATTCAAATGAGGGGGGTTATTATGACGACAAAAAAACAGATTGAAGCAAATAAAAAGAATGCCTTAGTGTCAACAGGGGCAGTGACGGATGAAGGGAAGGTTATTGTCTCCCAGAATGCCGTTAAACATGGCGTATTTGCCCGAGATTTGATTATCTCAAGCGGTGATGGCAGAGAGAGTGAGGAAGAATATCGGCAGTTACTTTCTAATCTCGCGCAGAGCCTTAGTCCTTCCGGCCAGCTGGAGCATTTGCTGGTTGAGAAGATCGCCGTTGACTTTTGGCGTTTACGCCGGGTCCTACGCTTTGAGACCGGAAGCATTCGCAAATACCTTGATATGGTCATTTATGACTATTACAACAAGGAAGATGATCTGGGGAAGAGAGAAAACAAGACAAATGACGAACTTGACGAAGAAATAAGGCAACAACAGGAGTATTTCGACTGGAATAATGCCTATATCAAAGCCCTTAAAAAAGGTGTTGTCAACTTTAACAATCCTACATGGTCAGGCGAAGGATTGGAAAGCGATATTGAGGCAGATTTGACTATGGTTGCCGAAGCTATAAAAGAAAAGGCTATGTCAGAAGATGAATCTTTGAGGTTTGAAGATGGCGGGCTCCCTTTTGAAGAAGTAAAGGCAATATTAAAGAAAGCTGGTTATACGGACAAAGATATTGCTGATGAGCTTGTCCAGAAGTTAGATAGGCAGAATAAAGGGTATAAAAAGGAGATATATGACCTTGAACAGAAGAAGCTTAAAAACAAAATTGCCGAGGAAGTTAATATCAAGATATGCTCACTCCCGGCTGGCGATAACGCCGAGAAGGTTATGCGGTATGAGAAATCCATTCAGAAGTCAATATTCCAGAACCTTGCTACATTAAAAAAGCTCCAATTCCTTCCTGATAACAGCCCGGACCAGGCTGGCCAGCCTTAATAATTGGCTTTGTTTTTCCAATTATTTTTGTATGTCTTCAGGTTTCAATGGGAAATAGCTTGCCTTTGACATTTCTTTATTGTAAAATAAGCCACAATAGAGCTTAATAATTACAGTTGGATAATCTTTAAAGGATAAGGTATAATATGCAAAATCTGATGACTGATTTGACGAAATTATTCCAGAAAGACGAACGCATCTTCGCTGATGGAAAACTGCTTAAAAATAAACTCACTGAATTGGCTCTCAAGCTCGACCATCCTCTTATTGAACTGCTTCTTTCTGATAATAAGGCAAAAGAGCATTTCTTCATTGAAAAGATCGTTAAAAAAGAAAAGGTTCTTGTTTTTGACAAGGATAAATTCATCGCATTTGTTAATGACAAAGAGTTTCTCCCGGGCTCGTTTACCAGCTTTGAAAATAAGATCGGTCTAATGTCAAACGGTGACTATTTGAAAGAAAGAGACGACGTTGTTTTGGCGTGGGCATATAAGGATTGTGTGCTTGAAGGTGGCCAGGAGAAGGAAGATCAAAAGCGGGATGAGATATTTTACAATGAAACGCTCTCTCCGGATGAAATAGATAGGTTAATTGAGCCGAAAGTCTTAACGAATTTCAAGAAATATGATAGCAAGGGCAAGCACAAAGTCACGGAGCTTAGCGCTAATGATAACTTGATTATCAAAGGGAATAATCTTCTCGCCTTGCACTGCTTGAAGCAGAAATTCAGAGGACAAGTAAAACTTGTTTACATTGATCCCCCGTATAATACAGGAAACGATGATTTTAAATATAACGATAGATTTAATCATTCTGCTTGGCTTGTATTTATGAAAAATAGGCTCGAAATAGCAAGAGAGTTATTAAAAGAAGACGGCTCTATTTTTGTTCAGTGCGATGATAATGAGCAGTCTTATTTAAAAGTATTAATGGATGAAATTTTTGGAAGAAATAATTTTATTAACACAATTTCCGTGAAGTCTAAGGTTAGTTCCGGTGCAAGTGGCGGAGGTGAGGATTTAAAAATGAAAAAAAATAATGAATTTATATTATTTTACTGTAAGGATAAGGCATATTTTGAATACAAGCCCATGTATAATTCAATTCCGATAGAAAAACATATTGAAGAACACAAACAGGATGACATTGGTTTTTATTATACCAGAATTTTAACGGACATAGGTTCTAAAAAATTAATTAAAGAGGTTGATAATATTAAAGTATATAAACATTGTGATTTCAAATTTGATACTGTAAGCAACGTTATGAAAAAGCACAGATTATCATATAATGAGGCATATTTGAAATACTTCAATAAAATATTCATGGTGACAAATGCACAAACATCTATCTTGACTAAGATTAATAATATTGTTCCCGAAAAGGATAAACTAATTTCTTACGAATATGTTCCTAAAACTGGGAGAAATAAAAATAAAAGCGTCATTAAGTATGTTTGGAATAAAACATTGGTTGTTTGGTTTTCAGATAGTGCAGTTTCTAATAATAATGAGGTAAGTAAATTAGAAGAAATAGGTTCTATGTGGACAGATATTTCTTGGGGTAGATTAGATATTGAAGGTGGAGTTAAATTTAAAAGCGGTAAAAAACCTGAAAGGTTGCTTCAAAGGATCATAGAACTTATGACGAATAATGATGATTTAGTTTTGGATTATCACTTGGGAAGCGGAACGACTTGTGCCGTTGCGCATAAAATGGGTCGTAGGTATATAGGCATAGAACAGTTGGATTATGAAGAAAATGACTCTATTATTAGGCTAAATAACGTCATTAAGGGGGATGATACTGGGGTATCAAAGATTATTAACTGGAAAGGTGGCGGTTCTTTTGTCTATGCCGAGCTTAAAGAATGGAACGAACAATACATGACAGAAATAAAAGAAGCCGACACCACTCGCAAGCTCTTAAATATCTACGATAGGATGAAAAAGGAAGCCTTCTTTTGTTATAATGTTGACCTTTCTAATTTTGAGGAAAAAGAATTTGAGAAATTAACTCTCAAGGAGCAGAAGCAGGTCTTGTTCGAGTGCCTCGACAAAAATCATCTCTATGTTAATTTGAGCGAGATAGATGACGCCACTTACAAGGTTAATGCGGACGATAGAAAGCTCAATAAAGAATTTTATAAAACGGTTGTGTAAATATGACAAACGGTCAGACATTAGTTGAAAAATTAAATTCGGTATCGCAGTTAGGGTTTCTCAAACAATATAAAGCTCTACCAGGCTATATTGTTAAAAATCTTAACCAACGATTTTCGATCAGAGAATATCAACAAGAAGCTATTGCCCGGCTTCTTTACTATTTGACCGATTACCCAGATAAGACGCTTCCCACTCACCTGCTTTTTAATATGGCGACCGGAAGCGGGAAAACATTTCTGATGGCGTCGAATATCCTTTACCTTTACAAGTTAGGATACCGGAATTTCATATTCTTTGTTAACAGCACGACCATTATAGAAAAGACAAAAGCAAACTTTCTTGATAAAGCCTCTCCTAAGTATCTCTTTTCGGAAAAGGTTGTCTTTAATGACAAAGAGGTGCATATTCAAGAGGTTGATAACTTTGAAGGTGTTAGTAAGGACAATATCAATATCCTGTTCACGACTATTCAAGGGCTTCATTCCAGAATATGGACTCCGCAGGAGAATGCGATCACGTTGGAAGATTTCAAGAATAGGAAAATAGTTTTTCTCTCAGACGAAGCGCATCATATAAACGCTTTGACTAAAAACATTGCGAAGATGTCCAAAGAAGAACTTGAAGAAAGCACAAGCTGGGAAAATACCATCAATAAGACGTTTCAGAGTGATAGCAGAAATATCATGCTGGAATACACGGCAACAATTGACCTTGAGGATCGGGCTATCCGAGCAAAGTATGAAGATAAGATCATTTATCAATACACGCTCAAGGAATTTCGGGAAGATAAGTTTTCCAAAGATGTTCAGATCATACAGTCCGACCTTGCCCTTATGGAAAGGGTTTTGCAGGCAGTTATATTGAGCCAGTATAGGCGTAAAGTTGCCGAAAAAAATAAAATCCAGCTTAAACCTGTCATCTTGATCAAAGCTCAAAAGACTATTCATCAGTCAGAAGAAGCCGAGAAAGATTTTAAAGAGATGATTAAACGGCTCAAGGTAAGCGATATTAAGAAGGTTGAGCGAAGTAATTCAAATGGTATCATTACAAAGGCGTTTACCTTCTTTAAGGATAACAGCATAACCTATGATAATTTAGTCCGGGAAATTAAAGCCGATTTCTCAGAGGAAAAGTGTATTGCGGTTAATTCAAAGGCGGACAGTGAAGAAAAACAGATTAAGGTAAACACCCTTGAGGCTGAGCATAATGAAGCCCGGGTTATTTTTACTGTAAATATGCTCAATGAGGGGTGGGATGTCCTTAATCTTTATGATATTGTAAGGCTTTACGAAACACGAGATACAAAGCACGGTAAAGCCGGGAAAACTACCGTATCAGAGGCACAGCTT
Source organism: bacterium (assembly GCA_028712895.1). Lineage (GTDB taxonomy): Bacteria > CAYTYR01 > UBA6262 > UBA6262 > UBA6262 > UBA6262. Next base: position 53,695 of record JAQTPL010000002.1, on the reverse strand, counting down.
ATTGGGCGTGGTGCGAGGTATTATCCTTTTGTCATTGAGGAAGGTCAAGACAGGTTTAAACGCAAATATGATGAGGATATAAACAGTGAATTAAGAGTTTTAGAGGAGCTTCATTATCATAGCCTTAACGATTCCCGCTATATTGCTGAAATAAAAGCAGAGTTAGTCAAAAGTGGCATTACTCCCCCGGATGACAGACGGAGACAAATAACTGTTTCTGTCAAAGACAGTATTAAATAAACAAGGTTTTGGAAGAATGGGCTTCTTTTCGTAAACGAACAGAAGAGAAACAGCTTGGAAAAAGTTAAGCGAATGCGAGATCTTATTTCGGAGACTATTTTTAAGCACAAGCTCAGAATCGGTAAAACGACTGAAATAGGCGTTTTTGATGAGGCAAAGGCAAACGGCGGGCAGGATCAAGATTTAGATAAACGGACGATTAAGTTTAACCGGATTGAGAAGCATATAAACAGAAAAGCTCTGGATAAGGTTGAATTTTATCGGTTTGTTAATCTAAAGCAGTTTTTCCCTTCTTTAAAATCAGTGGATGAGTTTTTAACTTCAGATGATTATCTTGGCGAAGTTGATATTGAGATTTATGGCTTAAAAGACCAGATTGATAATCTCAGCAATCACGATAAGTATGAAGTCGCTTTGGATGTTTTTAAGGAATTAGCAACTAAGATTGAGTTAAGCACAACAGAATATATTGGGACAAAAGAATTTAAGGGCTATAACATTTGCAAGATAGTTGAGCCATCAAAGACAGGTGATGTTTTAATCGGTGGCGATGATAAAGAGTTTGGTATCGCCATGAGCGAAACGACAAAAGACGACTTACGGTTGCACCTTAAAGATTACGACTGGTATATGTATGATGAGAATTATGGCACTTCTGAGGAGAAGTATTTTATTCAGTTTGTCCGGCAGGCAGTGGATGAGCTTAAAAAGAAATACACGGATATTTATCTTCTACGGAATGAGCGAATATTCAAAATATACCGGTTCTCTGATGGGAAGGCTATTGAGCCGGATTTTGTTTTATTCCTAACCGAAAAAGACACAAAGAAAGCATTGTCCTTTCAGTTATTCGTTGAGGCAAAAGGCCAGCCTTATATCGTACATGATCAATGGAAAGAAATTTTTCTTAAGGAAATAGAAATCCATTTCGAGATTATTGATTTATTTGAATCTGATAGATACAAGCTCGTAGGCTTGCCTTTTTATAACGAGGTTTTGAAGAAACAGGAGTTTACAGATAAGTTTAAGGAAAAATTAGAAGTGTGATATAAAAAAATTGAGCAAGTATTAAAATTAGAATTCAAGGAGATGCTTGTGAGTAATTATTGGACAAGCTCAGATAATATATTTATCCATAAAGTTGATAAAGGTTATAAAGCAAAGGAACGTAAAGAAGGAGATGGATTCCATTTCTCTGATTTACTGGATGGGCCACATAGAGATAAGTTAGCCCGAAATTTAAAAATAATATTTAGAATTAAGATTAATGATTCAGATCCAAAAGGCTCGCATATTGCGATGACTATAAGAAAAAATCCTGGGGGTGATTGTTATGGTATAGGCCTTGGTGGATGGAAGAGTTATGTTAGTTTTTTTGAGGTTAAAAATAAATATATTTATAGCGTAAGCTCCATAGGTTTATCGGATCGTATTCAAGCTGGAAAAGGTTATAAATTTGAAATTGTATTTAAGTCGAATAAAATAAAAGAATTAAAATGCGATGGTGAAATAATCTTTGAAAATATGCTTTTAAGAAATGCTTTATTAAGGGGTAATTATGGCTTATATGCCTATGATTTTACTGATGGAGAATTAGAAATATTAGAAGAGGAAGATTTAGGATTAAGTTGTTTTGTTTTGCATAGAATAGATTTAGATTCCCAATCGAGAATTAACGATATAAAAAAGATATTAGATGCTAATGGTATCAAAATAAATGAAATAATAGATTCAACTTCCATTGTGACTTACCCCGGCTTAATGCAATCTATTATGAATAAAATTATTGATGTAGATTTTGTGATTTCTGATTTTAGTGAAGGTGAATTACGTCCTAATGTTGCGTATGAAACTGGGATTGCTCATTCACATAATATACCAACAATACATTTACTAAATAGTTACGAAGGAGATATCAAGGGTCTTTCGGATTTGGGAGGGCAATATTTTATTATTAAGGGGGATAATAATTGGGAAGAAAAGCTAAAAAAAGATATTAAGCATATTTTAAATGCAGAAAAAAGCACGGTGAATTATTTGTCTCTATTTTGAGTAAGCTATAAAGAATCATTTTGAAGTTCTTTAATTAGGTATAATTATAGATATGCCGAAAGAGTTAAAATATTGCTTTTAACCAATTTGTGCTTTCGAATTACAGATATTAAGGATGTTTTTGCTTTGATTAAGCAATCTTTTGAGGGGACGCTTTAAGGCTATTTGATAGATTCAAAGCGGTAGGGAAGCTTTTATCCTAAAAGTTCTATCTTTAACCCAGACTGGGACCCCAATAATTTGCGTTGAACATTTTAAGATCGAGGAGGATAAAATGGCAACAGCAGAGGCGAAAAGAAAATCAGGGATCGCTTTGATCGGCGACATGCCCTGGGGCAGTCATTTTTGCCAGTTCTATACCACTCAGAAAGACCTGCTTGACGTTCTCATCCCTTATTTCCAGGCCGGCCTGGAAAACAACGAATCCTGTGTTTGGGTAACCTCAGATTTCCTGACCAAAGAAGAAGCCATTAAGGCCCTCAAAAAAGCCATCCCCAATTTCTCCCAATACCTGGATAAAGGACAAATGGAAATTTTTCCTTACACAGATTGGTACCTGATCGGCGGGAATTTCGATCTTAAACGTACCCTGGATATGTGGATGGAAAAGCATAACCAGGCTTTAGTCAGCGGCTATGCCGGACTGCGAGTGAGCGGCAATCCCTACTGGATCGATAATAAAAAGGATTGGGATGATTTTGCCGCCTATGAGGCGGAGATCAATAAAGTGATCGGCGGCACGAAACTACTGGTGCTGTGCACTTACTCGCTGAAAAAATGCGGTGTACCGGAGATCATGGATGTGGTCAAGAACCATGAGTTCGCGTTGGCCATGAGCCAGGGTAAATGGCAGATAGTCACTATGCCTGGTTGCGGTGGCCATTAAAAAGAGGCAATATGTATGTTCACTCTGATAAACGAAAATTAGGCTTCCCTTTAGTGGATAATTTGCAATGGGGCAGTCATTTCTGCCAGTTCTATGAAACGCAAAAAGACTTGCTGGATATTTTTATTCCTTATTTCAAAGCCGGCCTGCAGCACAATGAATACTGCGTTTGGGTAATCTCTTCGCCGTTAAGTATTGACACTGCTAAAAAGGCTTTAAAAAAAGCCATTCCTGGTTTTAATAAATTCCTGGATAGAAAACAGATAGAGATAATTCCCGACCGCCAATGGAACGCTAATGGCGGCAGGTCAGGACAGGCGGTGATTGCCGGCTTGGACAAAGCGATTTCCCTGGGATTTGACGGGCTGCGATTGGCCAGCAGCGCTGTCCCCAAGAAAGGCGGCAAAGGTTTTGCTTGCATCGGGATAGAGGAAATAAGCAGGCATAATATGGTCGCGGCTTTTGCGTATCCCCGGGATAAGTTTAGTGCGATCGATCTCATGGATGTGGTCAAGAAGCACAGGTTCGCCCTCGTGCGCAACGCCGGCAAATGGGAAGTGATCGAGAGTTCTGAGGCGCAGGTAACCAAAGATGCCTTGAAAAGGACCGAGGATAAGCTGCATGCCCTTTTCTCTAATATGTCGGAGGGATTTGCCTTTCACCGGATAATGCTGAATGAGAAAGGGCAGCCTTTTGACTATATCTTTCTGGAAGTGAACGAGGCTTTTGAAAAACTTACCGGGTTGAAAGGAAAAGATATTATCGGCCGGAGGGTCACCGAAGTCCTGCCTGGCATAGAGAAAGACCCGACTGACTGGATCGGTCAATACGGAAAAGTCGCGCTGACCGGGAAACCGATACGTTTTGAGAGTTATTCAGAGGGAATAGGGAAATATTATATGGTCTCCGCTTTTAGCGCGCAAAGGGGCTATTTTGCCGTAACCTTCAATGATATTACCGAGCGTATGGAGAATGAAAAAGAGTTGAAGTCGCTGAATGAAGAATTGATCTCCAGCAACGAAGAGCTCTCTGCCACCAATGAGGAGCTGGCTTCGACCAATGAAGAGCTTGTGGCGGAAACAGAACACAGGCGAGAAACTGAAGAAGATTTGCGTGCCAGCGAAGAAACATTGAAAAAGGCGCAGGAGATCGCCCATATCGGCAGTTGGGAGCTGGACTTGGAAAACAACCGCTTGTCCTGGTCGGATGAAGTCTACCGCATATTTGGCCTGAAACCGCAGGAATTCGGGGCGACCTATGATGCTTTCCTGGAAGCGGTACACCCCGAGGACAGGGAAATGGTCAATAAAGCCTATTCTAATTCGGTGAAGGAAGGGCTCAGGGGTTATGAGATCGAGCACCGGGTAGTGAAGAGGTTGACCAGCAAGATTAGTTTCGTTCACGAAAAATGCGAACATTACCGGGATAAGGCTGGCCGGATCATCCGTTCGGTCGGGATGGTACATGACATTACCGACCGGAAAAAAGCAGAGGAGATCTTAACGAGGGATAAGGCCACCCTGGAAAAGCTGATAAAAGACAGAACCAGGGAATTAATAGAAACCCAGATAGAAATGGAGCGGGCCAAACGTCTTTCAGATATCGGCACCCTGGCTTCGACGGTGGCCCATGAGTTGCGTAATCCGCTGGCAGCCATCAATATCGCTGTTTCCAATGTCCGGCGCAAAGCGCAAAACCCGGATATCGAAAAGAGCCTGAATAATATCCAGAAAAAAGTAATAGAAAGCGACCAGATCATCAACAACCTGCTGTTTTATTCCCGCTTGCGGCCTCCTAATTATGAACCGGCCAACATAGAAAACCTGATCAAGGAGTGCGTGGAAGTGGCGTTGGCGCACGGCCATAAAAAGATCTCGATCAAAGTTTATACAGGGCCGGTAGCGAAGTTAATAATCGATATCGATCCTCTGCAGATCAGGGAAGTGATCACCAATATCCTGAATAACTCGGTAGACGCGGTCACTGATGGCGAAGGGCGGATCGAAGTATCTGCGGAAAAACATGCGAATCTTGTCCGGATCAGTATCTGTGATAACGGCATAGGTATAGACAAGGAGCACTTGGAAAGGGTATTTGACCCGTTCTTTACCACTAAGGCCAAAGGCACAGGTCTGGGGCTGGCAGTCTGCCGGCAGATAATGACCTTTCACGGCGGGACGGTCTCTATCGAAAGCAAAGTGGGAAAAGGAACATGCGTTATTTTAGCTTTGCCAAAAAAGAGCATTTAAAATAAATTATTTTTTTTCTTGACAAAATGATACTATATTGGTATCATTATGTTATGAAGCTGATCAATCGTGACACAGATTACGCAGTACGGGCCTTGGTGCATATGGCCAAGTCGCCGCAGCAGATAAGTTCGGCTAAAGTTCTGGTGGATGATTTGCATATGCCGCGGGCATTTTCCCGCAGGCTATTGCAAGTATTAAGCAAAAAAGGGATACTGCAGTCTGCTAAAGGCAAAGGTGGTGGATTTAGTTTCCGCAAATCGCCGAAGAAGATCAAGCTGAAAGACCTGGTAGAAGTATTCCAGAAAGACTTTATTAAAACCCGCTGCATCTTTAAAAAGAAAATATGCCCTGATATCGGGACCTGCCCTCTACGGCATAAGATTCGGGGTATAGAAAAAAAAGTAATTGACGAGTTAGCGGCGATTTCTATCGCTGATCTCATTAAAGATTAAGGGAATCGTGTGAAAAGACAAATTATAACAATTAATGAAAAAAAATGCACTGGTTGCGGATTATGCGCCACAGGCTGTCCTGAAGGCGCGATACAAATTATCAAAGGTAAAGCCAGGTTGGTAGGAGACTTGCTCTGTGACGGTTTGGGCGCTTGTATCGGGACTTGTCCGGAAGACGCTATCACTATTATAGAGCGGGAAGCTGAACCATATGAAGAAAAAAAAGTTATGTCCAATATTGTGAAGCAAGGTCCGGAAGTTCTTCAGGCTCACTTAGAACACCTTAAGGCTCATAACCAGCAGGAATATTTAAAACAGGCGTTTGGCTATATGAAAGAAAAAGGAATAAAACATACTATTCCGTGTGGTTGCCCGGGCACAAAAATGATGGATATGAGAAAAAAAACAAAGGCTACGGAAAGAGCCCAGGGGGACATCGGTTCCCAGTTGAGGCAATGGCCTGTTCAGATGCATCTCATCTCTCCGGCAGCTCCCTATTTCCAGGGAGCGGATGTATTACTGGTAGCGGATTGCGTGGCTTATGCATTAGGCGGATTCCATGCTGATCATCTAAAGAACAAGTCACTCGCTATTGCCTGTCCGAAATTGGATAGCAGCCAGGATGAGTATGTAGCTAAGATCAAGTCCTGGATAGAGGAAGCAAAGATAAATACGCTTACAGTCATGATCATGCAGGTACCATGCTGTAATGGATTGGTGCGTTTGGTACAACAAGCAATGGAGGGAGTAACCCGTAAAGTTCCTGTAAAAAAGATAGTAGTAGGCATTGAAGGACAAATCCTATCTGAGGAATGGCTTTAGTCTTTACTTGTAATCGGTGTAATCGCTTTAAAAAATCTGTGTAATCGTTTTTAAAAGGAGGAAATTATGTTCTGTCGGCAATGTGAGCAAACCGCAAAAGGTACTGGATGCACCCAGCATGGAGTGTGCGGTAAAACCCATGAAACTGCCACACTGCAAGATCTGCTGATCTTTAGTATGAAAGGGATCGCTTTCCTGGGCCTGCTCGCCCGGGCAAAAGGGATTAAAGATAAAGAAGCAGATATATTCCTGCAAACAGGTTTATTCACCACCATTACTAATGTTAATTTTGATTCAGAGAAGATCGCCGTCAGAGTATATGCGGCATACAAAATAATGGAAAGACTGAAAAAAGCAGTGGGAGCAATTCCCGCTGATGCGCCGGAGCCGGTGCATTGGCAGCCGGCTGATACTATGGCTGGCTTGATCGCCCAGGGATTGGAAGTAGGATTGTTGTCAGACCCGAGCCCTAATGAAGATATCCGCAGTTTACGGGAAATATTACTTTTTGGGATAAAAGGCATGGCAGCTTATGCTGATCACGCTGCTGTTCTTGGCCGGACAGATGATGAAGTGAATGCTTTCTTCTATAAGGGATTGGCCGCGTTGGTGGATCCAAAGTTGACGGCGGGGGATTATGTCTCCCTGATCATGGAATTTGGTAAGGTTAATTTGAAATGCATGGAAATACTGGATAAAGCGCATACTGATACTTTTGGTTCACCGGTTCCGACTAATGTACCTTTGGGTGTGAAAAAAGGGCCGGCGATCATTGTCTCCGGGCATGACCTGCTGGACCTGAAGCAACTCCTGGAACAGACTGAAGGGATTGGCGTCAATATCTATACGCATGGCGAAATGTTGCCGGCGCACGGGTATCCTGAACTGAAGAAGCATAAGCACCTGGTTGGTCATTTCGGCAGCGCCTGGCAGAACCAGCATAAGGAATTTGACGGGATCCCGGCGGTGATACTGATGACCACTAATTGTATCCAGAAGCCGAATGAATCGTATAGTGGGAAAATTTACACTACCGGCTTGGTGGAATATCCCGGAGAAGTGCATATTGAAGCCAAGAACGGAAAAAAAGATTTTAAAGTGATCATTGCACAGGCTAAAAAGCTGGGTGGTTTTACTGAAGATAAGATAGAAAAAGAGATCATGGTGGGCTTTGGCCATAAAACAGTCTTGAGCCTGGCCGACAAAATAGTCAATGCGGTGAAAGATAAAAAAATCAGGCACTTTTTCCTGATCGGCGGCTGTGATGGGGCCAAGCCGGGACGGAATTATTATACCGAATTTGCCCAGAAAGTGCCAAGTGACTGTATTATTTTAACTTTAGCCTGCGGCAAGTTCAGGTTCAATCGTCTGGATTTTGGCACGATCGGGGATTTTCCTCGTCTCCTGGACTGCGGCCAGTGTAATGATGCCTATTCAGCGATCCAGATCGCTTCAGCTTTAGCCGTGGCCTTTAATTGCAGCGTGAATGACCTGCCGTTGTCGCTGATACTATCATGGTACGAACAAAAAGCAGTATGCATTCTATTGACCTTGTTGTCGCTGGGGATCAAGAATATCCGTTTGGGCCCGACCCTGCCGGCTTTTATCACACCCAATGTCCTGCAGGTACTCGTGGATAAATTCAATATCAAGCCAATAACGACTCCTGACCAGGATCTAAAGGATATTCTGGGATAAGATTTTAGTTGATATCTTATAACGCATTGTGATATATAAACATATGCGCTTAACGTTGATGTTCAGCGATAATATATCTGTATCAAATTTAAAAACCTGAGTAAGGGTAGATAGCCTTTATTCGGGTTTTTTAATGGGATACTAAAAAGGAGAAGTCGAATGATAAAAAAGGCGATCATGGCGTTGATCTTGATGATTTTCATTGGCGGTAACAGCCAAGCGGCAATAATAACCGAAGAAATGACGGAAGAACAGATATTATTTGAAGAAGTAGTCACCGGCGTTACCAGGAGGCAGGAGAAAACATTTAGTGCCGCGGCCAATGTTACAGTCATCCCGAGGAAATTTTTGGAACGTTACGCGATCCGCAATATGAATGACCTTTTTGAAGTGCTGGAAGGCGGCTGGCATACCTGGAAGGGATCGGATGAAGTTTTAGTGCTACGTGGTGTCTCCGGCTATGCCAATGATAAGATCCTTTTCCTCTATGACGGGATGCTTTTCCCGACCTTTTTGGGTTTGGGCGAGAATAATTGGCCGAATACATTCGATGATGTGGAAAAAATAGAGATCATCAAAGGTCCTAATACCTCAGTTTGGGGAGGGCAGGGCACGCAGGGGACGATCAATATTATCCATCAGGGAGCGGAACAGTTCACGGGTTTGAAAACCAGCCTGGTCGTCGGCAAGTTTGGCATGGCCCGTTATAATTTAAATTATGTCCAGAATCCTGATCCTGACCTGAGCTATCAATTCCTGGTAAATACTGCTTATTATAGAGGGGCTTGGAGGTCTTCTGAAGGTTGGGGAACTGTGACGTCACAGGTAGTAGATGGAGCGGACATGGCCAATCCCCTGCCGGATTACCAGGTTTTTGCCAATATAACCTATAAAGAATTTACCCTGGCTTTTCGCCGGTTGGAAGAAAGAGTGGCCAAGCATATTACCAACTATGACGGCAGTTACCGTAAAAAATATATTGAAAATTATGCCGATGATGTGAACGCGGTAATAAAGAAACCGGACTATTTCAAAAATACTGATTGGACCACGACTATCAGGTTCAATAATTTTTACCAGATGTATGACGTATTTCATTTTAATCCCAATGATCTTCCCGATACATATGAAATGAAAGCGGAGAAGAGATATGAAGTTGATTCCCATTTATTGATCATCCCGGTGGACAAGTTAAGCATAATTTTTGGCGCGCAAGCGGGAGTTTGGAGCTCGCAGGGTTCCGGTCCTACCGCATCCTGGAATCCTTGGACCAGGAGCTGGGATCCTAATACGCCGGGTAGCGGCAATGTGATCGATCCGCCCGAATTCCTGCCTACTTTCACGGAAATGGGTAATGATATCGCGGCAGTGGAGACCTACCTTGACGCTAAATATGATGTCTTGAAAGAACTAAGTTTAACCGCCGGCGGCCGGTATGTCGGCGAATTTAATCCCGGCGACCAATTCCGGGATGAGCGGGAAAAACTCCATAAATTTTTCCCGAAATTGGCGGTGGTTTATAATCCCTTGGCGAACGTCTATGTGAAAGGGATATATCAACAAGCTTTTACCAGGTTGAATACAACAGAAAGATACTCGGAACAGATCAATATAGACAAGAGAGGCAGTCAAAAAGCGACCACCAGTGAATCCAGTGAATTAGTCTTTGACTGGCGGCCGATCAATAATATGAAAATCCTGGCCAGTTATTATCAAGCGACTCTTTATGATTTTGTTAATTTTGTGTATACCGGTACTTCCTGGCCGACTTTGGGTCCTGGTCAATTAAGAGGATTCTTCAATGTCGGTGATCATCAGGTCAAAGGAGTAGAAGCTCATATATCCTACGACTGGCAGAATATGGGCGGGTTTATTTCCGGCAGTCATCTGTTGAAGAACAAGATCGCTAATATTGTCCCTGGTTTAGCTGGAGGAACCGGAGTCATTGATACGGAAATAGATAGTGATTTCAATAAATCTTCAGTACCCAGATATAATATCAGCGTAGGCTCTTACTATGACCTGAACAAGCATTGCAGCCTGTCCGGTGTCTATAAAGTCCATCAAAAGATACAGGTCCGGGGGGATCTAAATGGCGGCGGCTGGTCTGGTTATAATTTTAACGGGGGAGCGCAACTTGACCTGGCGGCCAATTTCCACGATGTTTTAACTAAGGGATTGGCTTTAAGTATTATCGGTAAAAATGTATTTAATTCCCATTTTGGTACCGGCAGTGCCATGGACCCGGGTCATTTCCAGGAAATAAATCCTGAATATTATGAAGCAAAAGTCAGTTATCTCTGGTAAACCGAAAATGAGATTGGAGAAAAACAAATGTTTAAGGGATTACGAATAATAGCAATTTTAGCAGTGATAGTAGGGCTAAGAAATCCGCCAGCCTTTGCCCAAGAAGAAATGACCGAAGAACAAATATTATTCGAAGAAGTTGTTGTCGGTGTCACTAAGCGGCAGGAAAAAACCTATGAAGCTGCAGCTAATGTGACAGTGATCCCCGGAAAATTTCTGGAAAGGTATGCGATCAGTAATATCAATGATCTATTTGAAATACTAGAAGGCAGCTGGCACACTATGAAAGGTGTAGATGAGGTATTGGTGCTACGCGGTGTCTCCGGGTATGCTAATGATAAGATCCTGTTCCTTTATGATGGCATGCTTTTCCCGACATTTTTAGGTTTGGGTGAGAACCGGTTGCCGAATACTTTCGATGATGTGGAGAAGATTGAAATAATTAAGGGGCCGAATACTTCCATTTGGGGTGGTCAAGGTACGCAGGGAACTGTCAACATCATTCATAAAGGTGCTACCCAGTTTCAGGGTTTAAGAACTAGCCTGGTGGTGGGTAAGTATGGAATGTCACGGTATAACATTAATTATGCCAAAAAACCAACTGAAGATATTAGTTACCAATTTTTGGTGAACTCTGCTTTTTACAAAGGCGCTCGGCGTATGACCGAAGAATGGGGCGGTATACAAATAAGGTCAGTCGACGGTGCCGATCTAACTAATCCTCTGCCGGATTACCAGGTTTTTGCTAATTTGGTTTATCGTGATGTGACCTTGGCGTACCGCCGCTTGGAAGGCAGGGTGACCAGGGAAGAAATGCCCGCCCCCGGATTAGTGAGAAAGCTCTATATTGAAAATTTCGCGGATGATGTTAACCTGGTGCTAAAGAAACCGGAATATTTTAAGAACACAGAATGGACTTCGACTTTTCGTTTCAATAATTTTTACCAGATGTATGATGTGTTCCATATTACTGATCCGAACGCGGGCAGCGGCGCTTATGAGATGAAAACCGAGAAGAGATACGAAGTTGACTCAAATTTAATGATCGTCCCAACAGAGAAACTGGACCTGGTAGTAGGAGCCCAAGCTGGGTTGTGGAGTCCACAGGGATCAGGTCCTTCTGTTATCTGGAATCCGATTACCCGTAATTGGGATCCTAATGTTCCCGATTCGGGCAATATCTTTAATCCACCGGAATTTTTGCCGACTTTTACAGAAATGGCTAACGATATCGCTGCTTTTGAAACCTATCTTGATGTAAAGTATCAAATTTTAGAAGAAGTTGACCTCATTGGCGGTGGCCGCTATGTGGGAGAATTTAACCCGGGTGACCAGTTTCGGGATGAAAGAGAGAAGTTGCACAAGTTTTTTCCCAAAATGGCTGTGGTTTACAATCCACTGGGCGATCTTTATATTAAAGGTATTTATCAGCAGGCTTTCACCAGGTTGAATACTTTTGAAAGGTATTCCGAGCAGAATAACATAGATAAACGTGGTTCGCAGAAAGCCACTACCACCGAATCTACAGAATTGGTAATTGATTGGAAACCGATAAAAAACATGAAAGTCCTGGCCAGTTACTACCAGGCGATATTGTTTGACTTTGTTAATTTTGTTTATGTTGGTTTGGGTTGGCCGGTTATCAGGCCGGATAGCGGTGACCTACGTGGGTTCTTTAATGTGGGCGACCAGCAAGTAAAGGGCTTGGAGGCGAATATTTCTTATGACTGGAAGAATATGGGCGGATTCATCTCCGGCAGCCAGTTGTTGAAAAACAAGATCGCTAACATTGTTCCGGGGCTGGCCGGTGGGACTGGGGTCATCGACACTGAAATAGACTCAGATTTTAATAAGTCAGCGGTTCCGAGATACAATATTTCCCTAGGCGCATATTACGATGTTACGCAGAACTATAGTATCTCCGGCGTTTATAAGGTCCATCAAAAAATACAGGTCAGAGGTGATCGCAGTGGCGGTGGCTGGTCTGGTTATAATTTTGAGGGAGGCTCCCAGTTGGACCTGGCCGCTGTAGCCCGGAATGTCGGTACTAAGAACCTGGATCTGAGCATAATAGGTAAGAATGTTTTTAATTCGCATTACCTGACGGGTAGTGCCATGGATCCAGGCCATATGCAGGAAATTAATCCTTCTTATTATGAAGTAAAGGCAAGTTATCTCTGGTAATATAGGAGCACCATCAATATATGAAATGTGTAGCACTTATTGGGATTTTGTTATTAGTTGTTTTTTGCTTAAGTCCGCTTTATGCAGCAGATCGTGCCTATGCTGCTGAACGAATCATAGTTTCAGTTATCTATTCTTCCGACAGTGAACCATACCAGCAAGCTTGGGAAGGGTTTAAGTCATTTTTAACGGCAAAAAAAGTGGCTCTTTGGATCTCAAAATATATCTTGAAAGAACAATCCCCGGAAAAGATCTTAGGCCAGGTCAATGCCGAGAAACCTGATTTTATTCTTGCTTTGGGGACCAAAGCCACTAAACTGGCTCAAGCCAATTTCAAGGCTATTCCCATTGTTTTTGTGCTGGTGCTCGAGCCGGAAATGATCGAAGCGTCCAATGTTTCCGGGGTGCTGATGGATATACCCGCTAAGCTCAAACTGGAATACCTGAAGAAGATCTATGGCACCAGTAAAAAGCTCGGCGTGATCTACTCGGATAAGTCGTTAGCCGAATTGGCTGAATTACAACAAGCTTGTAAGGAGCTGGATTGGCCGCTGGTATCTAAAAAGATCGCTTCAGAAAAACAATTTCCCGATGCGCTCAGGAATATACGGCCGCAAATAGAATGTTTTATTATGTTGCCTGATACGACCATTTATTTTTCCCAATCCGTACGGTACTTATTGCAGGAGAGTATAAAAGAAAAATTCCCGGTAGTGGGATTATCCCGGTTTTATAGTAAAGATGGCGCGGTCATTTCCTTTGACTGCGATTACCTGGAGTTAGGCCGGCAGGCCGGGGAGATAGCGATCAAGATAATTGACGGAGCCAAGCCGTCGGACATGCCGCCGGTAATGCCAAGACAAATCAAGGTTTCATTGAATTTAGCCGTAGCTGAAAAAATAGCCCTGGAAATACCAACGGCTATTAAGCGTGAGGCGGCTTATATTTATGGCGAGGCAAATAGATAACCATGCAGAAAGGAGAAGCACATGAAGATCAGGGTCAACCGGTTAATCTTAGCGGCTATATTTTGCGGTATTTTATTCAGCTTGGTTCAAACTGAATTATTGTCTGCGGAGGGCCTGGAGGAGCGGACAGAAGAAGAATTTATATTTTCAGACAATGTCACCGGCGTGACTAAGCGTCCGGAGAAAACCTACGAAGCCGCGGCTAACGTTACGGTTATACCCGGGAAGTTTCTGGAAAGGTATGCGATCAGGAATATCAATGACCTGTTTGAGGTGATCGAAGGCGGCTGGCATACTTTTAAGGGAACTGATGAGGTTTTGGCTTTGCGCGGTGTCTCTGGGTATGCTAATGATAAAGTGCTCTTTCTTTATGATGGCATGCTTTTTCCGACTTTTTTGGGATTAGGAGAAAATAACTGGCCTAACACTTTTGACGATGTTGAACGGATCGAGATTATCAAAGGTCCCAGTACTTCAATTTGGGGCGGGCAGGGGACACAAGGGACTATTAATATCATCCATAAGGGCCCGGATACGTTCCAGGGTTTGAATACCAGCATCGTTTTAGGCGAATATGGTATGTCCAGATACAATGTTAATTATTCGCAAAATCCTTCGGAAGATTTGAGCTATCAATTCCTGATCAATTCGACTTACTATAAGGGTGCGGTCAGGGTAGCAGAAGAATGGGGTTCTATTAGTCATGTGCGGATGGACGGAGCGAATTTAGCCAATCCTTTGCCGGATTACCAGATCTTTACCAATATTAATTACAAAGATTTTACTATTGCGTATCGGCGCTTGGAAGAAAGGGTGGCCCGGGAGCATCCAAATGCCGATGGTACTAACCGAACCAAATATGTAGAAAATTATGCTGATGATCTCAATGTTGTGATCAAAAAACCGGAAATTATGAAAAATACTGACTGGACCACGACTATACGGTTTAATAATTTTTATCAGATGTATGATGTATTTCGTTTTAAGGCTAATGACGATGCTGATTCCTATGAACTAAAATCGGAAAAAAGATATGAGATAGACAGTAGTTTTTTACTTATTCCGAATGATAAATTAAATATCGTTTTAGGAGCACAAGCTAGTATCTGGAGCCCCCAAGGCTCAGGCCCTGTGGTTTCATGGAATCCAGTTACGCGTAACTGGGACCCTAATGTGGCTGGTACCGGTAATCTCGTTGACCCACCGGAATATTTACCGACTCTGACTGAAATGAGCAATGATGTGGCAGCCACTGAAATATATATTGATGCTAAGTATAAACTGAATGATAAGGTCAGCCTGACTGGCGGTGGACGGTATGTGTCTGAATTCAATCCCGGGGACCAGTTCCGCGATGAGCGGGAAAAAATGCACCAATTTTTCCCCAAGAGTGCGTTCGTTTACAATCCTTTAGAAAATTTGTATTTTAAAGCGATTTATGAACAGGCTTTTACCAGATTGAATACTAACGAACGCTATTCAGAATATAACAATATCAACAAGAGAGGTTCGCAGAAGGCAACAACGTCAGAATCCACTGAATTGGTCGTGGATTGGAAACCGATCAAAAATATGAAAGTCCTAGCCAGTTATTATCAAGCCATTTTGTATGATTTTGTCAACTTTGTATATGTTGGCCCAGGGTGGCCGACAATCAGGCCGAATACCGGTGACTTGCGTGGCTTCTTTAACGTTGGCGATCAACAGGTAAGGGGATTAGAAGCTAATATTTCGTATGACTGGAAAAATATGGGAGGTTTTATTTCCGGCAGCCAATTACTGAAGAACAAAATTGCCAATATTGTCTCCGGGTTAGCCGGAGGAACCGGGGTCATCGACACTGAAATAGACTCAGATTTTAATAAGTCAGCGGTACCGCGCTATAATATAGCGTTGGGAGCTTATTGTGATTTCACCGATCAATATAGTATTTCTGGTGTTTACAAAGTCCATCAAAAAATCCAGGTGCGCGGTGATCGGGCTGGTGGCGGCTGGTCAGGATATAATTTTAACGGGGGAACCCAACTGGACCTGGCTGGTACGGCTAAAAACGTGCTTAGGGAGAATCTTAATCTGAGCGTTATTGGCAAGAATGTGTTTAATGCACATTATCTTTCCGGCAGTTCCTTGGACCCCGGCCATATGCAGGAAATCAATCCTTGTTATTATGAAGTAAAGGTAAGCTATCTCTGGTAAAAAAAGGATTTATCCGAAGAATGAAGATTAAAGCGATACTACTATCCATAATTATACTGGTATTAACCTGGAGCCAGTGCTGGGCGGTAGAGCGGGCACTGGTTTCGGTTATTTATTCTTCAGATATAGAACCATATTTGCAGTCCTGGGCGGGATTTAAAGAGCTGATCAAGGGAAAAAAAATGGCTTTATGGTTTACCGAGTATTTTTTGCAGGATAATAATCAGCAGAAAATCGTGGACCAGGTAATAGCCGAAAAACCGGATATTATTTTTGCGATCGGCACCAAGGCCGCCAAACTAGCTGAGCAGTCATTTAAAAACAAGCCCATAGTATATTCCATGGTTCTGAATCCGGAAAAATTAACCGGCACAAATATTGCCGGGGTACTGCTGGATGTGCCAGTGAAAATGCAGTTGGAATCCCTGCAAAAAGTATTTCCTGAAGGTAAAAAAATAGGCGTGATCTATACCGCGGATTCAGCCAACAGGATCGCGGACTTGACCCAGGCCAGCGCTGAACTTGGTCTGCAACTGGTTAAGCGTAAAGTAAATAATGAAAAAGAATTACCAGCAGCGTTGGCAGATATAACCTGGCAGATCAATTGCCTGCTGATGGTCCCGGATGCTAAGATCTATTTCCCCCAGTCTGTAAAATACCTCCTGCTGGAAAGCCTGCGGCAAAGATTCCCCGTCATTGGATTATCCAAGTATCATTCTAAATCCGGCGCTTTGCTCTCTATTGATTGCGACTATGTGGACCTGGGCCGGCAGGCCGGGGAAATAGCTTTGCGCATACTGAATGGGGAAAAACCCGGCGATATTAAACCGGTCAAACCACGGAGAACAACTTTTTCCTTGAACCTGTCTACCGCCGCGCGGCTGGATATAAGATTTTCTTCAGAGATCATTAAAAATACTGAAAATGTTTTTGGCGAGAATAAACAATGAGATTTGGCATCGACAAAAAAATAATTATATTGGTTACCCTGGTGATCGGCATCCTGGGAGGATTTTTTTCGATCTATTTCATTAACCAGGAAAAGAAAGCTTTGCTGGTAGAATTGGATGAAAGGGCTTATACACTCCTTAACAGCGTAGTCAATAGCTGTGAATATCCTGTGCTGATCGCTGATCAAGACTCCATCTCCAGGATTGCCAAAGGAGCCATGCAGCAAAAAGACGTCATTTCCTGTGAGATCGAGAATAGATCAGGGAAGATGCTATTTAAAGACAGCAAAAAAACCGGCCAGCAGACAAGGTCTTTTTCCAAGACCATTATTACCGAGAAGATCAAATCGTCGGCTGGCGCTGAAGAATTGATCCTGGGAACAGCCCCGGTAGAAAAGGAAATGGAATCTATCGGTAACGTGAGATTAGTGTTTTCCCTGGATAGTGTGACCAGTAAATTGGAATTAGCTAATAAAACGATCTGGATCATCGGCGCTATTGGTATGCTGCTGGCCGCTATCGGCAGTTCCTGGTTCATCAGGATCATGCTGGGCAAGCCGATCGACCAGTTGGTCATCGGTACGCAAAATATTGCGCGTGGCGACTTGGATTATAAAGTACCTGTTAAAACTAATGATGAGATCGGTTTACTGGCGAGCTCTTTTAATAGAATGGCTGAAAACCTGCAGAAGATCACAGTGACCAGGGATTACCTGGAAAAACAAGTAGAATTACGTACCGCCGAGCTCAGTGAGATCAATGAAAAACTGGTCAAAGAGATCATTGAACGTACCATGGCGGAAGAAAAAGTCCATCAGAGCTTGGCCCAGCAGAAAAAGGTTTTAGAGGGTATTATTAATGCTATGGCCCTGACCTTGGAAATGCGGGATGCGTATACTGCCGGCCACCAGCGCCGCGTCGCCAACCTGGCCAGTGCTATTGCCAAGGAGATGAATCTCAGCGAAGACCAGGTGGAAATGATCCGCATAGCCGGTGTCTTGCATGATATTGGCAAGATATGCGTGCCGGCAGAGATATTGACCAAGCCCCGGGCTTTGGATAAGAATGAATTTAACCTGATGAAACTGCATCCTCAGGTTGCTTTTGACATATTGAAAAATATTGATTTCGCCTGGCCGATCGCCAAGATCGTGGTCCAGCATCACGAAAGGCCCAATGGCTCAGGCTATCCTAAAGGACTGGTCGGTGACCAGATATTACTGGAAGCCAAAATATTGGGAGTAGCTGATGTTGTTGAGGCTATGGCCTCGGATCGTCCTTACCGGCCGGCTTTATCCATGAGTGAAGCACTGGCACATATTTCCCAGAATAAAGGGACACTGTATGATCCAGTAGTAGTGGATGCCTGCATAAGAGTAGTTTCCAAAGAAGGGTTTAAGTTCGAATAAGAGCGTATAAAACCTGCCTAGCAATATCTTCCTTTTCCTCTGTATAAGTACTTGCTAAAATTCCCCATTTATGGTATAAAAAATAGATAATAAATCAGTATTCTTTACTACTATGTACTAAGTAAAGAGACGGGTTTTTATACGCTTTTGGGAAGTCCCGGAAACTCCCCAAAGGGTCAAGTTAGCAATAAGCTCGTAGCTCTTAGCTGATAGGGAATTATCAAATAAATCCTTCCCTATGAACTACGAGCCATGAACTATGAGCTGTTTTATTGATACGCGCCTGTAGCTCAATTGGATAGAGCGCTAGCCTCCGGAGCTAGATGTCCGGGTTCAAGTCCCAGCAGGCGCGCCAAATTAGCAATAAGCTCGTAGCTCTTAGCTGATAGGGGATTGTAGAATAAATTCTTCCCTATGAACTACGAGCTATGAACTACGAGCTGTTTTATATATGGGCCGTTAGCTCAATGGTAGAGCAGATCCCTCTTAAGGATAAGGTTGGAGGTTCGAGTCCTCTACGGCCCAAATTTCGCATAGCGAAATTTGAGATGGTAGCTCATAGCTGGTAGGAAAAGCAAAATCATAAATCGCTACGAACTATGAACTACGAGCTATGAACTCGCCGAAGGCGATGCCGCGGTGGTGGAATTGGCAGACACGCATGGCTTAGGACCATGTGTCCGCAAGGACTTGGGGGTTCAAATCCCTTCCGCGGCACCATTATCCTGTCTATAGCAGGAATCTCAGATCTCAAATTTCAAATTTATAAAATAGCAGGAGAAATTAAGATGTCCAAACAAATTAACAAAGTTGTATTAGCCTACTCAGGCGGGCTGGATACGTCTATCATTATCCATTGGCTAAAAAAAGAATATGGCTGTGAAGTAGTGGCTTTTGCCGCTAATGTCGGCCAGAATGAAGAATTGAGCGGACTCAAGCAAAAAGCCCTGAAAACCGGTGCCAGCAAAATATATATTGAAGACCTGACCAAGGAATTTGTGGAAGACTATATTTGGCCGATGCTCAAAGCCGGAGCCATCTATGAAGACAAATATTTGCTTGGGACCAGTATCGCCCGGCCATTGATCGCGAAAAAGCAGATAGAGATCGCTAAAAAGGAAAATGCTGACGCCGTGGCACATGGTTGCACCGGTAAAGGGAACGACCAGCTGCGGTTTGAATTAACCTTTAAAGCTCTTGACCCGAAGATCAAGATCATTGCCCCGTGGCGGACCTGGGACCTGAAATCTCGGGAAGAAGAAATCGCTTATGCTAAGAAGTATGGTATTCCTGTGCCGGTTACCAAAAAGAAACCTTATTCCAGCGACCGGAATCTTTGGCATATCAGCTTTGAAGGCGGTATCTTGGAGAATCCCTGGAATGAACCGCCAGAAGATATGTTCTTATTAACTGTGTCTCCGGAAAAAGCGCCCAATAAGGCAACCTATGTTGAGATCGGGTTTGTAAAAGGCATTCCGGTCAGCATTAATGGTGTTAAATATGACGGGGTCAAACTGATCGAAAAGTTAAACAAAGTCGGCGGAGCCAATGCGATCGGCCGGGTGGATATTGTAGAAAACCGGGTCGTGGGAATGAAGTCTCGTGGCGTATATGAAACCCCAGGCGGCACGATCCTGATGACTGCGCACCAGGCTTTGGAAACGCTTTGCCTGGACCGGCAGACTATGGTCTGGAAGAAGAAGGTCAGTGATAAATACGCTGAATTGATCTATGCCGGGTTCTGGTTCTCTCCGCTGCGTGAAGCCCTGGATGCTTTTATCGATAAAACCCAGGCTACGGTGACCGGAACGGTACGGGTGAAATTGTACAAGGGAAATTGTACAATAGTTGGCCGGAAAGCAGATAAGTCTCTATACCAGCCAGACTTGGCTACATTTGAAGCAGATACTGTATATAACCAATATGATGCAGAAGGATTTATTAACCTGTTGGGATTGCCGTTAAAAGTGCAGGCACTGGTCAATAATAAAAGTACTAAGTCGCGAGTCCCGAGTCCGCGAGTCTAGTTAGGAGCCAAGATATGAAAAAATTATGGGGTGGGCGGTTTAAAGGATCAACGAACAAACAATGCGAAGACTATACTGCCTCGATTGATATTGATAAACGGCTATATGCCTATGATATCGCGGGTAGTATCGCGCACGCGACTATGTTGGCAAAGAGCCGGATTATTTCCCAAAAAGAGGCGGCTAAGATCAACGCTGGCTTGAAAGCCATCCTGAAAGAGATTGAAGCCGGAAAGTTTATTTTTAAACAGACTGATGAAGATATTCATATGGCCATCGAGAAGAAACTGATCGCCAAGATCGGGCCAGTAGGGGAGAAACTGCATACCGCCCGGTCGCGGAACGACCAGGTACTTTTAGATGTACGTCTTTTTTTACGTTCCGAGACAGAGCATATTATCGCCGGTATAAACCAACTACAAAAAATATTACTGAATGTAGCTGAAAAAAATATTACGATCGTGATGCCGGGATATACACATATGCAGCACGCCCAGCCGATCTTGTTTAGTCATTACCTAATGGCCTATTATTATATGCTCAAGCGGGATAAGGAGCGTTTTACCCAGGGTTTAGAACGGACCAATGTCTTACCTTTAGGCGTGGGAGCATTAGCCGGGGTAAATTATCCTGTGCAGCGGGAATTTACCGCCAAATTGCTCAATTTCCCGAAAGTGAGCGAGAATAGCGTTGACACGGTCAGTGACCGGGATTTTATTATCGAGTTCCTGGCTGTTTCTTCGATCCTGATCATGCATCTTTCGCGGTTAGCAGAGGAATTGGTGCTGTGGAGTTCCAGTGAGTTTGAATTTGTGGAGCTGGCTGACGCTTTTTGCACCGGTTCTTCCATCATGCCGCAGAAGAAAAACCCTGATGTGGCAGAGCTGATCCGTGGTAAAAGCGGCAAGATCTACGGTAACCTGATGGCTTTGTTGACCTTATTGAAAGGGTTGCCGTTATCCTATAACCGGGACCTGCAGGAGGATAAAGGGCCGTTGTTCGATACGGTAGATACGGTCAATGATACTTTGGCTATTACCGGCGAATTGGTCAAGACCATGAAAGTCCGGTCGAAGAACATGGCGCAAAAAATGGCCAAAGGTTTGATGGAAGCCACTGATATCGCTGATTACCTGGTCCTAAAAGGCATTCCATTCCGGCAGGCGCATTTTGTTGTCGGCAGCCTGGTGAAGTATTGCCTGGGCCAGCATAAGGATTTCCACGACTTGACACTGAAAGAATACCGGCAGTTTAGTCCTAAATTCAGCCAGGATATTTTCTCTTTCATTAAAATAGAGAATTGTCTCAAGCGGAAAAAATCAACCGGCGGTACCGCGCCCTTACAGGTACTGGCCAGTATCAAGAAAGAGAATAAGCAATTATGGTGAGAAAGATACTTTTATCATTATGCTTAGTGTTTTGGGGTGCGGCAGCCTGGGCGCTGGAACAGCCTGAGAAGATACTGACTTTGGAAGATAGTATCAAATGGGCCATGACCAATAACCAGGAACTGCTGGCTGCCTCTGAGAGAAGGTATGTAGCCGAACAGAAAGTGGAAGAAGCAAATTCATACTTCTTCCCAAAGGTCAACCTGTCTGGTGCTTATACCCGTTTGAACGTGAGTACACCTACGACCTTGCCGCCCAGCTTAGGGGGATCCAGCCTGGCAGTAGGGGTCAGCAATCACTATGCTGCCAGGATCTCCGTTAATCAGTATCTATTTACCGGCGGGTATCTCTCTAATCAGCTTAAAATCGCCAATAAGGACCTGGACATAACCAATCGGTCGTTTGAAACCAGTCGGCGGAGAGTTTGCCTGGAAGTAACCCGGAAATTTTATGATGTATTCTACCAGCTGCAAGTGTTGGAGTTTAACCAGGAATCCCTGGCCCAAGTCAAGACCTTTATTGAAACAGCCAAACGTAAAGCCAGGACAAAAGATTATGAGATCACCCTGTTTGAGATTGAACGTTCCCGGTTGGAGATGCAGCTGGCCAATGAGGAAGAAAAACTTGACCTGATGTACACGGCTTTTAATAAAGCAGTCGGGTTTGAACTGGATGCCCAGGTAAAACTGGTCGGTGATTTTAAGACAGTATTGCCCGGAGAGGACTGCCCGGGATGCAATACCTTTATTGCCCAGGCGATCGACCGGTCCCCGCTCCTGCAAGGACTGTCTTTGGAAGAAAAAAAGATAAATCACCAGATCAGCCAGGCGTTCAGTGAACGTTACCCGACTATTGTGCTGGGAGCTGATTATGAACGCAGCGGATTGAACTCTGAACTGGCCGGCCGGAACTGGACAGCCACACTGGCGCTGCATTATCCGTTGTTTAACGGCTGGCTGAGTTGGGCGAGGGTCAGGCAGATGCGCAGTGAGTTGAAATCTACTAATCTGCTAAAGGTACGGGCCAGCGATGAGCTAAAAATGAGCATCGAAGAAAGCTATCGGCGCTATATTCGTGCCGGGAAAAATCTGGAAGAAATGTCCAAAAACAAGGACCAGGCTCAAAAAGTCCTGGAATCGGCGCTGGGTTACTACAAAGATAACCAGATATCCTGCACAGAATTACTGGCGATACAAAAGAAAGCTTTAGAGGCCAGGATGCAAGCTTTGGATAATTATTATGAATATACCTTAGGTGAGCAGGAATTGAAAATAGCTACGGGATTGGACCTGGTAATAAAATAAATGGCCCTGTTCACAAGTAAAAAACCTATAGTTTATTTTTTCCTGGGGTTTCTTCTCCTGTTTCAGGCAATGACGGTCGTAGCCGCCACAATGGACGAAGAAGAATTGCTGATCGATTTTTTATGGCAAAAATATTTATTATTGCCGGCGGCAGAAAGGCCGAAAGTAGCCTTAGTGCTGGGTGGCGGCGGAGCCAGAGGTTTGGCTCATGCCGGGGTCATCCAGGTGTTTTCTGAAGAACATATCCCGGTAGATATAATTGTCGGAACCAGTGTCGGGGCATTGATCGGCTCATTGTATGCCGCTGATGTGCCTGCCGATACCATCGTGGATATGGCCCAGAATATGACCTGGAATAAACTAGTGAGCTTTAAGATCTCTCCAGTGGGCCTGTATTCTACTAAAAGAATAGAAGAATATGTCACTAAATATATCGGCAATAAGCGTTTTGATGAACTGAAAATACCGTTTGCTTGCGTTGCCGTGGATATCCGTAACGGGGAAAAGATCATTTTGAAGGAAGGGCAAGTTGCGCCGGCGGTCCGGGCGAGCGCAACCATGCCTGGTTTGTTCCAGCCGGTAGAATACCGGCACCGGTTGCTTATGGATGGCGGGATCATCGATAATGTGCCGGCAGATGTGGCTAAGCTTATGGGCGCGGATATTATCATTGTCATCGATGTGACCGCACAGGTAGGGATCGCTAAAACTAATAACGCTCTTTTAATTTTGAGCCAGGTTATATATATCCGGGGAAATTTTTTAGCCGAGGAACAGCTTAAGCTGGCTGACCTGGTGATCAGCCCGGATATTAAGAATATAACGGTATCTGAGCTGAATCGCGGTGCCGAATGCGTAGATGCCGGGATCATAGCGGCCAGGGCTAAGGCCAGGCAGATAAAGAAAGTGATCCTGAACAAAGTATGGGATAAACTGCAATGAATAAAAATACCTGGCTGTGTTTAATATTCTTGTTGCTGGCTATGCCTGTTCATATTTCTGTCGCGGCAGACCGTGAGTTAAAAGCTTTGCTGGTTCAGGCGCAAGAGGCAGAACAGAAAAAAGACTTTACTGCAGCTATAGAATATTATCAGAAAGCCTTGGATCAAGACTACCAGCCCGGGAAAATAAATCTCGCCTTAGGCCGGCTGTATCTGGCGGTGGGAAATGACACGGAGGCTGAAAAGCACCTACTCAAGGCCTTGGGCCAAAAGCTGCATAAAGGGGATCAACTCTCTGCTCATGAACTGCTTGGTACGGTAAATTATCACCAGCAGAACTTTGTCCAGGCTATGGGACATTTCAAAGACTGTCTTGAGCTGAAACGGAATTATGAACCAGCCTATTTAGGCCTGGCGAAGATATATAAAGATGTGAAGATGTATCCGGAAGCTTTGCAGGAACTGGAAAAGATCAGCAAGTCCAAGAAATTGAAATCCGAATATAACTTAACCATTGGTTTACTATATCGGGACTGGGGGCTTTATCAAAAAGCGCTTAAAGCTCTGTTGCAGGTGATCGGTAAGGAACCAACTAATATAGAAGCGCATCTGGCATTGGCTGATATTTATTATCGTAAGAAGGAATATAGCCAGGCCTTGGGTGAACTGCAATATATCGCCAGCCTGCAGCCGCAGGGTAAGATATTTCGTTATATAGCCCTCTGCTTGTTTTACCTGCAGGAAGAGGAAAAAGCTATCGCCACATTGCTGGAAGCGATTAAAATTGAACCAAATGAATATTTAAATTACGCCATCGGGGGCTTGGTCTATAGTACTGCCGCTGACTGGCAGAATGCCAAGAACCAGTTTACCAGGTCACTGGATATGAATCCCCAGAGCGCTTTGGTGTTGATAGGCCGGGGGTGGTGCGAAAGACAATTGCAGCAAAACCAGAACGCCATTGCTGATTTTCAAAAAGTCTTAGAATTAAAAAACGAATCTTGGATGCGAGATGTGGCCCAGAGCAATATTACAATTTTGACATCGACTGTGCCCTAGTTTCTTGGAGCTTAGGACAAAAGGAGATCGTTGATGGGAGCGTTTGAATACAAAAAGGGTGAACTCTACTGTGAAAGCCTGAAAGTCAGTGAGATTATAAGGGAAGTAGGGACCCCTTGTTATCTTTATAGCCACAAGACCCTGGTAGAAAATTATCAGGCTTTTGACGAGGCTTTTACTTCAGTGAAGCATCTGGTTTGCTATGCCGTGAAGACAAATGCGAATTTATCGATCTTGCGGACTTTAGTTAATCTAGGCGCAGGAGCTGATATCGTCAGTGCGGGTGAATTATATCGCGCGGTCACCGCCGGATTCAAACCGGAAAAGATAGTATTTGCCGGGGTCGGTAAGACTGAAGATGAAATATATTATGCGTTAAAGAATGATATCCTGATGTTTAACGTGGAATCCCTGCCGGAACTGGAATTGATCAGCGCGGTAGCGAAGAAGGTGAACAAGAGAGCTAGGATCTCGTTCCGGGTAAATCCGGATATTGATCCCAAAACGCATCATCATATATCCACTGGCTTGGCCCAGAATAAGTTTGGCATAAGTATTAATCATGCGGCTGAGGCCTATGAACGCGCCAGTATGGACAAGTCGCTGGAAGTGGTTGGGGTACAGGTTCATATCGGTTCACAGATAACTACGGTTGAGCCATTTGTAGAAGCAGTGGAAAAAGTATTCAAGTTGTTGAAAATGCTCAAGGATCTGGGCATTGAGCTGAGATATATAGATTTGGGTGGAGGATTAGGGATTAATTATTATGATGAGAAACCGCCGACCCCGCAAGAGTTAGCTAAGGCGCTGATGCCCCTGATCAGAAAAACTCATTATCAGTATATTTTTGAGCCAGGCCGGTATATTGCCGGGACCGCAGGTATATTGGTAACCAAGATCCTGTATTTAAAGGAATCCCAGACCAAGAAATTCGTGATCGTAGATGCGGGAATGAATGACCTTTCCCGTCCGGTATTATACGACGCCTATCATGAGATCAAGCCGGTCAAGGAATCCGGCAAGAACGAAATGATCGTGGATGTAGTCGGGCCGATTTGCGAGAGTGGCGACTATTTCGCCAAGAAGCGCAGTTTGCCGCTGGTAGAGCAGGGTGATCTGCTGGCGATCTTTAATACCGGTGCATATGGTTTTTCCATGGCTTCCAACTATAATGCCCGTCCGCGGGCTTGTGAGGTTGTGGTCAGTAAGAACAAGTATTATATGGTCAGGGACAGGGAAACTTTTGGCGACCTGGTCAGCAATGAGAGACTACTAGACATAAAATGAGGTCTGCTGAAAATCCAGCAAACCTGATTACACAGATTAAAATCAAATATTGTTTTTGCTTGTAATCGGTGTAATCCCTGCCTGCCGGCAGGCAGGGTTCTTAAGAGGATGTATGAGAAAAATTAAATTTGCTAAATTTAGCGGCGCGGGAAATGATTTCGTCGTGATCGATAACCGGCGGAAGATCGTGCCGTCAGCAGCAGTGAGGCTGGCGGTAAAATTATGCCAGCCTAAGACTGGGATAGGCGCTGACGGACTGATTTTGCTGGAAAGATCGGCTCAGGCTGATTTCAGGATGCGCATCTTCAACCCGGACGGCAGCGAGGCAGAAATGTGCGGCAACGGCGCCCGTTGTATAGCCCGCTTCGCTTCCCTGAAAAAGATCGCTCCGGCTAAAATGATTTTTGAAACCATGGCTGGATTGATCAGCGCTCAAGTCAAAGACAGAGATGTTAAATTGCACATGAGCGATCCGCACAGCTTGAAGGATAACCTGTCGGTCAAGCTGGGTGGCCAATCCCGAAAAGTATTATTTATTAATACCGGAGTGCCTCATGCCATTATGTTTGTTAATAATATCGATAAGGTGCCTGTTTTTGAATGGGGCAGGATAATTCGCTATCACCGGCTTTTTAAACCAGCCGGTACCAATGTGAATTTTGTCAGTAAGATGGATCAGCACACCATAGCCATCAGGACGTATGAACGCGGCGTGGAGAATGAAACTTTGGCCTGCGGTACAGGCTCGGTAGCTGCGGCTATAGTCAGCGCCTATGCCAGGAACTTATCTTCACCAGTGCAGGTACATACCCGTGGCGGCGATATCCTGACAGTGTATTTTAAATTCCAGTCCACCTTCAATGCGGGTATGAAGGGGGCGGGAAAAACGTTTTATGATGTATATATGGAAGGCCGGGTAAAGTTCGTATTTGAAGGGGAGTTAAAAGAAAGTTGATAGTTGATAGGACCCCGCCAACGGACTCTGGCGGGTGGTAGTTGATAGAAAAAGCAAGAACAATTAAAGAAAAGTAATAGAAAGGTAGGAGGAAGAAGATGTTTAGCGGTTCAGGAACAGCAATAGTAACACCCTTTGCCAACGGTAAAGTAGATTATGAGGCACTGGGAAAATTAATAGAATCCCAGATAAAGAATGGCATCAAAGTGTTGGTCCCCTGCGGTACAACCGGGGAATCAGCCACCTTGACCTACGAAGAACATGACCAGGTAATAAAGTTCTGTGTACAGCAGGCTAAGAAGAGGGTGAAAATACTGGCTGGCACTGGTTCTAATAGTACCGATGAAGCCATAACCTTGACCCAGTATGCCAAAGATGCCGGGGCAGACGGAGCTTTATTGATCACCCCATATTATAATAAGCCTACACAGGAAGGAATGTACCTGCATTTTAAGAAAATAGCTGAGACGGTGGATATCCCCCAAGTGCTGTACAATGTGCCTGGACGAACCAGTGTGAACTTGCTTCCGGAAACTGTCATCAGGCTATCCAAGGTGAAAAATGTTGTAGGTATAAAGGAAGCGAGCGGGAACCTGGAGCAGGTGAGTCAGATCGTGCAAAACGTCGCCGCTGATTTTACGGTATTAAGCGGTGAGGATTCGCTTACTTTCCTGATCCTGGCCCTGGGTGGCAAGGGAGTAATTTCTGTCGTTTCTAATATTATTCCCGCTGATATTGCCGCCATGACCAGCGCCTTTGAAAAAGGGGATCTGGCCAAATCCCGCGCATTGCATTTTAAGATGTTTGAGCTGATGAAAGCTATGTTCATTGAAACTAATCCCATCCCGGTGAAAACAGCCATGGGTATTATGGGAATATGTTCCCCTGAAATGCGGTTGCCATTATCACCAATGGCGGAAAGTAATGTGCCGAAGCTAAAGAAAGTAATGAAAGACTACGGATTGATTTAATTTACAGCGTATAGCGTATGGTGGATAGTTTGGAGGAATTATGATTAAAGTAGTGATTTGCGGTGCTGCCGGCCGGATGGGGCAGAAGATCATTAGTATCATCCAAGAGGAAAAAGATATAAAATTAGTAGGAGCCATTGAGGGATCCCATAATCCAATGCTGGGTACGCGGATAAGTCCTGATGTCAAGATCATTCATAATCTGGAAGAAGTTGCTCCGCTGGCTGATGTAGTGGTGGATTTTACTTCACCCAAAGCCACTTTGGATTTTTTGGCGGTCCTATCACGGCTGAAAAAGCCGTTCATTATTGGCACTACCGGATTTACTGAAGATGAAATTAAGAACATCAAATTCATTACGCAGAATTTCCCGTGCTTATTAGCTTCCAATATGAGCATTGGCATGAATTTGTTGTTCCGGTTGGTACGCGATGTTGCCCCGATCCTGGGAGATTCTTATGATGTAGAAATTGTGGAAGCGCATCATAACCGGAAAAAAGATGCTCCCAGCGGGACAGCTATGACCCTGGCTGAGGAAATTGCCAAGGCTCTTAACCGTAATGTCAAGGAAGACCTGGTATATGGCAGAAAAGGAAATGTGGGAGAGCGCCTGCCCAAGGAAATCGGTATCCATTCGATCCGCGGCGGGGATATTGTCGGTGACCATACTGTAATCTTTGCCGGGCACGGCGAAAGGATAGAATTAACTCATCGCGCTTCCAGCCGTGACACGCTGGCCCGCGGCGTAGTGCGGGCTATCAGGTTTATGGCCACGGCTAAAACCGGCTTTTATGATATGCAGGATGTTTTAGGACTAAAATAGTTAGTTGTTGATAGTTGATAGAGAAAACATTAAAAGCGGGAAAAGGGGAAATCGTGAAATATCTAAGATTCTCGCATAATAATGAAATAAAATACGGGATACTGGAAAAGGATGATATTATCTTGGAACTGGAAGGTGATTATGGTTCATATCCTGGCCACCATAAACACCCATTATCCCAGTGCAAGATCTTAATGCCCTGTTTGCCTTCCAAGATCGTGGCTGTGGGATTGAATTATACTGACCATGCCAAAGAGCTGAAAATGCCGGTTCCTGAAGAACCAGTTTTATTCATTAAGCCCAGCACATCTGTGATCGGGTCTGGTGACAAGATAATATTTCCTAAGATGTGTGCCCAACTGGGCTACGAGGGTGAAGTAGCTATAGTCATTAAAAAAGTTTGCCGGTATATTACACCGGAAAAAGCTAACGAATATATTCTCGGGATTACCTGTTTTAATGATGTTACTGCCCGGGACCTGCAAAAGAAAGACGGGCAGTGGACCAGAGCCAAGAGTTTTGACACATTCAGTCCGCTGGGACCATTTATTGCCAGTGGCCTGAACCTGGCAGATATAGCAGTGGAACTGCGCCTGAACGGACAGGTTAAGCAGTCTGCCAGTACGAAAAACCTGATTTTTCCCATTCCACAACTGGTTAGTTTTATATCCCGCGTGATGACCCTTTTACCTGGTGATGTAATAACCACAGGAACACCGCCAGGCGTGGGCACTATGAAGGTCGGCGATACGGTAGAAGTGACTATCCCCGGTGTCGGCACTTTAAAAAATAATGTAATAGGGGAGAGCAATGTATGACCACGATTAACTCCATAGTTCGACGCGGAGTGTTAATCGGAATCATTATGTTCATTGTCAGCCCAGTGAATGCCCAGACATCAAAGATTCCTGCCAATATCCCTGCTTCTGTCACCGGAGACTTAAGGATCCACATCGAAAGATTATATGCAACAGATCCTGATGAGAGGCAACAGGCTGTTCTGGCACTCAGGGATATGGGAGAAAAAGCTGCACCGGCAATTCCTTATTTAATACAATTATTAAGCGATACAAATTCACGTGAATTTATCGAAGTTACGGAGCAGGCGCTGGTGGCTACCGGTGAAGCAGCCGTTGATCCGTTGATCAGCACGCTCAAGGCGGAAAAATGGTATGCGCGCGACCAGGCTGCCCGAGCTCTTGGGGCGTTAAAGAATACCAGGGCGGTAGAAGCCCTGATCGGGTCACTGAGAGATGAGAATTCCACGGTCAGGGAGCATGCGGCTAAAGCGCTTGGAGATATAGGCGACAGCCGGGCGGTGGAAGCACTGGTAGCCGGATTAAAAGATGATGATGGGTTCGTGCTCAGGGAATCGATCTTATCCCTGGAGAGAATTGGCGAGCCGGCGGTTTCAGCCTTGATCACTGCTTTGAAGGACAAGAATGATATTGCCCGGCGTTATGCGTCCAGGTCCCTGGTCAAGATCGGTAAATCGGCAGTGAACCCGTTAATTACTGCTTTAAGTGAAGATAAGTGGTTTATACGGAAATATGTGGCCAAGGCTCTTGGTGAAATCGGTGATGGGCGGGCAGTAGAGCCATTGATCAGGGCTTTAAAAGATGAAAATGCCATTGTCCGTGAAGAAGCGGTTAAAGCGCTCGGCAAGATCAGGGATAACCGGGCAGTTGATCCTTTAGTCTCGGCTTTGTATGATAAAGGGGAGATGGTCCGCGAGCAGGCGGCCCGGGCCTTGGGGGAAATACGCGATACCCGCGCTGTATTGCCTTTGATCGAAGCCATGAAAGATGAAAAGAATTTTAAGTTCATCCAAAATTCAGTAACTGAAGCTATTACCCAGATTATCGGTAACCCAGCTGTAAATCCACTCATTTCAGCGCTGAAAGACAGTAATGTAAATGTGCGCAAAAATGTAGCTATAATATTGGGAGAGGTGCGGGACAACCGGGCTGTTGAAGCCCTGATTGAAGCTTTAAAAGATGAAAATGCGGAAGTGCGAAAAAATTCGGCTAAGGCTCTAGGGGAAATCCGGGATGGCCGGGCTGTTGATCCGCTGATCCGGACTTTGCAAGATAAAAATGAAAATGTGCGCGAAAGTACTTCAGAAGCGCTGGTCAAGATAGGAGAAGCGGCAATTGATCCGCTGATCATCTCCTTAAGCGATAGTAATGAAGTGAAGCGCCGGTATGCGGCTTTGACTCTCGGTGAGTTGCGGGATTCCCGGGCTACGGAATCCCTTATTAGGTTGTTGAAAGACCATGATGATATGGTGCGCTGGAATGCTGCCTTGTCTTTGGGAAAAATAAAAGATCCCCGTGCCGTGGAGCCGTTGATCGCCGCGCTCAGGGATATGGATAAAAATGTGCGTATAGTCGCAGCGGTAACTCTTGGTATCATCTGCGACAGCCGGGCGGTAGAACCATTGATCATGTCGTTAAAGAATGAAAAAAAAGAAGTGCGGACTGATGTGGCTTTTGCCCTGGGCAAGATCAGGGATTCAAGGGCTGTCCAACCATTAATAGAAACCCTGCAAGATGAAAGTGAATTAGTGCGTGAGCAGGTAGCCAAATCACTGGGTGAGATTGGCAATAACCAGGCGACTATGCCGCTGGTCAAGGTTCTAAAAGATCCTAATTCGGGAGTCCGGGAAAAAGCAGCCTGGTCCTTAGGGGAAATTAAAGATGAACAGGCAATTAAACCGCTTATTGAAGCGCTGAATGATAAGTTTCCCAGCGTACGGGTGGTAGCTGCAGTGGCGCTCGAGAAGATCACCGGCAAGAGTTATGGTGAAGACAAAGATAGATGGCAGAATTGGCTGCAAAAAAACAAAACATACTAATTTTGGGGGAGAAGATGGCCGGAGACGAGAAACCGAAGATTGAAGATCAAACCGTAAACACCCCGGAGACAGAAGAAGGTTGGGATCCGGCTAATGTAGCCGCGACAATAGTGATTGTTATTGTTTGTATTGGTTTATTGTTTTGGCTATTCTGGTCTTTAATGGTAGCTCATAGCCTGACTACCAATATTATTGCTGCTGTTGTGCTCTTGATCGTGACCGGGGAGGTCATCTATATTTTTAAAAAGTAAAAGGAGCTGGGGATGCAGATCGATTTCAGCGAGAAATTAAAGAAATTACCGCCTTATTTGTTTATTGAAATTGACAAGAAAAAGAAACAAGCCAAAGACCAAGGCGTGGACGTGATCGACCTGGGAGTCGGCGACCCTGATTTACCGACCCCTGGCCATATAGTGGAAGCCGCGAATAAAGCGATGCGCATACTGGATAACCAAAGATATCCTTTCGGTATTGGGTTGCTGGAGTTCCGGCAGGCGGTAGCTGACTGGTACAAAAAAAGATTTAATGTTGTCCTGGACCCGGCGACAGAAGTCGTTGCTTTGGCTGGTTCCAAGGAAGGTATTTACCATATCCATGACGCTTTCGTTGATCCCGGTGATGATGTGCTGGTGCCTGAACCAGGCTATCCGGTTTATGCTAATGGGACGGTTTTTGCCGGGGGACAAAATTATTTTATGCCCTTGAAAAAGAAAAACCATTTCCTGCCTGATTTTCATGCTATTCCCGAAACTGTGGCTAAAAAAGCATCCCTGATGTTCATTAATTATCCTAACAATCCCACTGCTGCCTGTTGTGATAAGAAATTATTTGAAACAGCAGTGAAGTTCGCCCAGCATCATAATATTATTGTTTGCCATGATGCGGCCTATAGCGAGATGTATTATGATGGCGAGAAGCCGGCCAGTTTCCTGGAAGTGGCAGGGGCCAAGGAAGTCGGCATTGAATTCCATTCCTTATCGAAAACATATTGCATGACCGGCTGGCGCCTGGGTTGGGCTTGCGGCAATGCCAGGGTATTACAGGGATTATCCAAGGTTAAAGAAAATGTAGATTCAGGAGTTTTCCAGGCAGTGCAATATGCCGGCATAGCAGCCTTGACCGGTGACCAGGAATGCGTGGATAAAATGAGGGAAGTATTCCAGGAGCGCCGTGATATTTTTGTGGATGGCTTGCAAAAACTCGGCTGGAAAGTGGATAAGCCAAAAGCCAGCTTCTATATCTGGGCAGAAGTGCCGCCGCGATATACCTCAATGCACTGCTCATCTATGCTATTAGAAAAGGCTGGTATCGTAGCTACTCCTGGAATAGGCTTTGGCCCCTCAGGAGAAGGATACATCCGTTTTGCCCTCACGCAGGATAAGAAACGCCTGCAGGAAGCGCTGAAACGCATTGAAAAGATAAAATGGTAAATGTGAAGCAGTCGCGGGTCACGGGTCGTGGGTCACGGGTTAAGATCGTATACTTGGGGCTTGGGACGAATCTGGGGAATAAGAAAAAGAATATTAAAGAAGCGATCAGGTTGTTGCGGCGGGAAACAAAAGTATTAAAAGTATCGTCATTTTACAAAACTAAACCAGTTGGTTACCTGGACCAGCCTGATTTCCTGAATGCAGTCGCGGAAATAAAAACAAGTTTAACGCCACTGCAACTGTTGAAACAAGTCAAGGTAATTGAAAAATCTCTGGGACGTATAAAGTCTGTACATTGGGGTCCCAGGCTCATTGATATAGATATACTCCTCTACAACAACAAGATAATAAGGACTAAAAAACTAGTAATCCCTCATCTGGATTTGGAAAGAAGATGGTTTATCCTAAAACCTTTAACGGAAATAGCTCCTGAAATGATCCATCCGGTATTAAAGAAAAAAATAAAAGATTTACTTGCTGTAATAGAAGGCCAATAATATGGACTGCATCAGAGAATTAGAGCTGTTGATCAATTCCCATTATCCAATAGTCTATTTTGAAACCTTGGAAGAAGACCGGGCCGAAACAATTATTAACACTGTGGCTAATAACATGGGCATAATGTTCTTTGTCTGGTCGGCGACAGAGGGTTTGATCAGGAAGAACTACCCAGAACCGGTTTATGATACCAAGGAGCCGCTAAAAGTATTAAATCATATTGGAATTGCCAAGATCAATGCTATTTACCTGCTGAAAGACCTGCATCATTTTATTGAAACCCCTTTAATCCTGAGAAAGCTGAAGGATGTAGCTCAAAGCTTGTCTGGATCGAAAAGCACTATTATTATTTCCGCAATGGACTTTAAAATTCCTATGGAGTTGGAAAAATTAATAGCCCATATTAGACTGGCTCTGCCTAATGAACAGGAATTGAAAGAAGTTGTGCTGAAAACAGTTTATGATTTTTCCCGCTCACCCAAAAAGTATTTATCTATCGATAGCCGTGATGAAATCCTGGATAGAATAGTGAATAACCTTAAAGGTCTTACTCTGTTTGAAGCAGAAAAAGCTTTAAATAAAGTTATTTTGGGTGAGGGGAAACTCACCGAAGAGAATCTGGGGCTGGTATTAAGAGCTAAAAAAGAGATTGTCGAAAAAGAAGGGTTATTAGAATATTATATACCAGAAGAAGGGTTGACTGCGATTGGCGGATTGAATAATCTGAAAATCTGGCTGGATAAAAGAAAATGTATGTTTACCCGGGTAGAAGAAGCGCGATCATACGGACTGCAGCCACCCAAAGGTGTATTAGTAATAGGAGTGCAAGGTTGCGGGAAGAGCTTATTTGCTAAAACAGTCGCTAAGGAATGGGGCTTGCCTTTACTTAAACTTGATCCAGGGACTCTTTATAATAAATATATAGGAGAATCTGAGGCAAATTTACGGCGGGCATTGAGTTTAACCGAAAGTATTGCACCGGCAGTCCTCTGGATTGACGAAATTGAAAAGGGATTCTCCTATTCTGCCAATACCGAGACTGACGCGGGAGTTTCTAACAGGATCATGGGGACTTTTCTTTCCTGGCTTCAGGATAAGAAGGAGTCTGTTTTTGTAGTAGCTACCAGTAATGATATCTCCATGCTACCGCCGGAGTTATTAAGAAAAGGCCGGTTTGACGAGATATTTTTTGTTGACCTTCCTAATGATGCAGATAGGATAGATATATTCAAGATCCATTTCAACAGGAGGGAATTCGATCCGGCTAAATTTGACCTGGAGCAATTAACCAAAGCAAGTGAGGGATTTAGTGGCGCGGAAATTGAGCAAAGTATAATTTCCGCGCTTTACGGTGCATTTAGCCAGAAAAAAGAGCTATCCACAGAAATTATTATGGAAGAAATACGAAACACCAAACCTTTGAGTGTCACCATGAGTGAAAAGATATCTTTTTTGCGAGAATGGGCTCAAGAAAGGGCAGTGAAAGCATAATGGGAAAAGTAACGACAACTTCACTAATAACCAAAAAACAAGCCCAACAAAAAATAACCGTGCTCACGTGCTATGATTATCTAACAGCCAAGCTGATGAATGAAGCGGGCATTGATATTTTGCTGGTAGGTGATACCCTGGCTATGGTGGTGCTTGGCTACGAGACGACACTGCCGGTGACCATGGAAGAAATGCTGCATCATGTCAAAGCGGTCAAAAGAGGCAATACGAATTCTTTATTGGTAGCGGATATGCCGTATCTTTCCTACCAGATCAAGCCCAGTGAAGCAGTGCGCAATGCCGGACGGTTCCTGAAAGAAGGAGGAGCTGAAGCAGTCAAGATCGAGGGTGGGCGGGAAATGCTCAAGACGGTCAGAGCTATGCTTGACGCGGATATTCCGGTAATGGGGCATATCGGCCTGACTCCCCAGGCAGTGCATAAGATGGGCGGGTATAAAGTACAAGGACGGGAGAAAGAACAAGCCGAGAGATTAAAAGAAGATGCCTTATTATTGCAGGAAGCAGGCGTTTTTTCCATAGTGCTGGAAGGTTTGCCCTGGCAGTTGGCTAAAGAGATCACTGAGAGCCTGGATATACCGACGATCAGCTGCGGCGCCGGGCAATATTGCGACGGGCAAGTGCTGGTAACTCCGGATATGCTGGGACTGTTTCCTGATTTTAAGCCGAAATTCGTGAAGAAGTACGCGGATGTAGGGAAGATAATGCTAAAAGCATTCAAACAATACAAACGGGAAGTGGAATCCGGCAAATTCCCAGACAAAAAACATTCGTATTGATAAAATAGATGTTCCTCGTATCAGTGAACTGTCACTATTTGTTCGCTCCGGTGTCGGTTTCCATGTCCGCCCTTGGCGGACCTGCGCCAAAGGTCTTTTGACAACTCGGTGCCTGCGCAACTCGCCCCCTGGGCTCAAACATGCTCGGCATCCAGCAACCAACAGATACCCTCGTTGTCTACAAGCGTGCTTTGGCTAAAACACGACAAGCTCGCTCAAAATAATGACGAGTTCCCTGATCTATACAGTTACCGTTATCATCAGAGTAACTGGGGGTGGCGAGGGTTTGATTTTTGCCAGGGTTATTGATGCTTTTGCGAGCATGGTGTCCCGATGTACTGTATCGGGACGAGCAAAAGCTGAACTAAAGTGCAGCGGAACCGCTGGGTGGAGCAAACGTCCCTGTAAAATCAACCCGAGACAGGACCCCGGTAAAACATTTTATAATA
Source organism: bacterium (assembly GCA_028712895.1). Classification (GTDB taxonomy): domain Bacteria; phylum CAYTYR01; class UBA6262; order UBA6262; family UBA6262; genus UBA6262. The sequence goes on along the minus strand of JAQTPL010000002.1, from coordinate 17,002 downwards.
CAAGTAATCAGTATTAATTTTATGACTAACTATTTTAATATACACGTTAATGTTTGGACTTCTATAGTAGTGATTATCGTTGTTTTGACGATAATCTGGGGGTGGGGAGCGTCACGATTGATCCTGACCCCGCCACGGTATGACCTGGACACTAAGCCTTCAGAATTGAATATGTCCTATGAAGACGTGACCTTTTCTTCTACCGATGGCATCCAAACCATTGGTTTTTTTATCCCTGGCCAGAAAACAAAACCTACGGTCATTGTTTTGCATGGCTATGGCACCAATAAAAGCGATATCCTGAATTTCGCGGAAATGCTGCACCATCATGATTATAATGTCCTGGTTTTTGATTTTCGCGGACATGGACAGACCAAGGGGAAATGCACCCTGGGCTATAATGAGACCAGGGACTTGTCTGGCGCGGTGAATTACTTGATGACCCGGAAGGATATTGACCAGAATAAGATCGGTGTGCTGGGCTGCTCCATGGGAGCTAATGTAGCTATTATCGGGGCCGCTAATGACCAGCGGATCAAAGCTATTGTGGCAGACAGCGGTTTTGCTTCTTTTGAAAAAACAGTTACCAGATTTGCCAAATTGTTTTATAACCTGCCCAAATATCCGTTCGTACCGCCGGCTATATGGTTTGCAGAACTGCGGGCAGGCTTTAACGCCAAAAAAGCTGATGCCACAAAATATATCGGGAAGATCTCGCCGCGGGCGGTCTTTATTATCGGCGGAGCCAATGATGTACGGATACCGCCGGTGAACCAGGATGATTTGTTTAAAGCGGCAGGCGAACCAAAGCAGTTGTGGATAGCGCCGGAGGCGGATCACCTGGAGGCGCGTGGGTTGTGGCCGAGGGAATATGAGAGAAAGGTCATGACCTTTTTTGACAAATACCTAAAATAAGGATTATTCCTCGGGTAACTGGTTATTTTTGTTTCCGCCAAAGAGACTGGCGGACTCCCTATGGTCGCGCTTGCCAGAGGTCTTTAATTGCACAAAGATTGCTTCAGCCGCAGGCTGATCCGCCGATCTTTTTGGAGGATTGGCTAAAATCGACAATGCCGCTCAAAAATATTAACAGTTCCCCGAGGTACTTAAAAAAGGAATGTTTTGTTAAATGAAAATTATTCGTAAAATAAAATTGATGCAGGAATATGTGAAAAGGCAGCGTAAAGCTGGCAGAACCATTGGATTCATCCCAACGATGGGGGCCTTGCATGAGGGGCATCTCAGCCTGATCCGCCAGGCCAAGAAAGAAAACGATATAGTGGCAGTGAGCATTTTTGTGAATCCTACCCAATTCGGGCCGCAAGAGGACTTTAAAAAATATCCCAGGCCGTTGGCGAAAGATGTGCGTCTGGCAAAGAGTGCCGGAGCAAGTGTGATCTTCAATCCCAGTGCCGATGAAATGTACCCGGCAGGATATCAGACATTTGTGGAAGTGGGCAAAATAACCCAGGGATTGTGCGGGGCGTCGCGTCCAGGGCATTTCCGCGGCGTAGCCACGGTTGTAAACAAATTATTTAACGCAGTGCCGGCAGATAAAGCCTATTTCGGGCAGAAAGATTACCAGCAAGCGCGAGTCATTCAGCAGATGGTGAAAGATTTAAATATAGCGGTGCAAGTTGTCATCTGCCCGATCATCCGGGAACAAGATGGCCTGGCTATGAGCTCTCGTAACCAGTATTTGAACGCTGAGGAAAGAAAGTCAGCGGCTTGTTTATATGAAGCGCTGAAAGTCGCAAAAGCAATGATTAAGAGCAAGATAAAAGAGACGGCTAAGATCAAAAAAGAGGTTAGAAATATTATTGAAAGTAATTTGTTAGCTAAAGTTGATTATATTGAGATTGTGGATGCGGAAACTCTTGAACCAGCAAAAATGATTAAAGGGAAAGTTGTGATCGCTTTGGCTGTTTACATCGGTAAAACACGATTGATCGATAATATGGTGATAGGATGAGTAAAAAACTAATCCATAAACAAGTACAGTTTGATTTTCTGGTCATTGGCAGCGGGGTGGCGGGGCTTTCGTTCGCCCTGAAAGTGGCTCCCTATGGCACGGTAGCCATTATTACCAAAAAACAGGCCACTGAATCTTCCACGTTTTATGCCCAGGGTGGAATTGCGGCGGTATTAAGCAGTGAAGACTCGTTTCAGATGCATATAAAAGATACTTTGATCGCCGGGGATGGGCTGTGTCATCCAGATGTCGTGGCTATGGTTGTTAAAAGTGCTCCGGCGCGCATCCGGGAATTATTAAACTATGGCGTCAAATTTTCCCGCTGGGATAAGGATGAAGAGTATCTGGACCTGACCCGGGAAGGTGGCCATTCCAAGCGGCGCATTGTCCATGCCCAGGATTTGACCGGACGAGAGATCGAAGAAAAACTACTGGCCCGGGTCAAACGGGAAAAGAATATCAGTATCTTTGAAGACCAGATAGCCATTAACCTAATTAAAAATAGTGATGACCATACATGTTGGGGTGCCTATGTCCTGGATATCGGCAAGAGAGCAGTAATTACGTTCCTATCTAAAGTAACAGTGCTGGCTACCGGCGGTGCAGGGAAAGTGTACCTGCTCACGAGCAATCCTGATACCGCAACAGGCGATGGTGTGGCCATGGCCTATCGCGCGGGGGCCAAGATCGCCAATATGGAGTTTATCCAATTCCATCCGACTTGTTTATATCATCCGCAGGCAAAATCATTCCTGGTGAGTGAATCAGTGCGTGGTGAGGGCGGGATTTTGCGGCTGAAAGACGGCACTGCTTTTATGAAAAAATATCATCCGTTGAAAGACCTGGCACCGCGGGATGTAGTGGCCAGGGCGATCGATGCGGAACTGAAAAGGACCGGGGCTGAGTGCGTGTATCTGGACATTACCCATAAGCCGGCAGCATATGTTAAAAAGAGATTCCCTAATATTTATAAGAAATGCCAGTCCTTTGGTATGGATATGACCAAACAGCCGATTCCGGTAGCTCCGGCGGCTCATTATATGTGCGGCGGCATTATGACTGATGTGAACGGCCAAACAACGATTAACCGGCTTTACGCCATCGGGGAAGTGGCGCATACTGGTTTGCATGGCGCTAACCGCTTAGCCAGCAATTCATTGCTGGAAGCTATGGTGTATGCGCATAATGCTTCGCAGGATGCTATCCTGGATGTGCGGAGAAAAGTTTCTTTCCCTCCGGTCAAGCCTTGGGACAGCGGCAAGGCAGTGGAAAGTGACGAATCGATCATGGTTGCGCATAACTGGGATGAGATTAGGCGGCTGATGTGGAACTATGTCGGCATCGTTCGTTCAGAAAAACGCCTGGCCCGGGCTAAACGCCGGATCGAGATGCTGCAAAAAGAGATCGCCGAGTACTATTGGAATTTTATCATTACCAGTGACCTGCTGGAATTGCGTAACATTGCCACTGTTGCGGAAATTATCATTAAATCAGCTATTAAGCGCAAGGAGAGCCGTGGCTTGCATTATACTATTGACTATCCCCAGAGAAATGATTTACAATGGCAAAAAGATACTGTTGAAGAAATATCAAAAACCAAATATAGGAAATCAAAATTAAGGTAATTCCTGAACATACTCTGGATTCCAATCGACAAGCTCAGGATGGTGAGCGAAGGCGAACCATTAGTTTGTGGTTTTAATATTGAAGTTTTGATTTTTAAGCTTCATGGGAGTGGTAAGTGAATGTACCGGTAAATGTTTATTTATTGATCGTTTTCGTGCTCCTGCTGCTGGCAGTAGTAATATTGTTGGCTATCGGTTATTGGGGTAAGCGCCAAAGCGATACATTGTGTGAGATAAAGAACAAGGAATTGACAGTCAGCCAGCAAGAGTTGCAGGCTGCCCAGTCTGAATTGTTGGCGGCCAATGATGAATTAAGTTTTGCCTATGAACGGCTTAACCAGCAAACGAATGAATTGCGTCGCTTGAACCAGACTAAAAGTGAATTTGTTTCCATGGTCAGTCATGAATTGCGTACGCCTCTGACCATTATTAAGGAAGGCATCAGGCTAAACCTGGATGGCACCGCCGGGCCAACGAATGATATGCAAAAAGAATGCCTGAATATGGCCCTGGATGGGGCCAACCGCTTGGGACGGCTGATCAGTGACCTGCTGGATGTCAGCCGTATAGAAGCAGGTCGCCTGCGGCTGGCTAAGCGGGAAGTTGATATCAATAAGCTGCTGGAAAACCTGAGAGATGGATACAGAGGCACGGTGCAGGAGAAAAAGATTTCGCTGGAATTTAGTATTTCCCGGGAGCTGCCAAAAGTATTTGGCGATACGGATAAAATAACCCAGGTGGTGACCAACCTTATAGATAATGCCCTGAAATTCACCAGTGAAGGCGGCAGGATCACAGTTGCTGCAAGTGATAAATTATTAATAAGCGAATCTGACCCGGCTCATGAGTTTGTGGAAATTAGCGTAGCAGATACGGGTTTAGGTATCCCTAAGGATGAGGTGGACAGGATCTTTGAAAAATTCTACCAGATCGGATCCCATCTTACCAGGCAGAGCGGCGGCAGCGGTTTAGGCTTGTCCATTGCCAAGAGCCTGGTTGAAGCCCATGGTGGGAAGATCGCGGTGCAAAGTGAATTAGGCAAAGGCAGTAAATTTATCTTTACCTTGCCCCGTTATGCCGGCCAGAAAGAATCTGAGATCAAGATCAAGCCGGAAGACGAGCTGTTCCTGGAAGAACGCCAGCATAAAAACTACCTGACGCTGGTGCTGGAAGAAACGATCAAGACCGCTTTTATTTACCAATCCAAGTTTTCAGTGATGGTGATGCGGGTTGATAATTTCAAGGAACTGGCTGGCTTTGAAATAGAGATGGAGCTGAAAAAACTGGAACAGGTCATCAGCCATACTGTGCGCAAGCCTTATGATAAAGTGGTCATTGAAGGCGAAGAAGTGATCCTTGTTTTGCCGGAGGCGAATGTGGAAGGCGTCAAAGCGGTAGAGCGCAGGATCATCGAATCACTGGCTAAGATAGAATTCCGGGTAAAGGATAAGAAACCCTGGTTCAAGATTGGCAAAGCCACCTTTCCGGATAATAGTGATAAACCAAAAGAATTGCTGGAGTTCGCTCATAATAATTTTCAGGACCGGCCTCTATGAAAAAGAAGATACTTATCGTTGATGATGAAAAACAGATCGCCAGGATGCTGAAGATACGCATGGAATCCTTTGGTTATGAGGCAGATACTGCCCACGACGGAGTAGAGGGATTAGCCAAAGCCCAGCAGTATAAACCTGACTTGATCATTTTGGATGTGATGATGCCGAAAATGGATGGATTCGAGGTATGCCGCAAGCTGAAGGAAGACCCGGCATTAAAAAGTACGCCGGTTATTATGTTGTCGGTAAAGGCAGAGGAAAAAGCCACTGATCTTGGGGCGATAGCCGGAGCGGATGATTATATGCCTAAACCTTTTGAGCCGTTAGTATTAATGGAAAAGATTAAAAAATTGCTAAAATAGTAATTAGCATATAGCATATAGTGTATAGCGTAAAGTTTGTAGATTTTTCTATACGCTTAACGCTACCCGCTATCCGCTGAGGATAAATATGGCCGGCAAAAGTGTTTTAATTATAACTGACAATTATGACCTGGGAGAAGAACTTAAAAATAAGTTCATCGGGCATAATTTTGAAGTGGCCCTGAGCGGTGATGGCAAGCGGGGATTGTATGAAGTCATGACCGCTGAACGTACTTTTGATGCGGTAGTGCTAGATGATAAAATTCTTATCGTCAGCATGGTGGAAGTGATCCGCAAGTTAAAAACAACTGAACGCACCAAAAACTGGCCGATCCTGATATTATCCGATGATAATGAGAAGGATGCTTTACTTGAGGCGCAGGAGCTGGGAATTACTAAGTATGCAAAAAAACCAGCGGCAGCGGATATTATTGTATATATGACCGAGCAATTACTGACTGAGTCCCAGGCCAGCCAGGTGCCGCCGGAGACTGATAACCGCAAAAAGATCGTGGTCGTTGATGATGAAGTGCCTATTGCCAGGATGTTAAAGATCAGGCTGGAAGCCAATGGCTATAATGTCTTTATGGCTCATGACGGGAAAGCCGGCTTAGAACTGGTCCATCAAGTAGTCCCAAATTTGATCCTTTTAGATTTGGTACTGCCGGTAATAGACGGGTTTAAAGTATGCCGGATGCTGAAATTTGACAATAAGTATAAGGCCATCCCGATCATAATGCTGACGGCCCGCAGTGCTGATGAATCCAAGAACCTCGGACAGCAATTGGGAGCAAATGCCTATATGACCAAACCTTTTGAACCAGAAGTGCTACTGAAAAAAATAGAAGAATTGATCGGCAAACCTTAAGCATAACATCTACTATCGCACAAAGCGAAGTCCTAGCACTTGTAGAGGACTTTATTTGTTTTTAGGGAAGGTATATGGATAAGATAATCATTAAAGGTGCCAGAGAGCACAACTTAAAAAATATAGACGTGGAAATACCCCGTAACCAGATGGTTGTGATCACCGGGATGTCTGGTTCAGGCAAATCATCACTGGCCTTTGATACTATCTATGCCGAGGGACAGAGGCGTTATGTGGAATCATTAAGCGCTTATGCCCGCCAGTTCCTGGAGCAAATGGATAAACCGGATATCGACTATATTGAAGGTTTGTCCCCGGCGATAGCGATCCAGCAAAAAGCCATGTCGCACAATCCGCGATCCACGGTAGGGACTACCACCGAGATCTATGATTATATGCGTCTGCTGTTTGCCCGCATCGGAAAACCCTTCTGCCCAAAATGCGGCGCACCGATACAACCGCAAACCGCCCAGCAAATCATCACTCAGATCAACAAGCTACCCTATGGCACTAAAGTCCAGATCCTGGCTCCCCTGGTACAAGGAAGAAAGGGAGAGTACCGGGATTTATTTGAGCGGGTACGTAAAGAAGGATATCTCAAGATCCGGATCGATGGTAAGCAGTATGCCCTGGAAGAAGACATCAAACTGGATAAGCATAAGAAACATGATATCCTGGTATTGCTGGACCGGATCGAAGTATCCCAGGGATCAAAAAGCAGGATCGCGGATTCAGTGGAAACAGCGCTGAAACTTGGGCAGGGTATGGTCGTGGTCAATATATCCGGGCAAGATATGGTTTATAGCGAACATCATGCCTGCCAGAAATGCGGTATTAGCCTGCCGGAAATATCGCCGCGGTTTTTCTCTTTCAACGCGCCGCATGGCGCTTGTCCGGAGTGTACCGGGTTAGGGCATAAGATCGAAGTGGATCCCGACCTGGTGGTCCCTGACCGGAATTTATCTATCTATGACGGGGCTTTGGTTCCCTGGAGCCAGCCGATCACCACCAAGCGGCACCGCTGGAAAGGGGCTTGGAACAACTGGTATTTTGAGTTGCTGTCGGGGGTTTCGAAAAAGTACGGGATCTCCCTGGAAGTTCCTTTTAAGAAGCTTTCACCGGAAAAACAGGATATTATCCTGTATGGTGACAGTGCCGGTACTTTTGAAGGGGTGATCACAAACCTGCAACGGCGGTATAAAGAGACAGAAAGTGATTTTGTACGTGAGGAAATATACCAGAAGTATATGATGACCCATCCTTGTCCGGTTTGCAAAGGCGCGCGCCTGCGCCAGGAAGCCTTGAGCGTAAAGATCGGGAACAAATCCATCGCTGATATTGTCTTATTATCTATCAAGCAGTGCATGGAGTTTTTTAATACCCTGTCCTTGACTGAAAAGGAACAAAAGATCAGCCTGCAAATATTAAAGGAAATTAAATCCCGACTGAAGTTTTTATTGGATGTCGGCCTGGATTACATTACTTTAGCCAGGGAAACGAGCACCTTGGCCGGCGGAGAAGCACAGCGCATACAGCTGGCGACCCAGATCGGTTCCGGCCTGGTTGGCGTATTGTATGTCCTGGATGAACCGACTATCGGTTTGCATGCCCGTGATACAGCGCGCCTGTTAACAAGCCTGGAAGAATTAAAAAAACTGGGCAATACGGTACTTATTGTGGAACATGATGTAGATACTATAAGAAGAGCAGATTATATTCTTGACTTGGGCCCAGGAGCCGGTGAACATGGAGGCCGTATCGTTTGCCAGGGTACGTACCAGGATATTTTAGACTGTGATGCTTCTTCAACCGGTAAATATTTAAGCGGCAAAATAAAGATTCCTATTCCTCCGGAAAGACGGAACCCGGGGAACAGATATCTGGAGATAATCGGGGCCAGCCATTTTAATTTGAAAAACATCACGGTCAAGATACCGCTGGGACTATTTGTCTGTGTAACCGGTGTGAGCGGTTCAGGGAAAAGCACCTTGGTTAATGAAGTTATTTATAAAGCCCTGGCCCAAAAATTAGGGAGCGCTAAGGAAAAACCAGGTAAATTCACCGCGATCAAGGGACTGAACCTGATCGATAAAGTGATCATGGTTGACCAATCCCCGATCGGACGGACTCCGCGGTCTAACCCCGCTACCTATACCGGCGTATTCACCCCGATCAGGGAATTATTCAGCCAGTTGCCTGATGCCCGGGTCAGGGGCTATGAACCGGGGAGATTCAGCTTTAATGTCAAGGGTGGGAGATGCGAAACCTGCCAGGGAGACGGTGTTATTAAAATAGAGATGCAATTTCTCCCCAATGTCTATATTAAGTGTGAAGAATGCAAGGGAGCGCGATTCAACCAGGAAACACTGGAAATTAAATTTAAAGGAAAAACTATTGCTGAAGTATTAGCTATGACCGTAGAAGAAGCTTTGTCCTTCTTCCAAATGATACCCCAGATCCACCGGTCGTTGCAATCACTCTTTGATGTCGGGCTGGGCTATATAAAACTGGGCCAATCAGCTACCACCTTGTCTGGCGGGGAAGCGCAACGGGTCAAATTAGCGGCAGAATTAGGACGGCGCAGTACCGGGAAAACCATCTATATTCTCGATGAACCGACTACCGGGCTGCATTTTGCCGATATCCATAATTTACTGGACGTTTTGCATCGGTTAACCGCTAAAGGAAATACGGTATTGATCATTGAGCACAACCTGGATGTGGTCAAAACTGCTGATTATATAATTGACCTGGGCCCGGAGGGAGGAGAGGCTGGAGGGCAACTGATCACTGCCGGCACACCGGAAGAAGTAGCTAAAGAGCAGCGTTCATATACCGGGCACTATTTGAAAGATTTCCTGTAGTGTATTTAGCTTGACTTTATATTCGACGGTTGTATAATATAACAAATAAGGAGGGAAATCATGAATAAAAGGTTATTATTGAGCGGCTGTATTATGGTGTTAGCGCTATTCTTGTTGGGTGGATGCACTAAAAAAGCAGTAAGAAGTACCCCTGATGAGGCCGGTACATCACGACCAACGATGTCAGGTGACGATACAGAAACAGACTCCGACAATGTGAATTCAGGAGCTATTCCTCCTGAAAATAGCGCCCGTGGTTTAGATTTTGGTGCCATTGTCAATGTTGCCTTGGAAGATGTCTATTTCGGGTTTGACGAATATACTTTGACCAAAGCGGCTTTGGGTACATTGGCCCAAAATGTAGAAATATTGAAGAGCAATTCCAAGATCATAGTCCAAATAGAAGGACATGCTGATGAACGGGGAACGGTTGAATATAACCTGGCGCTGGGGCAGAAAAGAGCTTCTGCCGTGCGTACGTATCTGATCAATGCCGGCATCGACTCGGGGCGTATCTTCACGATCAGCTACGGCAAAGAACGGCCGATCGATCCGGGACATAATGAAGGAGCCTGGGCCAAGAACCGGAGAGCTCATTTTACATTGGCGGTTAAATAGGCAACCATGAAAAGAATAATTATTTTAGGTATCATCGGCTTGCTGTGTCTCCCTGGGTGTTTTGCCACCAGGGAGGAAATGGCTACGCTTAAAGAGGATATGGCCGGGCTGCAAGAACAGGTCGGAGGAGTGCAGCAGGGCATGAATAAGTCCACCTCCAAGATCAAGATCGGCCAGGCAGATATCGGGGCCAGGATGGACGCGCTGGAACTAAGCCAACAAGCGGTTGAGGCTAAGATTGATGAAAGTAATAACAAAATTGATAAAGTCAGCTTGCGCCTGGACAACCTGGAGTCGTCCCTGCTGTCCCGCCTGAAAGCTTTGGAAGACAGAACAGCAGCTGAAGTGGCTGTTTCTTCAGAAAAGATATATCAGACTGCGTATATTGACCATACTAAAGGTAATTTTGACCTGGCCATAATGGGTTTTCGGCAATACCTGGAGAAATATCCGGCCGGGGTGCTGGCAGACAGCTCACAATACTGGATAGGGGAGTGCCTGTTCAGCCAAGATAAGTATGACCAGTCTATTGAAGAATTCAAAAAGGTGATCTCGGGCTTTCCCCAAAGCATCAAAGTCCCTCCGGCTAAACTGAAAATAGCTTTAGCCATGGCCTTGACGGATAGGAAAAAAGAGGCTTTAAAACTGCTGGATGAAATTATAACCCAATACCCTGATTCTGCCGAAGCCAAAGCCGCCGCCGAAAAAAAGAAAGACTTGCAAACACCTAAAAAACAGGAAAAGGCAAAGGTGCAGGAAAAGGAAAAGGCAAAGGAGCAGGAGTAATGATAACGCCGGAAATTACCATCAAACGGGCGTTATTATTTTCCCTCTGCCTTCATGCGGTCTTATTTGCAATAACAGCCCCGAGATTCCAGCGTAAAACCATACGTTACTGGATATCAGCTCCGGTAGAGCTGGTATCATTGCCATCTACAGAGAAAGCAATAGTGAAGCCGGCAGAGCCGGTTAAACCTGCACCGGAAAAAAAGAAAACCGAAGAAGTAAATAAAATACCGGAAAAAAGGGCTGAACCAAAAAAAGAGGTTATTGTCGTCAAGCCCAAGGAAAAAGTGGCGGCACCAAAACCGGAAGAAAAAGCCGCGGCCCAGCCAGCGCCGGTTAAGACCCAGTCTACGGCTATTGTGCCTGATGTTAATGATTTCCCATTCTTATATTACCTGAATATTATCCAGAAAAAAGTCACGGCCAACTGGAATTTTGATTATGAAGGAACGGTACACCAGAAAGTCGTAGTTTTTTTTAAGATTGACAAGACCGGTCAGGTATATGACCAAAAGATAGAAAAATCTTCCGGAATCGCTTTCTTGGACCAATCAGCGTTGCGGGCTGTCTTGCTCTCCAGCCCATTCCCGCCCTTGCCGGGAGAATATAGCGGTAATTTTCTGGGGGTTCATTTTGGCTTTGAATTTAAAAAAGAAGGATAAAATAATGAGTAAAAAGGCTTTATCTGTTGTTTTATTAGGCCTGCTTTCAGTCTCTTTATTATTCGCTGCAAACAAAGATGTCACGATCGATATTTCCAAGTTTGACTCCCGTAAGATCAATATTGCCGTAGCGCCATTTAGCGAATTAGAAGACTTGGGTGAAGAGAACCTGGGAGTCCAGGTAGCCACGATCATTAAAAATGACCTGAACTTATCCGGATATTTCACTATTGCCGATGGGGTGGATGAGCAGAAATTGCAGTCTTCCAGCCTTGATTATAACGAATTGAAAGAACAGGGAGTGGACGCTGTAGTGAAAGGGACTATTATTAAAAAAGACAGCCAGCTGCTCTTGGAATGTTATTTATACGATACGACCAGCAAAGTAAGAGTAACCGGGGTACGGTATAAAGCCATCAATTCGATCCTGCGCAAATCGATCCACGATTTCAGCGATGAAATTGTTTTCCGGTATACCGGGGAAAAAGGTATTGCCCATACCCGGATATGTTTTGTGGGAGAGAACAAAGGCCAGCGGGAAATATATCTGGTTGATTATGACGGGTACGGGCTCAGTACCTTGACTAAGGAAAACGCTTTGGTACTGCTGCCAAAATGGGCTCCTGATGGACAGCGCATTATTTATACCTCATATAAAGATAATAATCCTGACCTGTATATCATTAAAGACAATGGGACCGGGCGTAAAATGCTGTCTGGATTTCAAGGCCTGAATTCCATGGCCAGATTTTCTCGTGATGGCAAGTCACTGGTGATCGTCCTCAGCAAGGACGGTAATCCTGAATTATACCTGCTGACCCCGGCCGGGGAAATGGTCCGGCGGCTCACTAATAATAAAAGGATCGACGCTGCTCCCAGTTGGTCGCCCAGCAACCGAGATCTGGTATTTATCAGTGACCGGACCGGAGTCCCCCAGATGTTTATTACAGATATTGATGGCGCTAATGTGCGGCGGCTGGTGTACAGCAATACCTATACTGATTCTCCCGAATGGTCGCCTACCGGTGAACGGATTGCCTATGTTTGCCGGATGGCGAAGGGTGAATTTAATATCTTTACCACTGATGTCAGCGGAAATTACCAGCAGCAGCTGACTAAGGATACCAAACGGAATGAAAATCCAAGTTGGTCCCCAGACGGCCGTTTCCTGGTATTTGTCAGTACCCGTAACGGGAAAAGCCAGCTTTTTGTGATGAATAATGACGGTACCAACCAAAGGCCTTTATTTCCCGGAGAATTAGCAGACCAGTTTAAAGGAGAGATCTATACTCCCTGCTGGTCACCTTAAAAAACAGTTAACAGGTACTAGTTCCTGGTCGCTAGTTTTTAAGATTTCTGACCAGCGACTAGAAACAAGCGACTAGCGACTATTTGGAGGTTAATCGTGTTTGAGTATTTTGCCAAGGGTGGGATAATGATGTGGCCGCTATTATTGTGTTCCATCTTATCTGCAGCCATTATTATTGAAAGATTCTTTTATTATCATCGTGTTAAGACTGATATCGCCGGTTTTATGAAGGAACTTAAAAAGCTGGTTTATATAGGGCAAATTGCGGAGGCAATATCTTTATGCGAGCAAACTCCCGGGCCGGTAGCATTTGTCCTGGCTGCGGGATTGAAGGAAAAATCGCATGGCCGCCTAGCCATGGAAGAAGCTATGGAAGAGGCGGGGCTGGATGCCATCCCCAAGCTGGAAAAGTTCCTGCCTACTTTGTCTACTTTGGCTAGTGTGTCCACCTTGCTTGGTTTTACCGGCACAGTGATCGGGATGATCGCTGCTTTTAATGCCATTGCTGCAGCTAATGTCACTACGCCCCAGGTGGTGGCCAGTGGCGTGAGTGAAGCCCTGGTAACTACCGCGTATGGACTATTCATTGCGATCCCAACGGTAGTGGCCTACAATTTATTTGTAGCCCGGGTAGATACTTTTATATTAGGTATAGAAAAAAGTTCCGCTGAAGTGGTCGGGGTTGTGACCAGGGAAAAGAATGACAAAGACAGGACATTGAAAAAATGAAGTTTAAAAGGAAGCATCACCGTCTCATAGAGCGGCTGGATCCTACCCCGATGACTGATGTCATTTTTAATCTGGTCATCTTCTTTATGATCGGGGCCAGTTTTGGTTTGCCGCAGGCTATAAGAGTGAAATTGCCGAAGGCCGTCACCAGTGATCCTCATCCGGAAAAACAGATAGTGCTGACTATCACCAAGGAGAATAAATATTATATTGGTAATAAAAGAATATATGTAAATACCCTGTCCAGTGAATTGAAGGCAAAATTCGCCGGACGTAAAGATAATTCACTGATCATTAAAGCCGACCGGGCAGTCCTGCACGGGACAGTCGTACAAGCAATGGACATTGCCAAGAGGAACGGGGTAGAAAAACTGGCTATTGCCACGGAGCCGGAAAAGCCATAAAAAAACTTTACAAAATAAAGGATTATTTGATATTATTAGGGAACCTGAAGAAAGAGAGGGATGATAAAATGAGGCGTTGGTCTGAAATATTCATTTTTCTGGCTTTTGTGGGATTTATTACATCCATAGCAGCAGCATCCATGAAGAGTTCGATGTTACTGGGATTTTCAGTTAGAGCCTATGGCCAATTCACGATTTGCGCTTTAGTTTTTTCTATTGCTTTGTCGCTGATGGAACTGACTAAGCCACAGAAATAGCTCATTGCTCGCTACTACTCATTAATGCCGGGGAAATACTTATACTCAGCAGCTCTAATCTGTGTAATATTTCTTAAATAAAAACCGCTTGACAAACTGCAAATCTCTGGTATTTTTATTACATCATAATCAAAACCACCTAAGAAAACACCAAACCTCAGGTACACACGTACCTATTGTTGTTTACCTTAATAGTGCTTCGAAGAGGTGTGTGAAAGTAGGATCAAAGGATACGGGGCGAGACCGTATCAATTTGGTAATATTTTCAAACACTAAATCGAAGGACTATATTTTTTTTAGGGAGACAACGATGAAGTTAAGTACGATCTTTAAGTCTGCTGCAACGACCCTGTCCTTACTCTCCTGCCTGGTATATGGCCAGGTAGTTTTGGCCGATACCACCACTTTCACCGAAAGTTTTAATACTACCACTTACAAAGCATCCAATACCACCGCAGTATGGAATACTTCCACCGGGCAAGTGTCTTTACCGACCACCAGCACCGCCAGCTATACCCAAAAAAGCATGCACATAACCCGGGATGCCTCAAACAATATGATCATGGTATGGATCGATAGCCGCAATGGGGCGATAGACGTTTATGGCGCTAAGTATAATACCAGCGGGACCAAGATCTGGGGAGATTATAAACTAAACCAATCAGTACTTTTAGACGGTGTCTGGGACCAGGCTCCCCGAGTGGCTTGTGACAGCAGCAATAATATCTATGTTTCCTATGCAGTCAGCACTGGTAACTTAAGAGTATTGAAATATGACAGCAATGGTAACTTCCTCTGGGACCGGCAGGCTGATTCCGCGGCTTATTCAGCAGAATGGTGCCTGCATGACATAGCGATCGATTCCAGCAATGGTATATATATTGTTTATCAGCGGTATGGCCCGCAGGGTACCGGCTCATTCATATCCAAATTTAATACCAGCGGCACCAAACTTTGGGGCGATAAATACACCGGCGTAGGCAATGATCCCTGTATTGCTTCCAATGCCGGTTATGTCTATGTAGCCGGCAGTAACGGCACTGTTGCCCGGATCAATCCTGCCGATGGTAGTCAATTGCTTACCTATAGTATTGGCTCAGTCAGCCAGGCCAGGATCGTCGTTGATTCCATTGGTTATCTCGGTATTGTCTATTACACCAATTTTACAGTGCAATATGAGAGATTTAACACTAGTGGTTCACGGGTATCCGGGCCAGTACTGGTCTCTGTACCCGGGGAAATGTACCTGCAAAAAGAAATGCCAATGATAACCATCGATTCTTCCAATAACAAATATATTGTTTTCCGTGATAAATATAATACTGGCAGTGGTTATGATATCCGTCTCATGGGTGTGAAACTGTCCCAGTCTGATACAAATTACTGGACCCAGGGTGGGATACAGCTTACCAATAATGATTTTATTGAGCAGAGTGCAGCTGCTGTAGCTCATGATGGCGCCGGCGGTTTGTTTGCCATTTGGATGTCTAACAGCAACTTGTATGCCAATAGAATATTATCTTCCGGAACCAGGGCTTGGACTAGTGACTTGCCTTTATTCACTGCCGGGACAACCTATGTTAACGGTTGCTTTGCCCAAACGACTACTATTGATACGGCTGCTAATAATGTAACCGCAGCTACTTTAACCTATAATGCCACCTTGAATGGACAGACCGTCAATTTCCGGATGAGCAGCAATGGCGGTAGCAATTGGTATGATGTGACCCCTGGGATTAAGTTCACTTTCCCGGTAGCCGGGTCTGACTTGCGTTTCACCGCCTTCCTGGTGACTTCCAATCCGGCAGTT
Source organism: bacterium (assembly GCA_028712895.1). Lineage (GTDB taxonomy): Bacteria > CAYTYR01 > UBA6262 > UBA6262 > UBA6262 > UBA6262. Next base: position 1,180 of record JAQTPL010000002.1, on the reverse strand, counting down.
ACTCCTTACCTTAATGATGTGACTGTAGCGTACGAATATACAGGTACTGGCGGAACAGGTACATTCCCATATCGTATGTACTGGGATACCAGTTGGCTGAACGGGCTTACCGGTTTTATGGGATCTAGTAACGGAGCAAGCTTAACATGTGATCCTGCTTTTACCGGAGACAAGTTTAGCGGCAACACTAGCACAAAATTCACTTATAATCCCGCGTCGGAATCCTGGGCTGGTATTTACAGTTTGTACTCTGGAAGCTGGGAGGGTGCGGGTATTAACTTAACTGGTAATAAACGTCTGACTTTCATGGCCAAATCTTCAGTTAATGGTGTAGTCGTTACCTTCGGTACAGGCCAAGCTACGGATAGCGCAAAAAAAGAGGCGGCGTACACTTTAACTACTGCCTGGCAGCCGATCAATATTGACCTGGCTGGTTTAAACCTCAGTTCCATAAATGGAGTGTGGTACTTTTTCATTGAAGCGTCACGCAATACCGGCATCGCCAGCCCGATCACTTTCTATGTTGACGAAGTTTCTTATGACGAAATACCAGTAGCCACTGATACAACTCCTCCTACCGGTACGCCATCTACGCCTACTGATCAGGGAGCTTCTACTACCAACACTTCTTTGACCTTTAACTGGACTGTCGGAACTTCAGCAGATCCTGAATCCGGCTTGAATGGATATTATCTGCAAGTAGCCAAAGATACTGGGTTCACCAATTTAGTCTTCAATACTGATGTCGGAAATGTCACCTCATTTACCGTTACCTCAGGTGTGACTGCTGGTAGTACCTATTATGCCAGGGTCAGGGCCAAGAATGGGGTAGGATTGTATGGCAGTTTCTCCGGGTCTAGTGATGGTATTGCTGTCGTGGTTCCTGATACGACTGCTCCTATACTGAGCAGTATTGCCAGCTCTAGCATAACCACCAGCGGTGCAACCATCACCTGGACTACTAATGAAGCCAGCGATACACAGGTTGAATATGGCTTAACTACCAGTTATGGCACCAGTTCTACGTTAAATATCAGCATGGTCACTAATCACAGTGTAACCTTAACTAGTTTAACTGCCAGTACGCTCTATCATTACCGCGTTAAATCCAGAGATGCTGCAGGTAATCTGGCTACCAGCGCTGATTACACGTTTACCACAACAACTCCGGCTGATACGA